>CAMWNB010000025.1 GCA_947175495.1 uncultured Porphyromonadaceae bacterium | reverse complement strand
GCTGTGTGCGCGGCGCTGGAGGGGGTGCCGGGGGTGGCTGCGGCTGTGGCTGTGGTGGAGGAGCGCGGTCTGGCGGTGTCGGGTTCGGCGCAGATGCCTGTGCGTGTGAAGGGTGTGGACGCGGGTTTTGAGCGTGTGACGGCTATGGATTCGATAACGATTGACGGGGAGTTCGGGACGGACAGCGTGTGGGGATATGCTGCGGGCAATCTGTCGGTGGGTGTGGCAGGCTATCTGGGTGTGCGCCCGATGATGGGCAGCGTGGTGGGGCTTTATGTGCCGCGGCGTGTGGGAAGGATAAATGCGGCGAACCCTGCGACGGCGTTCCGCGGCGATTCGCTGGCGGTGGTGTCGGTGTGGCAGACGGAGCGGGCGGATTATGATGCTGACCGCGTGGTGGTGCCTATCGGGGTGGCGCGTGGGCTGCTTGAGTACGGAGCTGACGAGGCTACGGCTGTGGAGGCGGCTCTGATGCCGGGCGCTGATGCGGAGGCTGTGGCTGCGGCCGCGGCGGCTGCGCTGGGCGCGGGGGTCGAGGTGCTGACGCGTGCGCGGCTGAACGCTGATTCGTTCAGGATGATTGCTGTGGAGAAGTGGATGACGTTTATGCTGCTTGTGTGTATTCTGGCGGTGGCGTCGTTCAATGTGGTGTCGACGCTGTCGCTGCTGGTGATTGAGAAGCGCGACAACATGGCGACGCTGCGTGCGCTGGGTGCCACGCGGGGGATGGCCCGCGGCGTGTTTATGTGGCAGGGTGTGCTGATAGCGCTTGCGGGTGGCGTGGCCGGCTCTGTGGCGGGCGTGGCTCTGTGTCTGGTGCAGGAGCATTTCGGGCTTGTGAGGCTGAGCGCCGACGCCGAGGCGCTGACGGTGAGCGTGTATCCTGTGGAGGTGCATGCGGCGGATTTGCTGGCGGTGGGCGGCGTGGTGGCTGCGGCTGCTGTGGCTGCCGCGCTTGTGACGTTGTTTTTTACGAAAGATATTGATGCAGACGGTACTGTTTCATGAGACCGTGTTCGGTCCGATACATTCGCGACGCCTGGGTGTGTCGCTGGGAGTGAATCTGTCGCCTACGGACGGCAAGGTGTGCACGTTTGACTGCCTTTACTGCGAGGCGGGATTCAACTCGCAGGGCGCGGGCCGGAGCGGGCTGCCGCGGCGCGAGGATGTGGCGCGGCAGCTTGAGGCCAAGCTGCGGGCGATGGCCGCGGAGGGGGTGCGGCCGGATGTGATCACTTTTTCGGGCAACGGCGAGCCGACGCTGCATCCGGATTTTGCGGGCGTGATGGACGACACGCTGCGGTTGCGGGACGCGCTGTGTCCGGAGGCGCGGGTGAGCGTGCTGGCAAACAGCACGCAGCTGCACCGGGCGGACGTGGTGGAGGCTCTGCGGCGCGCGGACAATGCGATACTGAAGCTTGACAGCGCCGTGGAGGCGACGATGCGGGCGCTGGACAGGCCTGTGTCGAGGTCGTTCACGGTGGAGCGCGTGGTGGAGCAGCTGGCTGCGTTCGGCTCTCAGGCGATAGTGCAGACGATGATTACGCGCGGGGAGCACGGGGGCGTGCGTGTGGACAATTCGACGCGTGAGGAGGTGGATGCGCTGATTGAGGCGTATCGCCGCATAGGGCCGCGGGAAATCATGCTGTACACGATAGACAGGCGCACGCCGGAGGAGTCGCTGGAGCGTGTGGGCCGCGAGGAGCTTGAGGCTATAGCGGCGCGCATCACTGCGGCGACGGGTATCGGGGTGCAGGTGAGCGGGTGAGAGAACCTGCGATGCGGGATGTTTGTTGAATATCCGGGGGGAATCGGGCGGACTTACTGATAAGGAAATTTTAATTTAATAATTACAAGATAATATGGAAAAGGAATTTGACAAGCTCAGCTACGCGCTGGGTATGAGCATGGGCCACAATTTCAAGGCCTCGGGTATCGACAAGGTGAACAGCGCTGACTTTGCCGCCGGCGTGGCTGCTGTGTACGAGGGTGCGGAACCCCGTCTGAGCTACGACGAGGCGAAGGAGGTGATACGCGAGTATTTCACCGCTCTGGAGGCCAAACAGCAGGAGGCTGCCAAGGAGATGGCGGCTATCAACGCCGCCGCCGGCGAGGCTTTCCTGAACGAGAACGGCGTGCGCCCCGAGGTGCACACTACGGCCAGCGGCCTGCAGTATGAAATCATCACCAAGGGCGAGGGCGCACAGCCTACGGCCCAGGACCGCGTGGTGGTGCACTATACGGGCCGCCTGATCGACGGCACGGTGTTCGACAGCTCGGAGGAGCGCGGCGAGCCTGCAACGTTCGGTGTGACGCAGGTGATTCCCGGCTGGGTGGAGGCTCTGCAGCTGATGACTGTGGGCAGCACATGGCGTCTGTTCATCCCGTCGGCTCTTGCCTACGGCCCTCAGGGCGCAGGCGGCTCCATCGGCCCGAACCAGACGCTGATTTTCGACGTGACGCTGCTGAAAATCGAAGGCAAGTGAGACGCCTGATGCTCATAGCGATGGCCGCTGCGGTGTGTGTGGCGGCTGTCGCCATGCCTGCCCGCGTGGCTGCGGCGCCTGTGCCGGATGTGCCGGACAGCGTGTCGGTGGCAGTGGGCACGGTGCTGGGCTCGACAATCGGGCGCATCGTGGACGAATTCGAGCAAGGCGGTGTGGCTCTGGATCGCGCGACGGTGGCAGCCATGGCCTCGAAGGCGATAGAGGGCCGCTACACGGGCATGAGCCTTGAGCGCGCTCAGCTGCTGGTGAACGACATTCTGAACACGATGAAGCCTATGGCCGGCGTGGACAGCTTCGACACGGCCTCGCAGGTGCGCTTCCTCGACGAAGCTGCGGCGAAGGAGGGGGCTGTGCGCACGGCGACGGGCGTGGTGCTTGAGGTGATCACCGAAGGCGAGGGCGCGATGCCGGGGCGTGATGACACGGTGAGCGTGTTCTATGTGGGTCGTCTGAGCGACGGGACGGTGTTCGACGCTACGGACGACGCGGTGGACTTCCGCGTGTCGGAGCTGACGCCCGGCCTTGCCGAGGCGCTGACGATGATGCGTCCCGGGGGCAAGTACCGCGTGACGATACCTTCCGAGCAGGCTTACGGCGAGGATGGCATCCCCGGAATAATCCCGGGGCGCGCGGCGCTGCAGTTTATCGTGGAGCTGAACGGCGTGCGGCGCTGAATGTGCGCTTTTAAGTATAATTAAATTAACGGATAATGTTTTTTTTCTTAATTTTGCGGCACACAATGCAAAATACGGAAAAACAAACACATAAATAACAGACATTATGAAGAAAATTTTGATTGGCGCAGCTGTCGTGGCGGCCATCACCGCCGCCTCGTGCTCGCACAAGGACGGCTCGGAAGCCGCAGGTGCTGACGAGAAGTTTGCCGTTTCGGCCGCAACATCGGACTCTGTGAACACACTTTTCGGCTCTTATGTGGGCTCGAGCGTGCTTGCTGACTACAGCCGCCTTGACTCGGCCATGAAGGCCGAGCAGCCTAAGGCCGACATCTTAAAGGGCCTTCAGTATGCTCTTGGCGCTCCCGAGGAACGTGGCGTGGCCGTGGGCATGCACATCGGCCTTCAGATGCTGGGCACTTTTCAGCAGCTTGAGCAGAACGGCGTGAAGGTGGACCGCTCGGCGGTGCTCAACGCATTCAAGAAGGCCTTCCTTGCCGACAGTGTCGACGGCACTTACTCGGGCATGGCTCAGATGGAGTATCAGGCTCTGATGGGCCGCATCCAGCAGGAGAGCCGTGATTTTGAGAACGCCAAGAAGGCAAATTCGCCCGAGGCTCTGGCCAACGTGGCTGCCGGCGAGAAGTATCTGGCTGTGGCCAAGGAGGCTGATCCTTCCATCCAGACGAGCGAGAGCGGTCTGTCGTACAAGATCGAGAATGCCGGCGACACGGCGAAAATCACTCGCCGCGATGTGGCTCAGATCAAGTACACGGGTCGTCTGGTGGACGGCACGGTGTTCGACAGCAGCGATGACGCACGTCTGTCGCCTGCGGGCGTGGTGCCCGGTTTCGGCGAGGGCCTTCAGATGCTGGGCAAGGGCGGCAAGGCTACGCTCTACATCCCCGGCAAGCTTGCGTATGGTGTTGACGGCGCTCCGCGCGCCGGCATCGGTCCGAACGCGATGCTGATTTTCGACATCGAGGTGCTGGATGTGAATCCCGGCCGCAAGTAAGAGACTGACGTTATAATGAGCGCCGCAGGGGAACGGGTTTTCCTTGCGGCGCTTTTTTTGTGCGGGGAGGGGGTGGGGCAGCGATGTCGCATCGGGCTGTTCTGCTGCGTTTTGTTGTGCGTCTGCGGATTTTTTTTGATGCGGATTTGGAAAAAAATGAGTATCTTTGCAGCTGTAACGGACAGGTGCTATTCCATTTTTCTGACAGACCAAAAACACACGGTTCCGGAACTAAGAAGTACACTAATTAAACTATTTATAACCAATCATTCACTACATTATGTCTCACTGGCTTAAGACTTTGGCTGTGGCTGCCCTGCCGGCTGCGGCGCTGAGCGGGTGTGTCGACGACAAATATGACCTTTCGGACGTAGACACTACCACGCGTATCACTGTCAACGACCTGGTGGTGCCGGTGAATATCGACGAGATAAGGCTCTCGGATATCATCGCCCCTGACGCTGACAGCAAAATCAAGGTTGTAACGATAGACGGCAAGGAGTTTTATGCGCTGTCGGAAACGGGTTCGTTCGGCTCGGATGCTATCCGTGTGGATAATATCACTGCTGCGGCTCCGGCGCTGAATCCTACGGTCGAGACGCTTGCGCTGCATCCGGGCATGCGCGCGGACTATGACGGCACGAGCACTTACGGCATCGAGCCGATGGGCAACGATTTTTCTTATCGCGACGATGGCGTGGACGAGGCTATCGTTGAGGTGTTCTCGGTGAGGACGAAGCCTGTGACTTTCAATATTCATCTGACGGCAAAGGATGTGGATGCCGTGGCTGAGAAAATCGCTTTCAGCGACCTTGTGATTTCGGTGCCGAAGGGACTGACTGCGGAGGCGTCGGAGGGTGTCTATGACGCCGCCACGGGCCTGTGGACCATAGCGGAACATGAGGTGGCCGGCACGGAGTCGGATATCAGCCTGACGGCTACGGCCATCGACCTCAGGGCCAATGGCTCGGGGATAGCTGCAGACCATTCGCTGACGCTCTCGGGCGCTTTCCGGGTGGAGAGCGGCCTGCTGACGATAGTTGCGAAGCGTGACGCGCAGGGGGTGCCTGTGCAGCTGCCGGCGTCGCTGGAGTTTGCGGCGGACTACACGCTGGGCGATCTTGAGGTGACGGCGTTCGCGGGCACTATTGAGTACACGCTTGAGGGCATGGACATTGCGCCTGTGGACATCACGGATATTCCCGATTTTCTGAACGATCCCGCGACGAATCTGCTGATAGACAATCCGCAGTTGTATCTGCAGCTGAACAATCCTGTGGCGGACAATGGTCTGGGCTACCGTGCCGGCATAGAGCTGCGCGCGCTGCGCGAGGATGCTCCGACGCTGGATTTTGTGCCTGATGGGCCGATAGAGGTGGGCTTTGAGCACGGCGTGGCCGGTCCGTACAATGTCGTGCTTGCTCCCTCGCAGGATGCTCTGACGACACCCGAGGCGTTCAAGGCCAATCTGGGCTATGTGGCTTTCCCGACGCTCGACGGCCTGCTCGGGAGCGCTGAAGGTGCGGCTGCGTCGGGTCTGCCGGAACAGATCGGTGTTTCGATTGTGTCGCCGTGCATCCCGCGGCAGAGTGTCAGCGATTTCGCGCTGGGGACGGATATTCCCGGCGTGGAAGGCAGCTACGAGCTGCTGGCTCCGCTTGCGCTGAAGGAGGGGTCGGTGATTGTGTACTCCGAGAAGGAGACGGGCTGGAGCAGCGAGGATCTGGACGCTGTGACGATCACGCGTCTGGAGTGCAGGGTGGATGTGACCAACAGCATTCCGCTGAACGCTTCGCTCGTGGCCTATCCGCTGGACAAGGACGGCAGGCGGATGCATGGCGTGGAGGTGAAGGCTCAGGAGGTGAAGGCCAACTGCACTGACGCTCCGCTGACGATAGAGATGACGGGCGAGGTGCGCTACCTCGACGGCATTGAGTTCGTGGCTACGGTGCACGGCGCCGGCGTGGAGACGCTTGCTCCGTCGCAGACGATATCGCTGAAGAATATCCGCGCCTGCGTGAGCGGCTGGTATGAAAAAGAACTTTAAACCTATAAGCCATTATGAAACGCATTATCCGTAATATCGCTCTCGGTGGCTTTATGGCTGCCGCTATCTCCCTCCCCGCCCAGAACACCAATTCGGGCTATTTTCTGGAGGGATACACATATCGCTATCAGATGAATCCTGCTTTCGGCAACGGGACGGGAAACGACAGTACCCGCACTGACGCCAACTTCGTGTCGATGCCCGGCCTGGGCAATCTCAACGTGGGCGTGAACGGCACGCTGAATCTCTCGAGCGTGCTGTACAACGTGGACGGGCGGACGTGTCTGTTCACCAATCCCGGCGTGAGCGTGGCCGAGGTGATGGGGAATATCCACGACAAGAACCGCATTGGTGCCGATGTGAGGGTGAACGTGCTCTCGGCCGGCTTCAAGGCATGGGGCGGCTACAACACGGTGTCGATTAACGCGCGTGCCAGCGTGGCAGCGTCGGTGCCGGGATCGTTTTTCTCTCTGGTGAAGGAGGGTGTGTCGAACAGGACGTATGACATAAAGAATCTCTCGGCGCGGGCCATAGGCTATGGCGAGCTGGCGCTGAACCACTCGCGTGACGTCAGGCAGGTGCCGGGACTGCGCGTGGGCGCCGCGATGAAGTTTCTTGTGGGTGTGGCGCATGTGGACGCGCGCTTCAATGAGGCGCATCTGACGCTGGGCACCGATGGCTGGACCGGCACGAGCGACGCCGACATATATGCCAATCTGGGCAAACTTCAGTTTGAGCACGATACGAACAAGGAGGGCCGCGAGTATGTGTCGGGCGTGAACATGGACGGTGAGGGCTCTGTGGGGCCGAACGGCTTCGGCATGGCCTTCGACCTTGGCGCCAGCTACAAGTGGAAGGACTTCGAGTTTTCGCTGGCTGTGCTTGACCTGGGCTGGATCTCGTACGCTGATACGAAGTGTGCGTCGACGAATGGCGTGCGCCATGTGAACACGGATGCCTATATCTTCAACGTGGACAATGATGCGACGAACTCTTTCGAGAAGGAGTGGGACCGCCTGAGCGATGATCTGGGGGCTCTGTACCAGCTGAGTGACAATGGCAACGTGGGTTCGCGCACATACTCGCCTGCGGCCACTCTGAACGTGGGCGTGGGGTATGCTCTGCCGGTCTACCGCAAGCTGCGTTTCGGCGTGCTGAGCTCGACGCGTCTTGCGGGCCGCTATTCCTGGACGGAGGCGCGCGTGTCGGCCAATGTGGCTCCTGCAAAGTGTTTCTCTGCTGATGCTAATGTGGCTTTCGGCACGTTCGGCACGTCGTTCGGGTGGTTGCTGAGTTTCCATCACACGGGCTTCAATATGTTTGTCGGTATGGACCACACGCTTGGCAAGGTGACGAAGCAGTTTGTGCCGCTGAGCTCCAACGCGTCGGTTAATTTCGGTATCAATTTCCCGTTCTGAGACTGCCGCAGATAGATTGCGCCGCAGGGGAAGATGTTTTCCTTGCGGCGCTTTTTTGTGCGGGCGGGGGGCTGTTCGGATGTGTGTGGCAGGGAACCAAATTAATTTTGAACTAATTTTGCGCAAGCTATTGCCGGATAGACCAATATTTCGTAATTTTGCGGCTGACAAGGTAAGTCCTGTCACGACATTTGATTAAAAAGAAGCGTTATGTCTTCTTCTTGTAAGTGAAAAGCCTAGGAAACTTTAACCACGAGAACAAGAGTAGGCAGACGGTTCCCGCGCATAGCGTGGGGCTGTTTCCACATCTGTTCTCAAAGGTATTCCTAGCACCTTCACTTTAAGACGTGGCATACAGTTCCACGCTTCGGCATTTTAATGGTTCATGGGAGCTGGGAACCGCATAAGAACCAATCATGAAAAGAAGTTTCTTGATGTTGATTGCAGCTGTCTTCGCTGTGTATGCATGGGGAAAGGACATAAAGATTGTCGTTATCCCCTCCGAGGCAACAATCAAAGTTAACGGCTCCTACTATGGAGACGGGAGCGCAGTCCTTAAAATCAAAAAGAACGACTTTGTGTCGCTCGAATGTAGCTGCCCTGGCTATGAAACCCTTAACACCCGTATCTATGGCAATGACGACCGAAAGACTATCGAGGTCAAGCTGAAGGAAGATATGCTGCTGAAGCAGACAACAGAATCTTCTGTCGCGAACAACTTCTTTTCGGTGAAGGTGAACAAGTCGCTGTATAGCGATGACCCGACAACGGGGAAACGAAATTCGGAGAATGCGTGGAAAATGGCGCATAGTGTGTTGCTGAAATATTTTGATGAAATCATGACATCAGACGCCGCGTCGGGCTTCATTCAAACACCATGGCTATATAAAAACTATGTTGAGGCAGGCAAGACACTTCGCTGCAGAGTCACGATAAAGGAGTCCAATATCGGCGGTGATCTGACGTTCCAGATTAAAATGGCATCCGAAATGGCTCCGATACAGGGACGCAGCAGAGAGGAGTCGTTTCTCGAGACTAATCGTATCATGAAAGAGTTCGAGACTTTAATCAGTGAATTCCAGTCTCGTCTTGGAGAAAAATAGGAATGCCATGACCCGCTTGGTGATAACGCTTGTCGGATTCTTTCTTCTGGGTTTTGCGGACGCATCGGCTCAACTGGACGAGGTGTCGGGTAAAATCAACAAATTCTTAGGAAGAGAGAAAGAAATCCAGATTGTTGTGATTCCTTCCGATGCGACAATTAAGGTGAATGGCTCGTATTATGGCGAAGGCTCGGCAAAAGTGAAGATTAAGAAAAAGGATTTCATCTCACTTGAGTGCTCGGCACCGGGCTACGAAACGCTTACGACCCGTGTTTATGGCAATGACGGCAGAAAGACTATAGAAATCAAGCTGAAGGAAGATATGCTGTTAAGACAGACCGCAGAATCTTCAATCGCAAACAATTTCTTTTCTGTCAAGGTCAATAAATCCTTATATTCGGACGATAAGAGAAGTGGCAAACGTAATGCGGATAATGCCTGGAAGCTGGCGCACAGCGTGCTTCTTAAGTATTTCGATGAGATACTGACGTCCGATATGGCGTCGGGGTTTATACAGACTCCGTGGCTTTATAAGAATTATATTGACGCCGGCAAAACGCTGAGGCACCGTGTTACGATAAAAGAGTCGAACATCGGCGGGGAGCTTACTTTCCAGATAAAACTCACGTCTGAAATGGCTCCGATGCAAAGCCGCAGCAAGGAAGAATCATTTATGGAGACCAACCGTATAATGAAGGAGTTCGAGTCGCTCATAAGTGAATTCCAGACCCGCTTGGGAGAGAAGTAAAACCCGGAGATTGAGGTCGTCCCGGCCTCAATCTCTAATAAACCACATCTAAAATGACAAAAAGAGTAATCATTCTTGTTGCGTTGGTAGTTGCAATTTCTACCAATGCATTCAGTCAGTTGAAAGAAACTTTCGACTCCAATTCCTGGCAGTGGACTGAATATTCCGCAGATCTCGGCAAAGCCTATATAATAGAGGGCGTAATGCGGTTGGAAAGCAAATCCGATAACAGCAATACTCCGCTGGCCGATATGGTGGCTAATGTCGCCACTCATTCTTTTCTTCCGATGGACCCTGCAAAGGGGTTCGATATTAAGTGTACGGCAACAGTCGAGAAATTCGAAGGGAAAAAGCAGTTCGGCATTATCCTGGATTATCTTGATGATATGAACTGTATTGTGTTCATGATCAAGGGTGACTGTGCCTGGCTTTATAAAATGAAGGAGGGCAAAATCGTTGGTCAACAGAAGAATCAGTTCAAGCTCCAGAGAGGCAAGAAGACTACGGCGCTTGATATAGAAGTAATCTATATGGGCGGAGAGCTGGAGTTTCGCGTGAACGATGTGCAGGCTCTTATGTGTAAGTATGTGCCCATTACTTCCAACGGTTTTGGATTCTTCGCTTTTGGCAAGTGTAAGGTTGATTTTGATGATGTTGAAATCATCAATTGAAGACTTAGACCCCGGCGTTAACAAATATTGGGGAACGGGGTCTGAACCTTTCAGACTATCAAAGACGCCCGGACAAATTTCGTGTCCGGGCGTCTTTGTTTTGGAATTATGAGGGGTGGCTCGTTTGTTTCTGAAACAGCTGCCTGCGGTGGGTCAGGCGAGGGCGATGGGGAGGAGTTCGGCGGGGGTGGTGATGATGTGGGTGGCGTAGTGGGCGCGGAGTTCGGCGGCGGAGCGGAATCCCCATGTGACGCCTACGCTGTCGAGGCATGCGCGGCGTGCTGTCTCGATGTCGACGCCGCTGTCGCCGACGTAGAGTGTGGCTGCTTTGGGGGTGGGATGGTCGGCGAGGATGCGGAATACGATGGATGGGTCGGGCTTGACGGGTACGCCTTCGATGTTGCCGCAGACGGCTGCCCACTCTATGGCGGGGAAGAAGTGCCGGACGAGGCGCCGGACGGCTGCTTCGTATTTGTTGGATGCGACGGCGACGGCTATGCCTCGGGCTGTGAGTTCGTCGAGGAGTTGGGGTATGCCGGGGTATGGTGTGGTGTGGTCGGCGAGGTGCCGGTCGTAGTAGTCGCGGAAGATTTCGAGGGCTTGGTCGCGGATGTCGGGTGTGCGTGCGCTGTCGGGGAGTGCGCGTTCGATGAGGCGTGCGACGCCGTTGCCTACCATGGTGGGGTAGGATTGTGGCGAGTGCTGCGGATAGCCGAGTGCGGCCATTGTGTGGTTGGCGGCTTCGCCGAGGTCGGCGATGGTGTTGAGGAGTGTGCCGTCGAGGTCGAAGATTACGAGCTGGTGCATGGTCGGGATGGGGGATGGGAGGGGTCAGAAGGGGTAGCCTACGGAGAAGTGGAAGTTGGCGTCGCGGCTCCACCGCGGGTGTATGATGGGCCATGGTTCCTGACCCTCGGCGGGGTTGTGGGCTTTGAGGCCGAGGTCGAGGCGGAGGAGGAAGTAGGTGAAGTCCATGCGCAGGCCTACGCCGTAGGCTGCGGCTATCTGGCGGTAGAATCTGTTGAATCGGAATACGCCTCCGGGCTGTGTGGCGTAGTTGCGTATTGTCCAGATGTTGCCTGCGTCGATGAAGAGTGCGCCTTCGAAGACCCAGAAGAGTTTTGCCCGGTATTCGAGCGAGAGGTCGAGGCGTATGTCGCCGCACTGGTTGATGAAGTCGCTGACGGAGTTGCGTGAGTCGTATGCGCCGGGGCCGAGGGTGCGTACTCCCCATCCTCTGACGCCGTTGGCTCCGCCGGCGTAGAATCGTTTTTCGAAGGGCACCATCGATGAGTTGCCGTAGGGGACGGCGATGCCTGCTCCGATGTGGGCGCTGAGTGCGTTACGGTCGTTGAAGTTGCGCGTGTAGGTGTAGTCGAGTTCGGCTTTGGCGTATTGTGCGTATTGTATGCCGAAGAGTTTGTAGGCTCCTTCGCTGCGGTGTTGTCCGGCGAGGGAGGAGATGGCGTAGAGGAGGTTGCCGGCTGTTTCGGCGGCGATGCGCAGAGTGCTGACGTAGGGCTGTATGGCGAATGCGTTGACGGTGGCTGTGGGTATGCGTCGGTTGGTGCGGTAGAGTGTGTAGCCGAGGCGCATGATGAAGTGGTCCTCGTAGCTGTAGCGGAGGAGTGGGTTGTCGGGTGCTATTTCGTCGAGGAAGTCGATGGTGGAGCGCGGCAGGCGGACTACGTTGATGTCGATGAGGTCGAATGTGTGGCGATACTGGAAGTCGCGCATTCGCTGCTGCCATTTGTATTTCCATCCGGCTCCGAAGATGAGGCGTGTGTACTCGGGTCGTTCCTGGTAGTTGAATGATACGGCGAATTCGGTGGATGCGCGCACTTTCATCTTGAAGCGCCGGGAGAGCAGGGGGAATTCGAATTTGGGGAATGTGAGTCCGACTTCGGATGCTATCTCGGTGTAGTGGTTGTTGATGAGCCCGTCGAGGTTTCCGCTGATGCTTTCGTAGGCTCCCCGGAGTTTTGCTGTGAGCTGTTCGGATCCGTGGCCGAGGTTTCGGTGCTGGTAGGTGAGTGCGATTCCTGCTCCGAGGTCGCCTTCGCTGTTGGTTCCGTCGAGTTCGACGCTGACGGCTTGCTTGCGGTTGCGTCCGAGGGCTATGACGGCGTTGAGCCATTGTTCGCCGTCGACGACTGCGGCGGGCTGCATCTCGATGTTGATGAAGCGCAGGATGCCGAGGCGGGAGAGGGCTTCGTAGGTGAGGTCGACGGCGCGTGCGCTGTAGGGCTGCCCGGGCCGTATGTAGCATTTTTCTTCGAGTACGGCCGGGCGGAGGTAGTGGTCGGGGCCGTAGACGATGTCGATGTCGCGGAAGTGGATGGTGTCGCGTGGTGTTGAAGCGGGTGCGTCGGCGTCGGTGAGGAATGTGACGGATGCGATGCGGTAGCGTCCGGTGGCGGCGGAGTCGATGCGCTCGGTGGCTGCGTGCGGCGGGCGCATGCGTAGGGTCAGGTCTACGTCGGGGCTGCCTTCGATGGTGTCGGCGAGGAATGAGATGTATTCTTTGGTGAAGGCGTAGTAGCCGTGGTTGCGGAGTGCTGTGGTGATGCGTGCCCGCTCGTCGTCGAGGCGGTTGCGGTCGAGTGGTCCGCCGGCGGGGATGGCTGATGCGGCGGTGTCGGCGAGGACGATTGTGCGTATGGCTGAGTCGGGGATGTCGTAGGCGAGAGATGCGATGCGGTGTGGCGTTCCTGTGTCGATGCGGTAGGTGACGTCGATTTTGCGTCCGCCGGGTCGCACGATGGTGTCGGCTGTGACGGAGGCGTGCATGTAGCCGCGGTTGACGAGGGCTGTGCGCAGCTGGCGCACGGAGGCGTCGGTGAGCTGCGGGTCGTAGATGACGGGTGGCTGTCCGATGCGCCGTACCCATCGGTTGAACCATTGCGTGGAGTCGCTGCCGGAGAGGTTGTAGGTGGCGAGCTGCAGCTTGGCGAATCCGAGTACTTTGTGGTTTGGAGTCTGGCGGAGGAAGTAGTAGAGTTCGTCGGGGTCGACGTGGTCGCGGTCGCCTGTGATGTCGATGTCGACTTCGCGCAGGAGCATCCTGCCCGGGGGGACGTGGCGTGTTGTGGAGCAGCCGGTGAGGAGTGTGGTGATGAGGAGGATGAAAGATGCAAAGTGGCAAAAGCGAAACATGGAGGGACGGGATTTTTCTGCGTGGCACGGCACGGCGCGGCGGCGCGAGGGGGCTGTCCCCGCGCCGCCGCGTGTGTGGCGTGCGATTCGCTTTTGCCTGAGCATCAGTCCATGAGTTTGCGGTAGCGTCGGCGCGGGAGTTCTTTGCCGCCGTTGCGTGCGCGCTTGTATTCTTCGTAGTCGCTGTAGGAGCCTTCGTACCACTCTACGTTGCCGTCGCCTTCGAAAGAGAGGATGTGGGTGCAGATGCGGTCGAGGAACCATCGGTCGTGGCTGACTACGACGGCGCATCCGGCGAAGTCGTCGAGGCCTTCCTCGAGTGCGCGCAGTGTGTTGACGTCGATGTCGTTGGTGGGTTCGTCGAGCAGGAGCACGTTGCCTTCTTCCTTGAGCGCCATGGCGAGGTGCAGGCGGTTACGCTCTCCGCCGCTGAGGACTCCGATTTTCTTTTCCTGGTCGGCTCCGGCGAAGTTGAATTTGGAGAGGTAGGCTCGTGCGTTGACGTCGCGTCCTCCCATGCGGAATGATTCGACGCCCTGAGAGATGACTTCGTAGACGGTGGCGTCGGGCCGCAGGTCGCGGTGGGTCTGGTCGACGTAGGAGACTTTCACTGTCTCGCCAACGTCGAAGGTGCCTGCGTCGGGCTGTTCGAGGCCCATGATGAGCTTGAAGAGTGTGGTCTTGCCGGCTCCGTTGGGTCCGATGACGCCTACGATGCCTGCCGGCGGGAGTGTGAAGCTGAGGTCGCGGAAGAGCTGCTTCGTGCCGAAGGCTTTTGCGAGGTTGTGCACTTCGATGACTTTGTTGCCGAGGCGTGGTCCGTTGGGGATGAATATTTCGAGGCGTTCTTCGCGCTGTTTCTGGTCTTCGTTGAGCAGGCGGTCGTAGGAGTTGAGGCGTGCTTTGCCTTTGGCCTGTCGTGCTTTCGGGGCCATGCGCACCCATTCGAGCTCTCTTTCGAGTGTTTTGCGGCGTTTGCTGGCCTGCTTTTCTTCCTGGGCGAGGCGCTTGGTTTTCTGGTCGAGCCATGAGGAGTAGTTGCCTTTCCATGGTATGCCTTCGCCTCGGTCGAGCTCGAGAATCCATCCGGCCACGTTGTCGAGGAAGTAGCGGTCGTGGGTGATGGCTATGACGGTGCCGGGGTACTGGCGGAGGTGCTGCTCGAGCCAGTCGATGCTTTCGGCGTCAAGGTGGTTGGTGGGCTCGTCGAGCAGGAGCACGTCGGGCTGTTGGAGGAGCAGGCGGCAGAGGGCTACGCGACGGCGTTCGCCTCCGCTGAGTGTGGCGACGGGCTGATTGTCGGGCGGGCACTGGAGCGCGTCCATGGCGCGTTCGAGCTTGCTGTCGATGTTCCATGCGTCGGCGGCGTCGAGCTTGTCCTGCAGTTCGGCCTGGCGTGCGAGGAGTGTGTCGAAGTCGGCGTCGGGGTCGGCGAAGGCTTCGTTGACTTTGTCGAACTCGGCGAGCATGTCCATGATCGGCTGCACGCCTTCGCGGACTACTTCAATCACTGTCTTTTCGGGGTCGAGCTTCGGGTCCTGCTCGAGATAGCCTACGGAGTAGCCGGGGGAGAAGACTACCTCGCCCTGGTATTCCTTGTCGATGCCTGCGATGATTTTGAGCAGGGATGATTTGCCGGAGCCGTTGAGACCGATGATGCCGATTTTGGCTCCGTAGAAGAACGAGAGGTAGATGTTTTTGAGTACTTGTTTCTGCGGCGGGTAGATTTTGCTGACACCTACCATGCTGAAGATTACTTTTTTGTCGTCTGCCATCTGGGGAGGGGGTGTTATGTGGTGGTACGGAGAGTGCTTTTTCGTTTATTTGCGGCGCGGCGCGTATTTTACGGGGTAGTCGCAGCGGATGCGTCCGCTGACGATGTTGTTGAGCTTGGCGCGGATGAGCTGTTTGCGTATGGGGGATATGTGGTCGATGTAGACTTTGCCCTGCAGGTGGTCGCATTCGTGCTGGACGATGCGCGCGAGGAATCCGGAGATTTCTTCTTCGCGGGGTGTGAAGTCGGCGTCGAGCCAGCGGAGGCGTATGTGCTCGGTGCGTCGCACGTTTTCGCTGAGCCCCGGGAGGCTGAGGCATCCTTCGGCGCGGGTGACGGGCTCGCCGTCGAGGATTTCGATTTCGGGGTTGATGAGGACGAACTTTCGTCCGGCACATTCGGGGAAGTTCTCGCCGAGGGGGTCGGCGTCGATGACAACTATCTGCTCGCTGAGGCCGACCTGTGGTGCGGCGAGACCTACGCCTTCGGAGGCGTACATGGTTTCGAACATGTTGTCGAGGAGGTCTTTGAGGCCTTCGCGGCCCGGGGCTACGGGCTCGGCTGTCTTACGCAGTACGGGGTGGCCGTAGAGATATACGGGTAGTTTCATTTAGAGGTTTTATATTGTCTGCTTTCCAAATAATCGTTGAGGATGATTGTGGCGGATATTTCGTCGACGAGTGCTTTGTCGCGTCGTGCCATGCGGCTGAGGCCGCCGTCGATCATGGCGCGGTGGGCTATGGCGGATGTGAAGCGCTCGTCGAAGAATTCGACGGGCATGTCGGGAATCTCGCGCCGGAGGCGGTCGATGGCGGGCCGCAGCCATTTCTGGCTTTCGCTGGGCTCTCCGCGCAGGGTGACGGGGAGGCCTACGACGATGCGCTCGACGGGCTCGCGGGCCACATAGGCCTTGACCCATGCGTTGAGCCCGGCCGTGGGTATGGTGCACAGGCCGTTGGCCACGATCTGCATCGTGTCGGTGGCGGCGATGCCGCAGCGCTTTCGTCCGAAGTCTATTGCTATAATCCGAGCCATGGTGCAAAATTACTGAATTTAAATAAGAAATAAGACTTCGTTCTCAATATTTATTAATGTTGTGGTCGCATATCTCTGTGTGATTCCTGTCTTGCGCTGAAGGAGTGTGGCCGTGGCTTTATGGCTGAAGAACAAGGCAAAAAGCGTCGGAGAGATGTGAGGATAAGGTGATTATATGCATCAGTACATAATTAATTGCGTGCTAATCAGATTATATGATTTTAACCATTTGTAACTTATCGGCCGGAGGGGGATGCGAAAGCGAGGTGCTATATGTTTTACAACATATTTGGAACAGCGGAGGGGAATATTTGCTATATTTCGGGCCAAATACTGAAAGATGAATCTAAAGTTGCCACCGAGGGCCGGCGGGCCTGCACCGAAACCGCTGCAGGAGACGCGCAGGCTGATAATAGTGGGCGCCAACGGCGCCGGCAAGACGCGCTTTGCGGCGCGTATGGCTGCCGATGCGGGCGCGGGGGCTTACTCGCTGTCGGCGCTGAGGGCGCTGTACGACAAGGACTCGCAGGATGCGACGGCGGGGTCGATTGACGCTCTGTACGGCGAGCTGGGCGAGTCGGGTCTTTTCCGGGCCGATATCCGCGGCGCTTTCGAGCGGCTGATGGCTCTGCTGCTGCACGAGGAGATGGTGGCGCTGATGAAGCGCAAGTTTGCCGGCAAGGCCGAGCGGGATGCTGCGCCTACGAAGCTGGACCGCACGATAACGCTGTGGCAGGAGGTGTTTCCGGACAACCGCATTCTGGTGGCCGAGGGCCGTATTCTGATCGAGAGGCGCGATGCGCCGGGCGCTTATGCTGCGTCGAGGCTGTCGGCCGGCGAGAGCGCTGTGCTCTACTACATAGGGGCGCTGCTGTTTGCTCCGCGGCGTGCGGCGGTGTTTGTGGACTCGCCGGAGATGTTCATGCATCCGGCGTCGATGTCGGCGCTGTGGAACCGGCTGGAGCAGTTGCGGCCCGACTGCACGTTTGTGTACACGACGCACGATCTTGATTTTGCGGCATCGCGGCAGGGAGCGAGCGTGGTGTGGGTGCGCGGGTGCGACCCCGAGCGCGGGGTTTGGAGCTACGATGTGCTGCCTCCCGACACGCCGCTGGGGCCGGAAGTGTACACGGCGCTGATCGGGGCGCGCAAGCCTGTGCTTTTTATCGAGGGCGACGGGCAGCACAGCATCGATGCGCGGCTGTATGCGCTGGTGTTCAAGGATTTTACGGTGCGTCCGCTCGGGTCGTGCAACAAGGTGATAGAGGCTGTGCGCAGCTTCAACGGTCTGACGGATTTCCACCATCTGATGGCTATGGGCATTGTGGACCGCGACCGGCGCGACGACCGCGAGGTGGCCTATCTGCGCGGGCACCGGGTGATGGTGCCGGATGTGGCCGAGGTGGAGAATCTGTGCATGCTGCCGGATGTGGTGCGTGCGGTGGCGGAGGCGCACGGGCAGCATGGCGACAAGGCTGTGGCAGCTGTGCGGCGGTCGCTGCTGCGGCTGTTCGCGCAGCAGCTCGAGAGGCAGGCTCTGGAGCATACGCGCCACCGTGTGAAGGGCATTGTGGAGCATAGGGTGGACTGCCGGTGCAACAGCATCGCGGAGTTTGAGAACCATATAGGGCGGCTGGAGTCGATCGCCAACCCGCGGGAGATCTACGAGGAGCTGTGCGTGGAGTTTCGCCGCTATGTGAAGACGGGCGACTATGGGGCTGTGCTGCGTGTGTTCAACCAGAAGAGCATGCTGCTGGAGTGCCGTGTGCCGGAGCGTTGCGGGCTTAAGCGCAACGACCGCCATGCGATGCCCGACGCGGTGTTGCGGCTGCTTGCGGGGACTGACGCGAGGGCGGAGGCGGTGCGTGCGGCCATCCGCGGTGCGTTCGCTCCGGTGATGGCGGAGGACAGAGCCGGGTGGAAAGAATAAAGAAATAAGGGGCCGGCAGGCCCTAAGAGCCCTGCGGGGGCTTATGCTATCAACAAACTCAATTTCTAATACCACGATTATGAAAATCGGAATTCCAAAAGAGATCAAGAACAACGAGAACCGCGTGGGCGCAACGCCGGCGGGTGTGAAGGAACTATGCGGCCACGGGCACACGGTGTATGTGCAGCACACGGCCGGCGAGGGCAGCGGGTTTTCTGATGAAGAATATGTGGCTGCCGGCGCGCAGATTCTGCCGACAATCGAAGATGTGTATGCCACGGCCGAGATGATAATCAAGGTGAAGGAGCCTATCAAGCCGGAGTACGGCCTGGTGCGCAAGGGGCAGCTGCTGTTCACCTACTTCCACTTTGCCTGCGACGAGGAGCTGACGCGGGCCATGCTTGCGTCGGGAGCGACGTGTGTGGCATACGAGACTGTGACGGACCGCTCGCACACGCTTCCGCTGCTGACGCCGATGAGCGAGGTCGCGGGCCGCATGAGCGTGCAGCAGGGCGCGCGCTTCCTTGAGAAGCCTCAGGGCGGCAAGGGCATGCTGCTGGGCGGAGTGCCCGGCGTGCGTCCGGCGCGCGTGCTGGTGCTTGGCGGCGGTGTCGTGGGCCGCAATGCTGCGCTGATGGCCGCGGGCCTTGGCGCGGAGGTGACGATCACGGATATTTCCCTGCCTGTGCTGCGCCATCTGGCCGAGGTGATGCCTCGCAATGTGCACACGCTGTATTCGTCGCGCCACAATATCGAGCAGGAGCTTCCGCGCACCGACCTGGTGATAGGCTCGGTGCTCATCCCCGGCGCCAAGGCTCCGAAGCTGGTGACGGCCGAGATGGTGGAGCTGCTGGAGCCAGGCAGTGTGATGGTGGACGTGGCCATCGACCAGGGCGGATGCTTCGAGACGTCGCACGCTACGACGCACGCCGAGCCGGTGTACGAGGTGGACGGCGTGGTTCACTATGCCGTGGCCAATATCCCGGGCGCTGTGCCCCGCACGAGCACGCTGGCTCTGACCAACGCCACGCTGCCGTATGCGCTGCGTCTTGCCGACAAGGGCTGGGAACAGGCTGTGCGCGAGGACGCGGGCCTGGCCGAGGGCGTGAACATCTCCGACGGCAAAATCACGTTCAAGGCTGTGGCCGAGGCGTGGGATCTGCCGTACACGCCGCTGGCGGATGTGCTGAAATAGCGGACTAATGAACAAAACGGGCGGAAAAGTTTTTTTATTTTTGTATAAAGTTATAAAAAATTGCTTTTCCGCCCGTAAACATATATATTTGCAGTCCGAAATTCAACAACTCTAAATGAAAATACGCTCAATTCTGATCGCATTGTGCGCGGTCGCCACGCAATTCGCAGCTCTGGCCGATATCCCGGCGGGCTATTACAACTCGCTGAATGGCCTCAAGGAAGGCGAGCTGAAGACGGCGGTGTTCAACCGCATCCATAATTTCCGCACGGTGTCGAGCTACTCGAACCTGCCTCAGTATTTCCGTGTGACGGACGTGTATCCGGAGTCGAATCTCTGGTGGGACATGTACTCTGACATTCCCCGCTATGCGCCGTCGTTCACGGGTCTTAACCGCGAACATTCGTTCCCGAAGTCGTGGTGGAAGCAGAACAACAGCGTTGACTACACGTCGGCCTATGTCGACCTCAACCATCTGTATCCGTCGGACATGGCGGCGAACACGGCGAAGAGCAATTATCCGCTGGGCGAGCTTGACCCGTCGATAGCGCCGACGTTCGACAACGGTGTGTGCAAGGTGGGCTACCCGGTGCAGGGCCAGGGCGGCGGCGCCTCCAAGGTGTTTGAGCCGGCCGACGAGTACAAGGGAGACTTCGCGCGCGCTTATTTCTATATGGTGACGTGCTATCAGAATCTGACGTGGAACCAGTCGTACATGTTCATGCTGAACCAGAACCTGTATCCGACGCTGAACGCGTGGAGCGTGCGTCTGCTGCTGAAGTGGCACCGCGAGGACGAGGTGAGCCAGAAGGAGATTGACCGCAACGAGGCTGTGTTCAGTTTCCAGGACAACCGCAATCCTTTCATCGATTATCCCGACCTGGTGGAGTACATCTGGGGCGACAAGGTGGGCCAGGCCTACACTGTGGGCGCTTCGGGCGACCCTGTGGGCGATGCCGAGCTTGAGGCTCCGGTGAACGGCGCCGTGCTGGAGTTCGGCCAGGTGGCCTTGGGCAGCAAGGCTACGGCCAAGCTGCTGTTCAAGGGCACGAACATACGGCAGCCTCTGACGCTGCGTGTGTATCGCGGCGACACGGACATGTTCTCGACGCCCGTGACGACGGTGAGCGCAACGCAGGCCAACAGCCCGGAGGGTGTGTGGGTGACGCTGACTTACGAGCCTACGGCGACGGGCAATCACACGGCGCGTCTGCTGATCAACGGCACCGGCGTCGACGGCAACGGCTCGCGCGGCGTGGAGCTGCGCGGCGAGTGTCTGGAGCGTCCGACGCTGACGGCTCCCGTGGCAACTGCTGCCACCGATATCACGGCTGACTCGTACACGGCCAACTGGACGGCTGCTCCCGGCGAGGTGGTGGACTACTATGTGGTGACGCGCACGCGCTACAACGACGGCTTGCCCACGGTGGAGGAAATCGTGGCCGACGATACTTCCGTGGTGATGGACGAGTTTGACCTCAGCGACAGCGAGAGCTACTCGGTGCACTCGGTGCGCCTGGGAGTGGTGTCGCCGGAGAGCAATGTCGTGTTTGTGTCGCATGCGGGCATAACGGATGCCGCCGCGGAGCGTCCGCTGGAGGTTGTGACCGATGCCGGTGTGATCGTGCTGCGTTCGACGCTTGACGTAGAGAATGTGCGCGTGTACGACGTGGCCGGTCGCGAGGTGGCCTATGTGCCTGTGGTGAACGGTGTCGCTGTGGTGCCGGTTCCGGCCGGTGTGTACATGGTGGCCGGCGGCTACGGCACGGAGCCTGTAAAGGTGGTGGTGCGATAGCGCACGACGCTGCCCGATGGTATTGCGGGAGCTGATGCCTCGGGCGTCGGCTCCCGCTGTGTTTTGTAAGACCCGGCGTTAACAAATATTGGGGAACGGGGTCTAAAAAAAGGGGTGAAAGTTCGTGTTTAGACAAATTTTTGCTACCTTTGTGCCAATAGTGATTCCCTGCGAGCGGCGGCCGGCACTGCTGTGGCGGCTTATGCGCGGGGGAGAGCTGTCGGAATATAGAGCATAAATGGAACAGACACTGAACTTTGACCTGTGCTCCGGAGTGAAGGCTCTGGTGAATGACTACAGCCAGCTTGACGATGCGTATCTGGTGGCTCATATCGACAAGGATTCCATGGCCGGACATCTGTCGTCGGACACTGTGATGCGTATGGACGGCATGACTATCCTGCTGCTGAAGCACGGCAGCGTCAAGCTCGACATAAACATGGACACGTTCGAGGCCCGCTCGCCGTCGGTGTGTGTGCTTCATCCTTCGAGCCGCATGCTCATCCGGCCCGACGACGCTGTGTCGCCGGACTGCTATGTGCTGTTCATGTCGCAGCGGTTCCTTCAGAGCATCAACATAAACATGTCGGCGTTCAATTTTCCGGCCGTGATAGAGAAGCCTTCGCCTGTGGTTGAAATCAGCGAGGGTGAATTTGATGTGCTGGAACGCTATTTCGGGCTATTGGCGCAGAACGCGCGCGACGCCGTGACGGGCCAGCTGAACGCGAGCGTGGGGTCGAGCCTTGTGAGCGCGGTGATTTATGAGTTGGCCAAGATACAGTACAGGCACATCAACGCTGCGGGCGCCCATGGCACCGGACGGCAGCGGTCGGCCCGCCAGGGCTATGTGCACGATTTTATCAAGCTGGTGAGGGCGCACTATGCCGTGGAGCGCTCGGTGGCGTTCTATGCGTCGAAGCTGTTTATCTCGCCGAAGTATCTGTCGCTTGTCGTGAAGGAGGCGACTGGCAAGAGCGCGGCGCGGTGGATTGATGAGTTTGTGCTGATGGAGGCCAAGAATATGCTTCGCTACTCGGGCAAGAACATCCAGCAGGTGGCGTACGCGCTGAATTTCTCCAACCAGTCGTCGTTCGGCAAGTATTTCAAGCATCTGACGGGCATGTCGCCCACGGAATATCAGAAAAGCTGATCAAGATCTGTTATCAAACAAGTTCTACAGAATAAAAGCAATGACAAAGCGGTATGATTTTCTCGTTGTCGGCTCAGGCATAGCCGGCATGAGTTTCGCATTGAAGACGGCAGCCAAGGGGCGTGTGGCCCTGGTGTGCAAGACCACTCTTGACGAGGCCAACACGGCTCTTGCGCAGGGCGGCGTGGCGTCGGTGACCAATCTGGCCGTTGACGATTTCGACAAACATATACACGACACGATGGTGGCCGGCGACTGGCTGAGCGACCCTGCGGCCGTGGAGCAGGTGGTGAAGGGCGCTCCGGAGCAGATAGGCCGTCTGGTGGAGTGGGGTGTGAACTTCGACCGCAAGGACGACGGCAGCTACGACCTGCACCGCGAGGGCGGTCACTCCGAGTTCCGCATCCTGCATCATGCCGACAACACCGGCTATGAGATACAGCAGAGTCTGATAAAAGCAGTGCGCGAGTGTGCGAACATCGACATCTACGAGCATCATTTCGCCATAGAGATAATCACCCAGCACCATCTGGGCCGCATAGTGACGCGCCGGACGCCCGACATCGACTGCTACGGCGCGTATGTGCTGAACACGCAGACGGGCGAGGTGGACACGTTCCTGGCCAAGAGCACGGTGATGGCCACGGGCGGTGTGGGCGCTGTGTACACGACTACGACCAATCCGCTGGTGGCCACGGGCGACGGCATCGCGATGGTGTATCGCGCCAAGGGCACGGTGGCCGACATGGAGTTCATCCAGTTCCACCCGACAGCTCTGTTTCATCCCGGCGACCGCCCGAGTTTCCTGATAACGGAGGCCATGCGCGGCTACGGCGCCGTGCTGCGCAACCTCAAGGGCGAGGAGTTCATGCACAAGTACGATCCGCGTCTGAGCCTCGCGCCCCGCGACATAGTGGCGCGGGCCATCGACTCTGAGATGAAGCAGAACGGCGACGACCATGTGTATCTCGACGTGACGCACAAGGACCCGGAGGAGACGCGCCACCATTTTCCCAATATATATGCCAAGTGCCTGTCGCTGGGCATTGACATTACGAAGGACTATATCCCGGTGGCTCCGGCGGCGCACTACCTGTGCGGCGGCATAAAGGTGGACTTGAACGGGCGTAGCTCCATCAATCATCTGTACGCCCTGGGCGAGTGCTCGTGCACGGGGCTGCATGGCGGCAACCGCCTTGCCAGCAATTCGCTGATAGAGGCGGTGGTGTATGCCGACGCGGCCGCACGCCACGCGGCCGAGGCTATCGCGCATGTGGATTTCCGCACGGATGTGCCCGAATGGAACGACGAGGGCACCCGCCACCCCGAGGAGATGGTGCTGATCACGCAGAGCATCCGCGAGGTGAACCAGATAATGAGCACATATGTGGGCATCGTGCGTTCCAACCTTCGCCTCGACCGCGCGTGGAACCGCCTCGACATCCTGTACGAGGAGACGGAGCGGCTGTTCAAGTGCTCGAAGGCGTCGCGCGAGATATGCGAGCTGCGCAATATCATAAATGTGGGCTACCTGATAATGCGTCAGGCTAAGGAGCGCCACGAGAGCCGCGGGCTGCACTACTCGCTTGACTACCCGCCGGCTCCGCGCAATATCGACTGATGAAACCCTATGGCGGCATAAGGCTGACGCGACGCGTCGTGGCCGTGGCTGTGGCCGCGGGAGTGACGCTGTGTGTGGCGGCAGGCATGCGCTGTGCGCTGACGCGTATGCAGCTGCTGCCTGCGGTGCTGGCCGGGAGCGCGGCGTGGCTGCTGCTGTGGGCCGCCGCCACTATGGCGCTCGGGCGCATCTACTGCTCGACGGCGTGCCCTATGGGGGCGCTGATGGACGGTGTGGCGCGCCTGCGCATGGCGTGGGAGCGTGGGCGCGTGCGCCGCAATGGCGTGCGGGGCGTGCGTCCCTACCGCTGGCGTGCGGCGAGCGTGGGCGGCCGCTACTCGCTGCTGGCGATTGTGGTGCTGTGCATGGCGCTTGGCTTCAGCGTGGTGCCGGCCGTGACCGATCCCTACAGCGCCTATGCCCGCATGGTCGTGGCCGCGTGCCGGCCGCTGGGCGTGTCGCTGCTGTCGGCCGTGGTAGCTGTGGCCACGCTTGTGGCCGTGGTGTCGACGGCGTGGCGCAACGGGCGGTTTCTGTGCAACACATGGTGCCCCGTGGGGTCGGCGTTGAGTCTGGTGTCGCGCCATTCGGTGTGGCACATGGACGTGGACACCGACCTTTGTGTGCACTGCCTTAAATGCGTGGACGCGTGCAAGGCGCAGTGTATCAACCCTGCCGACATGACTGTGGACACGGCGCGGTGTGTGGTGTGTTTCAACTGTGCCGACGTGTGTGAGCCCGGCGCAATAACTTTCCGCCGCGGACAGCACAGGCTGGTGACGCCGCTGATGCAGCGTGCCGAGGCGCCGAGTGCGGCGGCTCCGTCGCTCGACACGCAGGTGGCCGGCGAACCTGTGCGCATGGACAGGCGGCGCTTTCTGAAAACGGGCATTGTGGCCGCGGCCGCCGGCGCGGCGGCAGTGGCCGGGCGTGCGTCGTGCGCATCGAGGCAAACCGAGCCCTGGGATCCCGCTCCTCTGAAGGCGCTGAATGCTCCGATGCCGCCGGGATTTGTGTCGCGCAGCGGGTTTCTGCGCCGGTGCACGGCCTGCGGGGCGTGCGTGGCGGCGTGTCCGACGGGCGTGATACGCCCGAGCACGCGCTCCTACGGGCTGCTGCATGCAATGGCGGCGACTATGGACTACGGCTCGGGGGCGTGTCTGACGGACTGCACGGCGTGCACGCAGGTGTGCGCGGCCGGAGCTCTGGTGCCGCTGACGCTGAGCGAGAAGCGCCGCTTCGTGGTGGGCAAGGCCCGCATAAGGCTGCAGAACTGCCTGGCCTACGGCCGGGGAAAGGCGTGCGGCCGCTGTGCGCGGCGCTGTCCGTCCGGGGCCATTTCGATGCGGGCGATAGACGGACGCCGCGGTCCTGTGGCCGACCTGGAGAAGTGCATAGGCTGCGGCCAGTGCGTGGCCGCATGCCCGTCGACGCCCTACAAGGCGATCGTGATAGAAGGAACTGACTGAACTGACACAGATAGAAACCATGAAACAATATCTTGAGCTGCTGAAAGACATAATAGAGAACGGACAGGACCGCTCGGACCGCACGGGCACGGGCACGCGCAGCGTGTTCGGCCGCCAGATGCGTTTCGACCTGCGCGAGGGCTTCCCGCTGCTGACGACGAAGAAGCTGCACATGAAGTCGATAGTGTACGAACTGCTGTGGTTTCTGCGCGGCGACACCAACGTGCGCTACCTTCAGGAGCACGGGGTGCGCATATGGAACGAATGGGCCGACCCCGCGACGGGCGACCTTGGCCACATCTACGGCTACCAGTGGCGCTCGTGGCCCGACTACGACGGCGGCGCTGTGGACCAGATAGCGCAGGCTGTCGATACGATACGCCGCGACCCATACAGCCGGCGCAATATCGTGAGCGCCTGGAACGTGGCCGACCTCAAGAACATGAATTTGCCGCCGTGCCACATTCTGTTTCAGTTCTATGTGAACGGCGACAGGCTGGACATGCAGCTGTATCAGCGCAGCGCCGACTGTTTTCTGGGTGTGCCGTTCAACATCGCGTCGTATGCGCTGCTGCTGCACATGGTGGCGCAGGCCACGGGGCTGCAGGCGGGCGAATTTGTGCACACGCTCGGCGACGCGCACATCTACCACGACCATATCGACCAGGTGGGCCTGCAGCTGACCCGCGAGCCGCGTCCGCTGCCGCGTCTGGTGCTGAACCCCGCAGTGACAGACGTCCTCGGCTTCGGCTATGACGATATAAAGATAGAGGGCTACGACCCGCACCCGCACATCGCCGGGAAGGTGAGCGTTTAGGCGGCGAGAGAAAGCAGAGGGATTCTTTTAACGAGACAAGGGCTTTAAAGTGATGGATATTACGATTATAGCTGCGGTGGCCGCCGACGGGGCGGTCGGGCGCGAGGGGCGCCTGCTGTGGCATCTGAGCGACGACCTGCGGCGCTTCAAGCGTCTGACCATGGGCAAGCCGATGGTGATGGGGCGGCGCACGTTCGAGTCGCTGCCCGGCGCGTTGCCCGGCCGGCGCAACATAGTGGTGACGCGCAACGCTTCCTACCGGGCCGAGGGCGCCGAGACGGCGCCGAGCCTTGAGGCAGCGCTGGCCATGTGTGCCGGCGCCGAAGAGGTGATGATAATAGGCGGCGCGCAGATATATGCCGAGGCGATGCCCCTGGCCACCCGCATGGAGCTGACGCGCATCGACGCCACTGCGCCCGACGCCGACGCGCATTTTCCGTCGGTCGACCCTGCGCGCTGGCGCATCGTCGCCACCGACGGCCCCCACTGCGACCCCCGCTCCGCCGTCAGCTACAGCTATGTGACGCTTGCGAGCGGCCATGCTTAGTCATTGGCGGGGTAACGTTTAAAAAAACTAAAAAGGGAGGGGCGGGGGTGTGTAGTGTGCGTATAAAGTGTTAATTTTGCGGTTTAGTAGCATATCAGGCAAAAACTAAACTTACACTATATATGGCAGAGATAAAATGCATTGGCATTCTCACCTCAGGCGGCGACGCCCCGGGCATGAACGCCGCTATCCGCGCGGTGACACGCTCGGCAATTTTCAACGGACTTAAGGTAAAGGGCATCTACCGCGGCTACCGCGGCCTGATTGCCGACGAAATAGTGGATTTCCGCACTCAGAATGTGTCGAACATCATTCAGCAGGGCGGCACCATACTGAAGACGGCTCGCTGCAAGGAGTTCCAGACTCCGGAGGGCCGCCGTCTGGCCTATGATGTGATACGCCGTCACGAGATCGACGCGCTGGTGGTGATCGGCGGCGACGGCTCGCTGACGGGCGCGCGCATCTTTGCCAATGAGTTCAACTTCCCCATCATCGGCCTGCCGGGCACTATCGACAACGACCTCTACGGCACGGACACGACCATCGGCTACGACACGGCGCTGAACACCATCATGGACTGTGTGGACAAAATCCGCGACACGGCCACGAGCCACGAGCGTCTGTTCTTCATCGAGGTGATGGGCCGCGACGCCGGCTTCCTGGCGCTGAACGGCGCCATAGCCTCGGGCGCTGAGGCTGCCATCATCCCGGAGATAAGCACGGAGGTGGACCAGCTGGCCGAGCTCATTCAGAACGGTTTCCGCAAGAGCAAGAACTCTTCGATAGTGCTTGTGGCCGAAAGCCCCGTGACGGGCGGCGCCATGGGCATGGCCGAGCGTGTGAAGAACGAGTATCCGGGCTACGACGTGCGTGTGTCGATTCTCGGCCACCTGCAGCGCGGCGGCTCGCCGACGGCCCACGACCGCATCCTGGCGTCGCGCATGGGCGCCGCGGCCATCGATGCTCTGATGGAGGATCAGCGCAATGTGATGATCGGCATCCGCAACGATGAAATCGTGTATGTGCCTTTCTCCAAGGCCATCAAGAATGACAAGCCCATCAACCGCGACCTGCTGAACACGCTGCGCCGCCTGTCGATCTGATGCGGAGCGCTGCATGAGCGTCGAAATAATAATAAGAAATTAGAAATAAAAGGAAAAAGGATGTGAAAGAACAGAAGCTGAGCAGGAAACAAAAGTTGTAATGGCCGTGCGTGCGATAAAATAGAATTCTTGTGTTCCTTATTTCACTTTTGTCCTTTTGTATCGGATTTGTCCCGACAAAGATATGAAGAGATACAAGATTGTAAACAATGCGTTGGGGTGGCTGTGTTTTGTGGTGGCCGCCGCGACGTATCTGCTGACACTGGAGCCCACGGCGAGCTTCTGGGATTGCCCGGAGTTTATCGCGCAGGGCACGAAACTGGAGGTGGGGCACCCGCCGGGCAACCCCATATTCATGCTTGCCGCACGCTTCTTCGTGACGCTGTTCGGAGGTGGCATGAGCACGGCGGCGGTGGCCGTCAACAGCATGTCGGCACTATTGTCGGCAGCCACGATACTGCTGCTGTTCTGGACCATAACCCATCTGGTGCGTCGCCTCATAGTGCGCGACGACGCCACCGACATCTCGCTGCGCAAGCTGGTGATTATCATGGGTTCCGGCTTGTGCGGCGCTCTTGCCTATACATGGAGCGACACTTTCTGGTTTTCGGCTGTCGAGGGTGAGGTGTATGCCTTCTCGTCGTTCTGCACGGCGCTGGTGTTCTGGCTGATTCTCAAGTGGGAGAACCGTGCCGACGAGCCTCACAGCGACCGCTATCTGGTGCTGATAGCCTATGTGATAGGCGTGAGCATCGCGGTGCATCTGCTTAATCTGCTGTGCATTCCGGCCATCGGTCTGGTGTTCTACTACCGCAAGTGGAAGAACGTCAATGCCAAGGGCTCGCTCATCGCGCTCGCGCTGTCGTGCGTGCTCGTGGGTGCTATCCTCTATGGTCTTGTGCCGGGCTTCATGAAGGTGGCGCAGCAGTTCGAGCTGTTCTTCGTAAACAGCATGGGCCTGGGCTACAACATGGGTGTGCTCATCTACGCAGTCGTGCTTGTGGGCGTGCTTTGCTGGGCCGCCGCCGCTCTCTACCGCCAGACGAGCGCTTCGGCCATTCGCTGGAGCTGTCTGCTGGGCCTGTCGCTGAGCGGGCTGCCTTTCATCGGCCCCTGGTGGGCGGCTGTCATCATCATCGCTGCCATCGCCGGCTGGCTGTTTATGGCCAAGAAGCTGCCCGTGAGGGTGCTGAACGTGGTGATGCTCAGCGTGCTGGTGATTTTCACCGGTTATTCGAGCTATGCTCTTCTGCTGATACGCGCCACTGCCAACACGCCGATGAACCAGAACGCTCCCGACAATGTGTTCGCGCTGGCATCCTATATGAGCCGCGAGCAGTACGGCGACCGTCCGCTTTTCTATGGCGTGGCTTTCGCCGAGGAGCTTGAGACTGTGGACGGCGGCGACGGCAACATGTATGTGCGCATCAACAGCAACGGGCTGCCTGCCACACGGGTGCTCGACGGATATCTGCGCGACGAAAACGGCGGCGCCTACAACGACGCCGAGCCCGAGTGGACCAAGCTGGCGAAGACGTCGCCCCTGCAGGCCGACGAGTATGTGCAGGAGACCGACAAGCCCCACTATCGCACCGTGCCCGACATGAAGATGCTCTTCACCCGCATCTACAGCACCGACGAGCAGAATTCCCGCCATGTGAGCGGCTACAAGGGTTGGGCCGAATATGCCACGCCCGACCTGGCCGACATCCCGCAGGAGGTGCGCGCCCGCTGGGCCGAGGCGCAGTATGTGCCCCTCTATGAGGTGGCTCCCTATCTGCACCATCTGTCGACCGTCACCACCGCTGTCGACGCCGCCGGCAACCCTGTGGCGCAGACCACGGCGTGGAAGCCCGGCTTCGGTGTCAACCTGCGTTATTTTGTGAACTATCAGCTCAACCACATGTACTGGCGCTACTTCATGTGGAACTTCGCCGGCCGTCAGAACGACATCCAGGGCAACGGCGAACCCCATCTGGGCAACTGGATATCGGGCATTCCTCTGATTGACAACGCCCGCCTGGGCGACCAAAGCCTGCTGCCCGACGAGTTCGGCAAGGGCAACAAGGGCCACAACGTGTTCTACATGCTGCCGCTGCTGCTCGGCATCATCGGCCTGCTGTGGCAGGCGCTGCGCAGCTTCGGCCCCGACGGCAAGCGTGGCATCGAGCAGTTCTGGGTGGTGTTCTTCCTGTTCTTCATGACGGGCATAGCCATCGTGCTCTACCTCAACCAGACGCCCGGTCAGCCGCGTGAGCGCGACTACGCCTTCGCAGGCTCATTCTATGCCTACGCCATATGGATAGGCATCGGTGTGGCGGCCGTCGCCTATCTGCTGCGCGACCTTGCCAGGACTCTCGCCAAGGGCCGCGAGCCCGGCGAGGGAGCCAAGTGGGCCACCGCGGGTGTGGCCGTGGCCATAGGCATCGCAGTGCCTCTGCAGATGGTGTCGCAGACATGGGACGACCACGACCGCAGCGGCCGCTACACCGCGCGCGACTTCGGTATGAACTATCTTAACTCGCTCGACGAGAACGCAATAATCTTCACCAACGGCGACAATGACACTTTCCCTCTGTGGTATGCCCAGGAGGTGGAGGGCGTGCGCCGCGACGTGCGTGTGGTCAACCTCAGCTATCTGACCACCGGCTGGTATGCCAACCAGCTGCGCCATCCGTCGTACGAAGGCAAGGCAATCGAGACCTATGCCGGTCCCAATGACTACGCTTACGACCGCCTGGCTTACAGCTTCGTCGTCCCGCAGACCGACAGCCTTGTGCCTGCCCGCGAGGCTCTGGCCGACCTCTATCGCTCTGACGCAAGCCGCTTCGGCGCCCATTATCTGACCACGCCCAACGTGCGCTTCGAGGTGGACACCGCCGCCGCTGTGGCACGCTACGGCATCAATCCTGCCGACACCACACAGGAGCTTGCGCGCTATTTCGACGCTCCCGTCACCAACCTCCGCAATCTGGGCAGCGGCATGACGCTCAGCCGCGTGCTGTCGATGGACATGATAGCCCACTCGCTCGCCAACGGCTGGGATCGGCCCATCTACTTTGCCAGCACCGTGCCTTCGAGCTACTACCTGGGGCTGCGTCCCTATCTGAGCGCCACCGGCATGGCCTACGAGGTGACGCCTTTCCGCGACGCTCCCGTCAACGTAAATGCCGCCAAGGCCTATGAGAATGCCTTCTCGCGCTTCCGCTGGGGCGGTCTCGACGAGCCCGGTGCCGACGTCTACCTCGACGAGACAGTGCGCCGCATGGTGGCCTCCACCCGCTCGGCTCTCTACAGCACCGTAGAGGACCTGCTGGCCGACGCCGAGGCGCCCGCGAGCGACTTTGCCCGCAGCTATGCCCGCGAGCACGGACAGCCCGAGCCCGCGACGCAGCGCGACATGGCCCGCAACCTGCTCGACCTCATCGTCGACAAGATGCCCGCCGAGCTCTCGCCCTGGGACGGCATGATGGACATCTATGTGGCTGCCAAGTACTACGACATGTGGCTCGACACCGGCCGCGCCGACGACCTTGCCAAGGCCCAGGCGCTGCTTGATGCTGCCGAGCCCCGCTATGCCCAGCTCGTGCGTTGGGCGTCGTCGATGCCCGCAGGCCGCCTAAACCACATCGGCCGCAACGAGGAGTATGCCCTGCAGTACCTCGGAATGGTAGTGGGCATGAAGAACCAGATCGACGTGGTGTCGAAACTTGCCGCCAAGCCCGGCAGCGAGGAACTGCTCAAGGCTGTGCGCGAGCGCCTGCCCATGGAGTATGCCCTGCGTGTCTATCCGCTGCTCTATGTCGACGGCTACACCGAGGCCGATCTCTACAAGGCCGGCGGCGTCGAGCCGGGTGCCGACGTGGAGTCGCTGCCCGCCGTGGCCTACGAAGGCGTGCTGCTTCTGCGTGCCCACGAGGCCGCCGGAGTAGACCCGCTGCAGCTCACGTCCGAGATGGAGCGCCGCTACGGTATCGACCGCAACGCCTGGGGCCGCATTCTCTGAGAAAAATTCCCTGAGGTCCCTAAGGTCTTTAAAATCATCAAGGACCTTAGGGGCCTTAATTATTATTCAATCTTAAGTCATGCTCATCGAACAGCCGCCGCTGCTCTATCGCCTTCTCTTCCCCGAGGCAGTGTGGCGCCTCAAGCAGAGGCGTCGCAAGGTGGTGTATCTCACCTTCGACGACGGCCCCATCCCCGAGGTGACGCCGTGGGTGCTCGACACGCTCGACCGCTACGGCGTGCGCGCCACTTTCTTCATGGTGGGCGACAATGTGCGCCGTCATCCCTGGCTGCTTGAGGAAGTGCGCAGGCGCGGCCACAGTTTCGGCAACCACACCATGCACCATCTGCAGGGGATGAAGGTGACGGCGCGCACCTATTGGCGCGACGTGTGCGAGGCCGACGGGCTCATCGACAGCCCCCTGTTCCGCCCGCCCCACGGCATCATGCGCTGGAAACAGGCTGCAGCCATCAAGCACCATTATAATATAATAATGTATGATCTCGTCACGCGCGACTATTCCCGCCGTCTCACCCCCGCCCGCGTGGTGGACAACGTGCGACGCTATGCCCGCAACGGCAGCATCATCGTGTTCCACGACTCGCTCAAGGCCGAGCGCAATCTGCGCGATGCTCTGCCGGCTGCCATAGAGTGGCTGCGCGACGAAGGCTACGAATTTCTTACGCTGCCCATGTGATGGATGTCATCGCGTTGCTCGACAGTCTGTGCCTCCGTGCCGGGGCGTGTCGCTGGGGTGTGGCCGATGCCGCTCCGGTGGACGCTTCCGATGCCGCGCTCTACGACGCCTGGACAGCGCGGGGCGCCCACGGGTGCATGGCCTACATGGAGCGCTACGCCGATATCCGCCGCGACCCGCGGCTGCTGCTCGAAGGCGCGCGCAGCGTGGTGGTGTGCGCTTTTTCCTATCGTCAGCCCGTCCATAGCGCCCACATATCGGACTACGCCCTCGGCGCCGACTACCACGGCGCCCTGCGCGAGCGCATGGAGGGCGTGGCCACTGGCTTGCGCGAGGCCCTGGGCGGCGCAACGCGAGTGTGTGTGGACTCGGCGCCGCTGCGCGAGCGCTATTGGGCCGTGCGCGCCGGGGTAGGGGGTACCGGCCTCAGCGGACGTCTGATTGTGCCCGGCGCCGGCGCCGACGTGATGTTGGCCGAGCTGATCACCACAGCCGCGCTGCCGCCATCGCAGCCGCTCGGCCGGTCGGTCTGCGACGGCTGTCGCGCCTGCGTGCGCTCCTGTCCCGCCGGCGCTCTCGACGGCAGCGGAGGCGTGGATGCGCGGCGCTGTCTGTCGTGTCTCACCATCGAGCACCGCGGCGAGCTGCCCGAGGGCACCGACCTGCACGGGCGCCTCGTGGGCTGCGACGTGTGCTCGGCTGTGTGTCCGGCGTCGCGCCGAGAGGCGGCGCAAGGGTGTTCCGACGTGATCGATGAGCTGCGGGCGCGGCCCGAAGTGCTGGCGCTCACCCCCGCCGATGCCGCAGCCATGACGCGCGGCCGCTTCAAGGCGCTTTTTGCCCGCAGCGCAGTGATGCGCCTGCGGCTCGACGGCCTCCGCCGCAACGCTTTTCATATTCTCAATAATAATTCGTAACTTTGCAGCGAATTTGACAATTAGCTATGACATTCGACGAGTTAGACCTCAGTGACGATATCCTCGACGCGCTCGATGCGATGCACTTCAGCGAGTGCACCCCCATCCAGGAGCAGGCCATCCCGGCAGTGCTCGAAGGGCGCGATCTTATAGCGGTGGCCCAGACCGGAACCGGCAAAACGGCCGCCTACCTTCTGCCCGTGATCGACCGCCTTGCTTCCCAGCCCGAGCCCGACGCCATCAACTGCATAGTGATGTCGCCCACCCGCGAGCTCGCCCAGCAGATTGACCGCCAGATGGAAGGGTTCTCCTATTTTCTGCCTGTCAACTCCGTGGCCATCTACGGCGGCACTGACGGCGCCACCTTCGCACAGCAGCAGCGCGGCCTGAAGATGGGCGCCGACGTGGTTATCGCCACTCCCGGACGTCTTCTGGCCCACATGAGCATGGGCTACGTCGACCTCAGCAAAGTGCAGGTGCTCATCCTCGACGAGGCCGACCGCATGCTCGACATGGGATTCTACGACGACATCATGCAGATAGTGGCCGCTACGCCCGCCACGCGCCAGACGCTGATGTTCTCGGCCACGATGCCGCCGAAAATCAAGCAGATGGCTCAGAAGATACTCAATCATCCCGCCGAGGTGAAGATTGCCGTCAGCCGTCCGGCCGACAGCATCGACCAGTCGGCCGTCGTGTGCCACGAGCGCCAGAAGACCCCCATACTGCGCCATCTTTTCGAAACCAAGGCCGGCAAGCGTGTCATCGTGTTCGCCGCCTCCAAGCTTAAGGTAAAGGAACTCAACCGCGAACTGCGCCGCGCAGGCTACAAGAGCGCCGAGATGCACTCCGACCTCGAGCAGGGGCGCCGCGACGAGGTGATGCAGGACTTCCGCAGCGCCCGCATCGACGTGCTCGTGGCCACCGACATCCTTGCCCGCGGCATCGACATCGACGATATTGCCCTGGTTGTCAACTACGACGTGCCCCGCGAGGCCGAGGACTATGTGCACCGCATCGGCCGCACCGCCCGTGCCGGCGCCGGCGGCTCGGCGGTCACCCTCGTGGGAGAGCGCGACCAGCAGCGCTTTGCCGGAATTGAAGAATTCCTCGGCAAGCCCGTGCGCCGCGAGGACATTCCCGCCGAGTTCGGTTCGCTGCCCGAGTTCCGCCCCGACGGTCGCAGTGGCGACGGCGGTGGCCGAAAGCGCCGAGGCGGCGCCTCCGACAAGCGCCGTCGCTCCCGCGGCAAGAAAGCTGTCGCATCCGAGCAGTCCGCACAAGCCTCCGAGGGTGCGTCCCGTCCGGAACAGGCCGCGGCCGAAGGCGGTCAGCCCAAGAAAAAGCGACGTCATCGCGGCGGACGCCGCCATCGTGGCGGCAAACCGCAGACGCCGCCCTCCCAAGCATAAAAAACAGCGCGAGCCTTGAGGCTCGCGCTGTTTTTGGCTTTTTTTCGGTCTATTTTACTTGATGCCCCGTTGAATAGTGCGGCGCGCTATAGTTAAATAGTGTTAATTACCTATGCTCCGCTTATTCCGTGGCCGATGCAACCCTGCGCAGCACTATGTGTGCCGGGCCGGCAGAACTGTTTAGCCTGATGATGGAGTCGTTTTCCACATCCACCTTTACGATGAGGGGGAGTGTTTTGCGCAATGCGTCCTCCGTGGCCATGTTGTCGCAGGCCATTTCCGTCATCATGCCGTCGCCGAGAGCGATGGAGTCGCCGTGCAGTGTGTATGATCCGGCCAATGAATTGCAATTTGTGGAGATACTGTATGTAGAGTCGGTGAACAAGAAGTAGTTGCACTCTCCATGTGTTTCTTCGGCCGGGCGTACATAAGTGGAGTCGTCCGACATTATGCTCTCTATCTCCCACTTGCCGTTGATATTCACGCTTGCCGTGTGCCGAGCGGACTTTGTCGCTCCGTCGTCGGCGGTTTTGGTACCAGTGCAGCCGGCTATAGCCGCAACTGTAATCAAGGCAGCTGTCAATTTTGTTTTCATTTCCGATATGTAAAAATATTATTTCGCAAAGTTAGCAAATTCTTCTCTCTGCATAATAAGACCCCGGCATATAAAATTCTGTCTATATATAATTATGTGGCATCATTCCGACGCTCATTTGTCGCTGAATTTGCAATTGTCTGTCAGTCAGCGGTTGTTAAAATTTCTTCAAATTTTTTCATGAAAATA
>CAMWNB010000024.1 GCA_947175495.1 uncultured Porphyromonadaceae bacterium | reverse complement strand
TAGATTGCGATATACTACAGATTTGACGCTTAGACAACGTAACTTTATTTTAGAGCAATTTCCTGAAATCTTCAAAACAAAATCAAAGGCCGACATATTTGAGATTCTCAATGCCTTATTTTTCCTTATTAAGACAGGATGTCAATGGAAATCTATTGATGTAGTTTGTAAATATCCTACCATCAGAATGTTAAAGGCAGATAACGGATATCGCGGCCCTTTAGTGAAAAACTTGATGGAAGGGCTGAATGTGGCATTGGAGTGTGTGAAATCGAATTTCGGAACATCGGAATTCAAGCCGATTAACGGCAGGTGGGTTGTGGAACGTACCTTTTCTTGGCTTGGGTCCTTCAGAAGATTAAACAGAAATTACGAACAGTTTCTTCACACCGCCAAAGGGGTTGCAATGGCGGCGTGTGCAATGTTTATGTTGCGCTTCGTATAGTTCTGCCTAAACGCTAATTCATCACGACAACATATATTCTCTGTTCTCCGTGGCATAAATTACCATCGCCTCGGCCAATCGTCATGCATCAGCGTCCGCTTGTTTCGGTCACAATGCAACCGCATTGCTCCCTCACTGCGCGAACACATCTGCACGACGCTTGACCGCCCCGGCGTTAACAAATATTGGGGAACGGGGTCTTAGTAGGGTTTACGGTATTTGTCGTCGGCGGAGTCGTCGAGGATGCTGAGGTAGGATGCGTAGCGCGAACGGGCTATGCGGCCTTCTTCGATGGCACGGCACACTGCGCAGCCGGGTTCGTGGACGTGGGTGCAGTTGTTGAAGCGGCAGTTTGCCGATTCCGCGAACATTTCCGGAAAATAGTGTGCAACTTCCTCGCGGGCGAAGTCGACGGTGCCGAATCCGCGCACGCCCGGGGTGTCGATTATGCAGCCTTCGGGGTCGCCGGGCAGGTGGAAGAGTTCGGAGAAGGTGGTGGTGTGCATGCCCTGGTCGTGCACGGCCGAGATTTCGGCGGTGCGCTGCGCGATGCCCGGGATGAGGTCGTTGACGATGGTGCTTTTGCCCACGCCGGAGTTTCCGCTGAGCAGGCTCACTTTGCCTGCGAGAGCGCGTCGCAGGCGGTCCATGCCTTCGCCGGTGCGTGCAGAGATGGGGATGACGTCGTAGCCTATGGTGCGGTAGAGATGTGCGACGGCGTCAAGAAGCTCGCGGTCGTCGGGGTCGGCCAGCAGGTCGGTCTTGTTGATGCACAGGATGGCTTTGACGCGGTAGGCTTCGGCGGTGGCCAGGAAACGGTCGATGAAGTTGGTGCTTGTGGTGGGATGGGCGAGCGATGCTACGAGCACGGCCTGGTCGACGTTGGCTGCGATGATGTGGCTCTGTTTGCTGAGGTTGATGGAGCGGCGCACGATGTAGTTTCGCCGGTCGACGATGTCGGTGATGTAGGCTGTGCCGTCTGGTCCGGGAGGAGCCATGATGACGAAGTCGCCTACGGCCACGGGGTTGGTGGTGCGCAGACCTTTGATGCGGAAGTTGCCTTTTACCTTGCAGTTGATTTCGCGTCCGTCGGGGGTTTCTACCACATAGTGCGCGCCGGTGTTGCGCACGATGCGTCCGGTTGTGTCGGTGTTGCTCATAGCGTGTTGTCGTTTTCGTCGCATCCGCTGTGGCCGAAGTGGTGCGGTGCGTTGCATCTGTGGAGTGTGCGGTCCACGATCCAGTGGCATGTGGCCATGCTGTCGATGTGGCTCATCTCGTGGCTTACGAGCAGGATGGTGGAGTGCTCGCGCACGCTGCGCAGGATGTCGTAGAGGTGGGCTTCGAAGTGTTTGTCGAGGTAGCTGAGTGGCTCGTCCATCACCAGCATGGTGGGCCGCGACACGAGGGCACGGCCCAGGAGGGCGCGCTGCAGCTGTCCGCCGGAGAGACGGCCTATGGGATGGTCGGCGTGTGCGGCGAGGTCGACGAGGCGTATGTATTCGTCGGTGCGCGCAGCTTTTTCGGAGGCTGAGAGGGAGCGGTCGGCCAGCAGTCCGGTGGCCACGACTTCCCGCACGGTGATGGGGAAGTGGGAGTCGATGCTGTTTTTCTGAGGGAGGTAGCCTATTGCCGGCGAGCATCCGCCGCAATAGTCTACAGTGCCTCGCGTGGGGCGCAGCAGGCCGAGGATGATGCGCAGCAGCGTGGTCTTTCCTCCGCCGTTGGGACCTGTGATGGCCACGAAGTCGCCGTGGCGCACGGTGGCGTTGATGTCGTCGAGCACGGTGCGTCCGCCGTCGTATTGCATGCCCACGCCGCTGAGCGTAATCAGCGGGCGGGTGGTATCAGTGTCGTGCGAGTTCATCGGCAATGGTTTTGATCTGTTGTTGCCAGTCGTAGGCGAGTGGGTCGATGGCTACGGTGCGTGCGCCGGCTTCGCGGCACACGCCTGCTGCCTGGGCCGGGTCGAGGCCGCGCTGCACAAAGAACACTCCCGCACGGGCGTCGCGGGCGTCGCGGATGGCATCGCGCATGCCGGCGGCCGAGAAGTCTTTGCCTTCGGCGCCGAGGGCCACCTGGCGCAGTCCGTAGTCGCGGGCGAGGTAGCTGAGCGACGGATGCCACACCATGAATGCGCGGGCGCCGGAGGCGGCGATGGTGGCCGCCGCAGTGCTGTCGAGGGTGGCGAGGACGGCGTCGAGCGAGTCGAGGCGCGCTGCGTAGAGGGGCGCGGCATCGGGGTCGAGACGTGCGAGGGTGGCTGCCATGGTGGCGGCTATGCGGCGGGCGTTGCGCGCGGAGGTCCAGATGTGGGGGTCGGGCATGCCGTGGGCGTGGTTTTCGCCTTCGGCATGGGCGTGGCCGCAGTGGTCGTGGGTGCCGTAGACGGGGTCGATGCCTTGCGACACGTCGACCACGTTTACTGCCGGCGGTGCGGCGTCGGCGAGCGTGCGCTCAAACGGCAGGCCGCCGGTGATGAAGAAAGCTTCGGAAGCGTCGACGGCCATGCGGCGCGAAATCGACGGCTCGAAGTTCTCGGGGTCGCCGCCGCGGTCCATCACGCCGGCCACCTCGAAGCGTCCGCGCGCCAGGGGCTCGAGCAGTGCGCGCAATGGCTCGATGCTGACGGCCAGGCGTCGCGTCGCGGTGTCGGACGCGCGGCCTCCGGAGCATGCGGCGAGCAGGCCGACGATGGCGAGAATTGTGCAGTATACCGTTTTTTTCATCACAGCTACAAAATTACTAATTATTTTTGTGACTTGCCGCGTGCGGTGTCGCCTAAATGAGTTATCTTTGCAGAGAATTTCCCACTATGGCAAAATGAAAGTATCGAAAGAATCATTCTGGCGCACCTCGCGCGACTACTTCTTTATAACGCTCGGCATGGCGATATATGCCTTCGGTTTCACGGGTTTCATTCTGCCCGAGAAAGTGGTGATAGGAGGCCTTGCCGGCATAGGCACCATAGTGTATTTCAACACGGGAATCCCGGTGGCCATCACGCAGTATGTCATCAATCTGGTGTTGCTGGCTATAGCCTACCGCGTTGTGGGCAAGCGTTTTGTGATAGGTACCATATATGGCGCCACGATGATATCCGTGTGGGTGGGCCTTTTCCAGCCGATATTTGCCGACGGCTTCACCAACGAACCGTTCATGAACATAGTGATAGGCGGCACGCTGTGCGGCCTCGGCATAGGCATGACTTTTGTGCACAACGGCAGCAGCGGCGGCACTGACATCGTGGCCGCGATGGTGTCGAAGCATTCCAACGTGAGCATCGGACGCATGATGCTCTACACGGATGTGTGCATCATATCGTCGTCGTACTTCCTGTTCCATCAGATTGACAAAATCGTGTATGGTTTCGTGGTGCTGTTCCTTGTCAGCTACATGGCCGACCTGGTGATCAATACCAACCGCCAGGCCGTGCAGTTCACTATCTTTTCGCGCCACTGGCGGGAGATAGCCACAGCTATCAACAATGAGGCGCGCCGCGGCTGCACGGTGCTCACCGGAATGGGCTGGTACAGCAAGCAGGAGGTGAAGGTGCTGCTGGTGATGTGCCGCAAGATAGAGTCGGTCACCATCTTCCGCATAATCAAAAGTATCGACCGCGATGCGTTCGTCACGCAGGCCAATGTCAACGGCGTGTACGGCCAGGGATTCGACGAGGTGAAGGTGAAGATGAAGCCCGAGCCCCATCGCGAGTTCCCGCCGCAGGCCCCCGTGGCCGGAGTCGAGAAGGAATAGAAAAGTATTCCCCCGGATGAGGAAAAGAAAAATCCCGAGGCCGCAAGGCCTCGGGATTCTTTTGTTGTGCGGATGTGGGCGGGAGGGCTATCAGCATACGCCCTGGCCCATCATGGCGTCGGCCACTTTCATGAAGCCGGCGATGTTGGCGCCCTTCATGTAGTTGATGTAGCCGTCGGCCTGGCGGCCGTACTTGACGCACTGCTCGTGGATGTCGCGCATGATGGTGTGCAGCTTTTCGTCCACTTCGGCTTCGCTCCACTGCAGGTGCATGGCGTTCTGGCTCATTTCAAGGCCGGAAGTGGCCACGCCGCCGGCATTTACTGCCTTGCCGGGAGCGTAGGTGACGCGGGCGTCGATGAAGGTGTCGATGGCTTCGGGGGTGCAACCCATGTTGCTGACTTCGGCCACGAGTTCCACGCCGTTGTCGACGAGCTGCTTGGCATCGTCGCCGTTCACCTCGTTCTGTGTGGCGCAGGGGAGAGCGATGTCGACCTTGCGTTCCCAGGGTTTGCGGCCGGGGAAGAATTCGCTGCCGGGGAATTTCTCGGCGTAGGGAGCTACGATGTCGTTGCCGCTGGCGCGGAGTTCGAGCATGTAGTCGATCTTTTCGGCGTCGAGGCCCTGGGGGTCGTAGATGTAGCCGTCGGGGCCGGAGATGGTCACTACTTTGGCGCCGAGCTCGGTGGCCTTGAGGGCTGCGCCCCATGCCACGTTGCCGAAACCGGAGATGGCCACGGTCTTGCCGGCGATGTTGTCGCCTTTTTCCTTAAGCACGCTCTGCACGAAGTAGAGGGCGCCGAAGCCGGTGGCCTCGGGACGGATGCGGGAGCCGCCAAAGCTCAGTCCCTTGCCGGTGAAGGTGCCGTTGTGCTCGTTGACGAGGCGCTTGTACATGCCGTACATGTAGCCGACTTCGCGGCCGCCTACGCCGATGTCGCCGGCGGGCACGTCGCGGTCGGGACCGAGGTTTTTCCACAGGCCCAGCATGAATGCCTGGCAGAAGCGCATGATTTCGCGGTCGCTCTTACCGCGGGGCGAGAAGTCGCTGCCGCCTTTGGCGCCGCCCATGGGCAGGGTGGTGAGGGCGTTCTTGAATGTCTGTTCGAAGCCGAGGAATTTGAGGATGGAGAGGTTGACGGATGCATGGAAGCGGATGCCGCCTTTGTACGGGCCGATGGCGTTGTTGAACTGCACGCGGTAGCCGATGTTGTTCTGAACTTCGCCTTTGTCGTCGAGCCAGGTTACGCGGAAGGTGACGATGCGGTCGGGTTCGACCATGCGCTCCACGATTTTATTGCGCTCGAATTCAGGATGCTGGTTGTAAACGTCCTGTACGGACATGAGCACTTCTTTGACGGCCTGCAGATATTCTTTTTCACCCGGGTGCTTTGCCTCCAGGTCGGCCATGATTTTGTTAATATCCATATGGTATAGATGTTTAGGACCGGCTCGACATAAAAGTCAACGGCAGGGTCGCATGGCATGGCGCGATTCCCGACCTGCGGTGAGGGAGTGTGCTTGACGCACACGACCGATGGACAGGCCGAGAAGCACCCGTGATGTGCGAGGCGTCGGTAATTTTTTGTCTACCGGGGTTATTGTCATTTCTGAAACTGTGATGTATTTACAATATATTAATGTGGGCCGGTGAGCAAGAGTTTTGGCTTTTATTGTCGAACCGGCTCTTAAGATTAACATTGCAAATGTAACAAAAGAAATTGAAATAGCAACCCGTTTTTAAGAAATCTTATACCTTTATTATGCTGGCTATGGAGTCGGGGGAGGGGTTGTGGGCGAGAATGCGGCCGTCGGGTGCGACGAGGAGGGTTCCGTAGTCGCCGGGAGCGAGGTGGTAGTCGCGCATCAGGCGTGCGGCGCGTTCGTCGCTGAGGCGGAACTGCAGTTCCTGATTGAGCCCGTCGCGCTTCACAATCTCGCGGAACAGCGGTTCGGACTTGTCGAAGTTGAACGCTATCATGCCGATGTCTGTGTCGGTCTGCCGCTGCAGCCACGATGTGTACACGTTGACGGCTTCGCGCGAAGGCGCATTGGTGGACGACCAGAAGCACAGCAGCACATATTTGCCTTTGAGCGCGCTGAGCGCCTCGGATGGCTCGCTGTCGAAGGATAGGGCGGGTGCGTGGGCGCCAATGCGTGTGTCGCGCCGGTCGGAATGATAGGCCACGGACACTATGAGCAGGCTTACGAATATTGCCGCTAATAAGAATGTGCGCGATATCTGTTTCATACATTATATAACGCGCACGCGTCGGGGCAGGTTCAGCAATGGCCAGGAATGGGATTAAACAGGACCGGAGGCATAAAAAAAAAGAGTTGTTTCACAACAACTCTTTCCAGACCTTTATCCTTAATCTAATACTATAAAAAACACACATGCAAAGGTAATGCTTTTTTGTAAAATAGCATAGTGTTTGCAAAAAAAAATCGCAAAAAAATCGGCGCATTTAGTAAAAAAACTTTAAAAATAGTATCAGTCTGGGTGAATGACCTGTTTTTGCAAACTAAGTGTGTAGGCCGTTTTGGTGCGGAAACAGCTTCACTTCACACTATTCAAATTTTAGCCAAAATAGTGTGAATGGACTGAAAACGTAAATTGTCAATTTTGGGATAAAAAAACACCAACCTGACTTATAGCCTGTTGGTGATGTTTTCTTGTGTATCGTGGTGTTTATAGTTCAGTCCGCAGGTCATATTCGTTGCGCAGGCGCTCGAAATCGGCAGGATTAGAACGGAGTGCGGGGGTGTCGTGCAGCAGCGGGTTGTAGCTGCGGCGCACGGCGTCGATCCGTATGGCGTCAGGCACGGGATGCGGGGCAGTCTCGCGCAAGGCAATGCGCGGCAGCGAGAAGTGGCGGACGAGTGCGTCGAGGGCCATCTGCGACGCTCGCCATTTTCCTTCGCGTGAGTAGCCTGCGATGTGGGGCGTGGCCACGGAGGCCAGCGCGAGCAAGGCGGGAGAGATGTGTGGCTCGCCTTCCCAGCAGTCGACCACGGCATGGCTCACAAGGCCGCTGCTGATGGCGGAGGCGAGGGCTTCGTTGTCGGCCACGGGACCGCGCGCGGCGTTGATGAATACGGGACGACGCTGCAGCGAGCCGAAGAATGCGGCGTCGGCAAGGTGGAAAGTTGCGTCGGCTCCTGCGCGTGTCAGCGGTGTGTGCATCGTCACAATGTCGGCCTCGCGGGCGATGTCGGCGAGCGAACACCAGCAGTCGCCGCCCTCGGCACGCTGCCTGGGCGGGTCGCACAGCATCACGCGCATGCCGAGCGAACGACCCCAGCGTGCGACGACAGACCCTACATGGCCCACGCCCACCACGCCGAGGGTGAGGCCTTCGAGCGGGCCCGGGATGAGAGCGGCCACGCTGCCGAACACATACTGGCCTACGGCCGGCGCGTTGCAACCCGGCGCGTTTGCAACCTCGATGCCGCGCGCGGCACACCATGGCAGGTCGATATGGTCGGTGCCGATGGTGGCTGTGGCCACGAACGAGCAGCGCGATGCGCCCAACAGGGCCTCATCGCAGCGCGTGCGTGTGCGCACGATCATGCCGTCGACATCGCGCACGCGTCCGGCGGTGATTTCGCCCGGGTCGGCGTAGTCCACGGTGGCGTAGGGCTCGAGCAGTCCGCGCAGAAATGGTACCTTGCTTTCGATGAGTATCTTCATATCACTGAGTTCCAGATGTAGAAACCTGCGTATGCGAGCAGGATGCAGAGGATGGCTATCCAGGAACGGTCGGTGCGGTGCAACACGAAAAACTGGGCAGCCTGGAGCGATGCGCATATGTTGAGCACCGGCACATACGATGCTACATTATTATAATCCACGGTTATGGCCACTATGGTGACAAAGCCCATGAGCAGCACCGTGCCGTTGTAGCTGCGCGCTCGCGCGTTGTAGGCCATGGTGCGGAAGAAATTCAGCGCCACGGCCACGATGAACAGGCAGGCGGTGAACAGCACTGTGGTGCCAAGCTGCACGCCTTCTTCAAGGTTGATGGTGGCGAAGATGTTGGCAGGGCGGGGCAGTTGCAGTTCCGTCGGTTCTACTATGCCGAGCCCGAGCAACAGCCACCAGGGTGTGACCAGGCCGAGCAGCGCGGCCACTGCCGTGCGCAACGAGCCAAGACGCATCTGCATGCAGCACACTGCCATGACGGGGATATAGACGGCGAATGCGTACTGGGTGGCTGTGCCGGCAGAGAGCAGTAAAAACACAAGAAAGACTTCGCGCCGCCGCATCGGGCGCGCGTAGCTGCCGAACATCAGCACGACGCATACGCCCATCACCATGGCCAGCAGCTGGCCGGTGCCGAACTGCGCGCCCAGGTCGGGCGTGGCTGCGGTCATGGCTGCGAACAGCACGACAAACAGCGTGGACAGGTCACGCAGCAGGTTGAAGCGGCGGTTGATGTAGACGAGCAACCCCATCACGGCAAATGCCGAGGCAATGGCTGCCCACAGGTCGGTCGGGCCTGCGAGCCAGCAGCCGGCGGGTGGCAATGCGATGCCGCGGTTGCCCGTGAGAGCTGCCATGTGGCCGGATGCCCATGTGGCCCACAGGGCAAGTGTCATGAGCACTGCCGCCAGAAACATGGCGTAGCGGGAGTGGAAAAATTTGGTGATGCGCGCTGGCATGGGCTGTCAGTCGGGTTGTGTTTGCGGCGGATGCAGCGTGGTGCGTCTCTATTGTTCGCCCTTTTTCTTCCAGCCGCGGGAGCGCATCACGGGAGCGCCGGCCTGGGGCGGCAGGGAGGGTTTGCGGCCTACGAGCGATTTGAGCGCGGCCGGGTTGCGGCGCACGGCCAGCGGATTCTCCGACGGTGCCTCCGGGGTGCCGGCCACGGGTTTTTCGTCGCGGCGGAACGGCGTGCGGTCGCGGTCTTTGGCAAACGGCGCGCGGTCTTTTCGGAAGGGGCGGTCGCGACGGTCGTCCTTGGCCCAGGGGCGTCGTTCGCCGCGTTCGGCGTGCGGGCTGCGGCGGTCGTTGCCGCGCTCCTCGCGTGCGGGTCCGTTCTTGAGTTTGCCGCCGCCGGCCAGGAACGACTTCTTGTCGCCTTCGAAGATGATGTACTCGCGCAGCTCGCATTCCAGCGATCCGTTGAGCATCGGCACTTTCTCGCTGGCTGCGAGGCCTATGTTGCGGAAATGCTCGTCGCGGTAGCCTATTATCCAGGCTTCCCAGCCGCGGAAGCAGTGCTTGAGGGTGGAGCCGATGGATGTGTAGAGGCCTTCCATGTCGGGCGCCGATATGCGCTCGCCGTAGGGTGGGTTAGTCACGAGCACGCCTGCCTCGGAGGGTACGTCCTCGGCCGTCCATCGGGCGATGGGACGCACGCTCAGCTGCACATGACGCGCCACTCCGGCGCTCTTGAGGTTGGCGGCGGCTATGTCGATGGCCTTCGGCGAGATGTCGGCGCCGATGATTGGCTTGGTGACTTCGCGTTCGGCGGAGTCGTCGTTGTAAATCTTGTCGAAAAGCTCGGCGTCGAAGTCGGGCCATGCTTCAAAGGCGAAGCGCTTGCGGAACACGCCGGGGGCGATGTTGGCGGCAATCAGCGCGGCCTCGCACAAGAAAGTGCCGGAGCCGCACATGGGGTCGACGAAGGGTCGTTCGCCGCGCCATCCGCTGCGCAGGATGATGCCTGCGGCCAGCACCTCGTTGATGGGCGCTTCGGTCTGTGCCACGCGGTAGCCGCGCTTGTGCAGCGACTCGCCGCTGCTGTCGAGGCTGAGCGTCACGTCGGTGCCGGATATGTGCACGTTGATCATTACATCGGCGTCCTGCAGGCGCACGCCCGGGCGCTTGTCCTCGCCGTAGCGGTCCTTGAACCAGTCGACGATGGCGTCCTTGATGCGGTAGGTCACGAAGCGCGAGTGCGAGAACTCGTCGCTGTAGGCCACGGTGTCGATGCTGAAAGTCTTGCTGAGCGAGAGGATAGAGCTCCAGTCGAAGTCCTTGGCCTTGTCGTAGAGTTCGTCGGCGTCGCGTGCGCTGAATTTATAGAACGGCTTGAGGATGCGCAGCGCCGTGCGGCAGCAGAAGTTGGCGCGGTACAGCGTTTCGAGGTTGCCGCTGAAGGCCACCATGCGTCGGCCTATGTTTATGTCTTCGGCTCCGAGAGCGCGGAGTTCGTCGGCCAGCACGTCTTCCAGACCCTGGAAGGTTTTGGCCACCATATCAAAAGTGTCGTTCATATAACAAGAATTTCAACGTCGTGCGAGGCGCCGTGCCTTCGCCGCTGCAAAATTACTCAAAAAAACCGACACGCGCGCCGGTTTTTTGTAAAAAACAAAAAGACAAGTGGCGAGTTGCCGGAGGGCCGGTCTCTCTCCGCTCTATTCGGCGTCGCGTGCGACTTGCGAGGCGATGGCCTGCCACAGAGGGTCGGCGGGGGCGGGGGCCACGACGTGGATGTCCTTGCCGCTGACGGGGTGTGTGAAGCTGATTTCGCGGGCCAGCAGCGATATGGAGCCGTCGGGGTTGCTGCGCGGCGCGCCGTATTTCAGGTCGCCCTTTATGGGGCAGCCTATGGAGCTGAGCTGGACGCGAATCTGGTGTTTGCGGCCAGTTAGGAGCTCTATTTCCAGCAGGCGGTAGCGCTCGCCTTCGGCTATCTGCCGGTAGCGCAGGCGCGCTTCCTTGGCGCCGGGGCGCGGTGTGTCGCGGGCGTAGCTCTTGTTGGTGCGCTCCACGGTGGTGATGTAGTGGTGCAGCTCGCCTTCGGGCTGCGGCGGCCTGCCGGCGGTTATGGCCCAGTAGCGTTTGTGCACGGCGCCCGTGCGGAACATCTCGTTCATGCGCGACAGCGCCTTCGATGTCTTGGCGAACACGACGACTCCGCCGACGGGGCGGTCGAGGCGGTGTGTGACGCCGACAAACACATTTCCCGGCTTGGCATATTTTTCCTTGAGCCATGCGGCCACGGTGTCGCTGAGCGGGCGGTCGCCCGTCTTGTCGCCCTGCACGATTTCGCCCGGCTCTTTGTTCACTATTATAATATGGTTGTCTTCGTAGAGTACCTGCATGTCGGCAATTATTTTGCACAAAGTTACGCATTTTTTAAAAAATTATATCTAATTTTGCTCATCTATACCAGTCAAAAAAGATTATGCTATACTCAATGACGGGTTTCGGCAAGGGAACAGCCGAAACGCAAGGAGCAAAAATCACATTTGAGATAAAGACGCTCAACAGCAAGCAGCTCGACCTGGCCACCCGCCTGCCGTCGGCTTTCCGCTCGCGCGAGAGCGCCGTGCGCGAGCTCGTGGCAGCCGGCCTTGAGCGTGGCAAGGTGGACGCTTCGGCCACCATCGAGCGCACGGCCGCACAGGCTTCCGTAGAGCTCGACATCGACACCCTACGCGCTTATAAGCAACAGATAGAGCACGCCTCGGGCGAGCTCGGCATCGACGTGCCCGACAACTGGTACGCCGTGCTTCTGCGCATGCCCGAGGTGTACCGCGCCGTGACGCCCGACGACAGCAGCGACGAGGAGTGGCAGGCCATGGGCCGGGCCATCGCCGGCGCTGTGGCCGCCTGCATGGCCCACCGACGCGCCGAAGGCGAGCGCCTGGAGGCATTTTTCGGCGAGCGCATCGACGGCATCGCCGCCCTGCTCGCGCAGGTCGACGCTTTCGAGGCCGAGCGTGTGCCGCGCATCCGCGCGCGCATAGAAGAAGGCCTTGCCAAGCTTTCGGACATAGACTACGACCGCGGCCGCCTCGAGCAGGAGATGATATTCTACATCGAGAAGCTCGACGTCAACGAGGAGAAGCAGCGTCTGGCCCAGCACCTGCGCTATTTCCGCGAGACCATGGCCGCCCCCGGTCTCTCCCACGGCAAGAAGCTGGGTTTCATAGCCCAGGAGATGGGCCGCGAAATCAACACCCTCGGCTCCAAGAGCAACGACGCCGGCATGCAGCGCCTCGTGGTGGAGATGAAAGATATTCTCGAACAGATTAAAGAACAAGTACTCAACGTGCTATGAGCAAAGAAGGCAAAATAGTAGTGCTGTCCGCTCCGTCGGGATGCGGCAAGAGCACCATCATCCACGAACTCCTCGAGGGCGAGCGTCCGCTGCCCCTGGAGTTCTCCGTGTCGGCCACGAACCGCTCGCCGCGTCCCGGCGAGACCGACGGCGTGAGCTATCATTTTCTCACCACCGAAGCCTTCCGCGACGCAGTGGCCGCCAACAGTTTCGTTGAATGGGAGGAGGTCTATCCCGGCCGTTTCTACGGCACGCTGCGCAGCGAGATCGACCGCAAGACCGCTGCGGGGCAGAACGTGATTCTCGACATCGACGTCAAGGGCGCCATCAACGTGAAGCGCCTTTACGGCGACCGCGCCCTCACCGTGTTCATCGCTCCGCCGAGCGTGGCTGAGCTGCGCCGCCGCCTTGAGGCGCGCGCCACCGACACTCCCGAGGTGATCGACCAGCGCGTGGGCAAGGCCGAGTACGAGATTTCGTTCGCGCCGCAGTTCGACCGGCGCGTGGTCAACGACAGTCTCGGCCAGGCCGTGGCCGAAGCCCGCGCCGTCATCGAGAAGCATCTCGGATTATGAGCACCCGCGAGACCATCGGCCTGCTGGGTGGCTCGTTCAACCCCGTGCACATCGGCCACATGATGCTTGCCGCCTACCTTACGCAGTGGGGCATCGTCGACAAGGTGTGGCTGCTGCTCTCGCCGCGCAATCCCCTCAAGGATCCCGCCGGGCTCATCCCCGACATGCGCCGCCTCTCGATGCTCTCCATCGCCACCAAGGGCGCCGACCGCATCGAGACCTGCGACATCGAGCTGTCCATGCCGCAGCCATCCTACACCATCAACACCCTCGAGCTGCTTTCGCGACGCTATCCGGCCAAGCAGTTCCGTCTGGTAATAGGCAGCGACAACTGGCAGATTTTCGACAAGTGGCGCGACTCGCAGCGCATCCTCGACGACTACGGCGTCATCGTCTATCCCCGTCCGGGCTATCCGATGCCCGAAGGCCATGTCGACGGCATGGAGGCCGTGCATCCCATCACCGTCAACATCAGCAGCACGCAGGTGCGCGACGCCATAGCCCGCGGCCGCGACATGACCTATTTTCTCCCTCCGGGCGTTTATAAGTACATCATCGACAACAAACTGTACAAAAACCAGCACCTATGAAACTTGAGAACAACGAGATAGCCTTCCTGGCGCTCTGCAACGAGTACTGCGCGGCGCTCGAAAACGCCCGCGAGACCGAGCGCGCCGAGTTTGTCGCAGCCATGCTGCGCCTGCTGCCGCGCATCTACATCGCCGCCACCGACCTGCGCCGCGACGACACCGCCCTCTCCGACGCCTATGTGGCCGACGCCCTTGAGGAAGACTACTACGAGGCCGTGCGCATGCGCGTGGCCGCGCTCCTCGGCGAGGACGACACCTATCTCGAAGTGTTCGAGCAGGACATGAAGTACAGCGACACCCCCATCGGCGCCAGCATTGCCGAGGGCCTCGCCGACCTCTTCCAGGTGTTCTACAACATCGTGCAGACAGCCCGCGACGCCACGCCGGAACTTATAGCCGAACTCATCCCGGAGCTGCGCGACGACTTTGCCAACTATTGGAGCCGCACGCTCTGCAATGTGCTGCGCGCCCTCAACAACATCCAATACAGCACCACGTTATGACCCACGTCTCCGATCTGCAAGCATTCCTCGACGCATCGCCCGTCAACTTCCTGGCCGTTGAAGAAACCCGCCGTCGCCTTGACGCCGCCGGCTTCTCCGAACTACGCGCCGTCGACGCCTGGACCATACGCCCCGGCGACCGCCGCTATGTGCGTGTCAACGGTTCGGCCATCTTCGCCTTCGTGGCCGGCGACGCCCCCGCCCACAAGGGCGTGCGCATCATCGCCGCCCACAGCGATTCGCCCGGCTTCCGCGTCAAGCCCGCGTGTGAGATTGTGTGCGACGGCGGCATCGTCAAGCTCAACACCGAGGTGTACGGCGGTCCCATCCTCTACACATGGTTCGACCGTCCGCTCTCGCTGGCAGGCCGCGCCATCCTGCGCGGCGCCGACCCGCTGCACCCCGTGCAGCGCCCCGTGTGGTTCCGCCGTCCGCTGCTGGTGATTCCCCACCTTGCCATCCACTTCAACCGCGCCGTCAACGAGGGCAACGCTCTGAGCCGCCAGAAGGACATGCTGCCCGTGCTCGGCCGCGTGGCCGACAAGGACGCCGCCCGCGGCCTTGTGCGCCGCATGGTGGCCGAGGAGCTGGGCGTGGCCGAGGCCGATGTGCTCGACTACGACCTTTCGCTCTACACCGTGGAGGGAGCCTCGCTCGTGGGCCTCGACGGCGAGTTCATCACCTCGGGCCGCCTCGACGACCTCAGCATGGTGCACGCCGCACTCACCGCCCTGCTCGAGTCGCACGGCAGCGGCGCTACCCGCATCATGGCCATATTTGACAATGAGGAGACCGGTTCCGGCACCAAGCAGGGCGCGGCATCGCCTGTGCTGGCCGACCTGCTGCGCCGCCTGTGCGCCGCCCTCGGCGGCAGCGAGGAGGACTATTACCGTTGCGTGGCCGACTCGTTCATGGTGTCGGCCGACAACGCCCACGGCGTACACCCCAACTACATGGAGAAATACGACCCCACGAGCCATCCCGTGCTGGGCGGAGGCCCCGTGGTCAAAATCAACGCCAACTGCAAGTACATGACCGATGCCGACTCCGCGGCCGTGTTCGCCTCCGTTTGCGAGCGCGCCGGAGTGCCCGTGCAGTATTTTGTGAACCACAGCGATGTGGCCGGCGGCTCCACCCTCGGCAACATTCTCACGTCGCAGCTGCCCCTGCGCGGTGTCGACATGGGCGCGCCTGTCTGGGCCATGCACTCCGCCCGCGAGACAGCCTCCGCTGCCGACCACGACTACACCATCCGCGCCTTCACGGAGTTCTTCAACTGCTGAGCCGCGAAATCAGACAATGCCGCGAGGGCGCCCCGGACGGGCGCCCTCTCTTGTGAACATTAACATGCGGCGGCGTGTTTCAGATATGATACCTGCGGGCATCATCATCCGATATACGACACCACATTGGCTTCCTGCATCACATCCCCCGTCCGCTTTCTCGCGCTGCTTCTGCTCTCTGCCGCCGTTCCGGCTGCGGTGCGGGCATCGGCTCCGTGCGACAGCTGCTACTACGACTGCCTGCATGTGGCCATGAAAACCAACCTGCTGCACGACGCCGCGCTTACGCCCGACTTCGGCCTCGAGATAGCTCTTCCGCGCCATATATCCGTCGGGGTGGAAGGCGTGTACGCGTGGTGGAGCAACGCTTCCGAGCACCGCTATTGGCGCCTGCGCGGGATATGGGCCGATGTCAGCTATTGGTTCGGGCGCGCGTCGCGCCGCCGTGCGCTCACCGGCCACCACATAGGCATCTACGGCTCCTGCCATGACTTCGACTTCGAGTTCGGCAACAAGGGATGGCAATCGCGCCGTCCCACCTTCGGCGCCGGCATCAGCTACGGCTACTCCTTCCGTCTCAACCATCGTCTCAACCTCGACCTCAGCGTAAGGGCCGGCTATACCGGCGGCCACATAACGGTCTACAGACCGGAGTGCGGGAAATACGTGTGCCTCGACAACTACTACCGGCGCTACGTCGGCATCACCGGGCTGGCAGTGACTCTCGTGTGGTTTCCGGGGCGCGGCAGTCTCAACAATCCCGCCCGATGAAATCCGCTTTGCCACATATTCCTGCTGTTTTCGCCGCGACGCTGGCTTTCATGACGGCCTCGTGCGCCCACAAGGCCATAGAGTGTCCGGCGGCCTCGGCCGGCATCGAGATACGCTTTGAGTGGGACCGCGCGGCGGGCGCCGACGTCGACGGCATGAGCCTGTTCTTTTATCCGCTCGACAGCTACAGCCGCCAGTGGCGCTTCGACATCGCAGGCCGCGACGGCGGGCCGGTGGAGCTTCCGCCCGGCAGCTACCGGCTTGTGGCCTGCAACAACGACCTGCCGGGCACGGCCATCGACGGCACAGGCAGCCTGTCGACCGTGTGCGCGTCGGCCTCGCGCCCAGTGGCCGACGGCGTGTATGCCTCCACGGGCATGCTCTACGGAGCCGTTGTCAGCGAGATAGAAGTGACGCCCTGCGGCGTGCGCTACACATCTTCCGACGGCACTGTCAAGGAGTGTGGCCGCGGTCTTGTGCGTTGCAGTCCCGACTCGCTGTCCACGCTCTACACCCTGTGCATCAGCCGTGTCTCAGGCCTGGAGCATGTGCGCACAGTCGCCGCCGACCTGAGCCCGGTAGTCTCGGCAGTGAATCTTGCCACACAGCAGCCCGGCGGCAGCTCCGACGCGGCCCTGCGCATGTCGCTTGCCGCCGACCGCACGCTGCACACTCTCTCGGGCAGCGGCTGTGCTTTCGGAGCGCCTGCGCAGCCGCCGGAGTGCCGTCTGTCGCTGCTCATAGCCCTTGCCGGCGGGAAGACAGTGGCCCGCACCATCGAAATAGCCCCGGAGCAGATGAACATCGCGAGCCCGCACAATGTTATCATTAAAATAGACGGTCTCGAGCTGCCCGACGACGACACCGGCTCCGACGACGTAGGAGGCATCGACGCCGCCGTCGACGGCTGGACAGTGGTGGAAATCAGTCCCGAACCCGACATGTGACAGAAATACAAACACATACTTAACTCTCATTTCAAAATCATGACCTCCAAGAATTTCAGGCTTATGGCCGCCCTGCCCCTCGTGGCGATGGCCGCGCTGGCAGTATCGTGTGGCGACGACGCCGGTGAAATGCATGGCAACTCCGCCGCCGTCGACGACGGCGCCATCCGCTTCGCCGCAGCCGCCGAACTTTCCCGTGCAGGCGACATCACCACCAACAATCTCACCTCCTTCAACGTCTATGCCTACACCGGCACCGCATCTGCGCCGGTCACTTTCATGGACAATGTGGTCGTGACCAAAACCGCGTCCAACAACTGGACCTACTCGCCGCTGCAGTACTGGCCTGCCAAGCAGTCGGTCGACTTCTACGCCTTCGCCCCCTCCACATGGGTGGGCGCCGACGGCCCTCTCACCCCCGTGCCCTACGATGCCGCAAGCGGCACCGAGGACATAGTGTATGCCGTCAGCCCCGACCTCACCGGCAACTCCGGCATGGCCAACGCGCAGGTGGTGTTCAACTTCCGCCACGCTCTGTCGAAACTCACCGTGAAGATGAGTTCCACCAATCCCGAACTTAAAGTGGTGGTGACCAACGTGGCTATGACCAACATCATGACCCGTGGCAACTTCAGCTTCCCCGCCGGCTCCACCGCCGACGCCGCCTCGGCCGAGACCGTGGGCAAATGGACCGACCAGAACACCCCCAACGCCTATGTGCTCCAGTGGGCCCAGTCGCCCACCGATCAGCTCACACTCACATCAACCCCCACCGTCATCGCGGCTTCGGGGCTCGGCCGTGGCGGCGAGATGTATGTGCTGCCTCAGCAGCTCACCTATCGTTCGCAAGGCTCTGGCAGCGACACCTACATAGGCGTGCAGTGTTCCATCTACGACGCCAAGAGCGGCGAGCGCCTGTGGCCTAACGAAAACACGCCCGAGGAAGACCTCGTTCCGGGCAGTTCGACTGGCGACGGCATGCTCAAATTCCCCCTCTCCACCAGCCGCTATTCGGAGTGGCAGCCCGGCGTGCACTACATCTACAGCCTCGTGATCAACTCCAACGAGGAGATGGGTGCCATCGAGTTCGGCACGCCCACCGTCGACACCTTCATCGACATAGAGCAGACCTACGAATGAGCATTGCGGATATGCCACAAAAAAAGACGCCCGAGGGCGTCTTTTTTTTGTGGGGGTAGGGTGCGGATTACTTCACGAGCTCTTTGACGGCCTTGGCGCCGCGGCGCACGATGTAGATCTGGCCGGCCTGGGGCTCTGCCACGCGCACGCCCTGCAGGTTGAAGTACTCGGCGGCAGCCTCGTCCTCGACGGTCACATCCTCGATGCCGGTGGTGCCGGTGGTGAAGTTCTCGATGGTTGCGTTGTGGATTTCCTTGTCGCCGAGCTTCACGGCCACGCTGGCGGTGCCGTATTCTTTCTCGGCCTCAAGGCCGGTGGCCAGGATGGTGCCCTTGAGGGTGGTTTCGGAAGCCACGTCGTCGGGGTTGAGAGCGCGCATGGGAGCGTTGGCAGCCTCTTCCACGATGCTGGCGTCGCTGTGCTCGGTGTTGGAGAAGGTCATTCCGCCCACGGTCAGCTCAACGGTGTACTCGTTGGCGTCCTTGTGGTTGTTGAGGTGCAGCATGTATTCCACACGAACCACAGTTCTGCCGAACGACTCCTCGTGGGTGAAGCCCACAAGCTCCGTCTCGGGCTCGGGACGCTTGGCGTAGCTTACCACGATGGATTTCCAGCTGCGGTTGCCCGACGTGCCGCTTTCAGTGAAAGTAACGGCAGACTCATAGCATTCCACGTCATTTGCAACGTTGGTCCATGTGGTATAATCGCTGTTGAACGAGCCGCAATCAGCAGACAGCGTATTTTGAGTATTAGAATACACAGATTCTATTTTGGTGATATAATACGCCTGGTCGATGCTGATCGTAAGTGCGCCGCCACCATACAGGCGGACATCATTGTTGTTGGTGAAATACTTGGGAGCGTTACTGTTTGATTTCTTGTCAAAGTTGAGTGTAACTAAACCCATGTTTACAGTCGAGATTTCTTGCTGGTTGCTCCATCCGAAAGTAGAGAAATTAAATTCAGCTACAAGAGGAGCTTCTACAACGGTCACGTTGATGCTTGCGCTTGCTTCAGCAGGATCGCCGCCTTCAAGAGTGGAGTTAGCCGTGAGAGTGATTGTGCTGCCGATTTCAGCAGTTTCGGGAATGGTATATTCAAGACCCTCCACAGGCTCGCCGTTGACGAGAAGTTCGCATGCATCGGCGTTGCCCTTGTTCACCGTGATTGTCTGACCGGCGAAAAGCTCGACGCCGTCTTCTACTGAGAAAACAGGGGTTGCACATGCGCGTACGCCGGAGGTCGACACCCAGTTGACAACAACCTTGCTCACGATGCAGTATGTGTCGTTCGTAGGAGTGATTGCAAAATAAGGAGCGTTCACATAAATAACATCATCGGTTGTGGTTGCCTTAGTGACAGTTGCGGGCAGGCTTTTGAGATCGATGTCGCTGTCAGCAGCATAGATGTTGACACCGCCGCCGGCTCTGCCGAAAGTGATTTCAACACTCTCAATTATATATCCTTCGGGCGCAGTGGTGTTTTTTACGCCTGTGCCGGCCTTGCTTGTGCGCATCTGAAAACCACTGTTGCTTGATGCCTGTGCAAGATAGGCTGCGCCCGAGCCATTGGTCGCAGTGTAAGTCTTGCTTACGGTGTAACTCATGCCGGTGAAGTTTCCATTTGTCAGTTCATCGGAATAATCCGCTGCGCTTGCTGCGAAGCCGAGGCTGAGCAGAAGCAGGAGAGTGAGTAAAAGTTTTTTCATATTGTTTATTGATTGGTTTGGTGTGTCGTTGTTTATTCGTCAAGTTTCAGGCACAGCCATGCGCGCGCCGAAGCAGTCCGTGTTGCCGACGGACGGGTGCCACTGCGGATGCTCGCGCAGAAAGTCGAGGATACAAATCATTTAAGCTGCTGTACTATTGTTTATTGAAAGCGAAGCAGCGCTGCTCGAGGGCTGCCGTGCGTAGGGGGCAAAAAAACGCACTCACGCGTAGAGGCATTAAGCCTTAGGCGTGAGTGCGGAATGCGGTTTCGGAAGCTGTGCCGGCGTGCGACGCGCGCACCTTGGAGCGGATTGCCGCTACATAGTCTCTCGAGAAAGAGAGATAGGCACAGGATATGGAGGTCTTCCGTTTCATGCTGCAAAGTTACAACCAAAATGCCACAAACAGTCCTGTCTTATTGTTAATATTCGTTAATTAACAGGGCGACCACTTTGGCAGCAGTGGAGCGGCTACGTCCACGTCGCCGTCGGCTATGGGGGTGAGATTACCATCGGCCGGCGTTCGGAGACGTGGACGTCTCCGCTCCACTGGATGCTTCAGCGGGTGTTTCGCCAGCGATGTATAGAGTGTAATCGGTTGGAGGAAGATGCTTTGGGTTGTCGGCTATGTAGCAACGGCAACGTCTGAAGTCGTCTTCACTGCGCACAATTCTGTCGTAGGATTCTTTCATCCATATGCTACCCGTGCGGTTCAACAGCCTGTTGATGCTTCGTGCGCTGTATCCTTTAATGGATTTGATTATCTGATTGAGTTTGAAGTCGTGGTGCGGCTGAATGAGCATGTGTACATGATTGGGCATTATCACATACGCGTGCAGGGTGTAATGGTTACCATCGCGGTAGTGAAGCACGTCTGACAAAATCAGCCGCACATCGCGGCTGCGCAAGACACAGCTCCCCAAACCTGCAGCAAGAATGCGCTCTTCTTGCGGGCCTATCATGTCCCAATATTGCCGGAATACGTCCGCAGCCCATGGTTTGGGATGGGCCATCTCAAATCGTTGCTTGACTTCAAGCAATTCGTTGATTTTGGATTTTGGCAGGGAATCGGACAAACGGAAAGTGACAAACTGAATCCGTCGGTTTTGATGCCAGTGCGGGAGAACGCCTCCCGCACTGACTTCTATGCCGTCATTATAGTCGATGAAGTTGTCAATATCCATTCGGATGCCGTTCGGGCTTTTAGCTGAAAAATTTAGATTGGTTGCCTGTTTGGCAGCAGTGGAGCGGCGACGTCCACGTCGCCGTCGGCTATGGGGGTGAGATTACCATCGGCCGGCGTTCGGAGACGTGGACGTCTCCGCTCCACTGTTCGCTTCACTGGCAGCTTCGGCTTACATGATGCCGCGCTCGCGGAGGCGCTGCTGCCAGCGCCATGCCGAGAGCATGGTTTCGGCCAGGGGAGTGTCGGCTTTCCAGCCCAGCACCTTGTTGGCGCGTGTCGGGTCGGCCCACACCTGCGTGATGTCGCCCTCGCGGCGCGGGGCAAACTTGTGGGGCACGGGCACGCCGGTGGCCTCCTCGAATGTGTTGATGAGCTCAAGCACGCTCACGCCGTTGCCGGTGCCCAGATTGAAGACTTCCACGGGTTCGTCGCACTTGTCTTCGACGATGCGCTCCACGGCGGTGACGTGGGCTTTGGCCAGGTCGACCACATTGATGAAGTCGCGGATGCAGGTGCCGTCGGGCGTGGGATAGTCGTTGCCGAACACGCTCAGCATGGGGCGCACGCCGATGGCTGTCTGCGTAAGATAGGGTATGAGGTTCTGCGGCACGCCGTTGGGCAGCTCGCCGATGAGCGCGCTGGGATGTGCGCCCACGGGGTTGAAGTAGCGCAGCAGGATGGCGCTGAAGGGAGCGCCGGAGGCCACGGTGTCGCGGATGATGTCCTCGCTTATCTGCTTGGTGTTGCCGTAGGGCGAGGTTGCTTTCTTGGTGGGCGTATCCTCGGTAACGGGGTTTTGGTCGGGCTCGCCGTAGACCGTGCACGACGACGAGAACACGATGCCGCGCACGCCGTTGGGGCCCATGAGATCGAGCAGGTTGATGAGCGTGGTGAGATTGTTGCGGTAGTAGAGCAGGGGTTTCTGCACGCTTTCGCCTACAGCCTTGCTGGCGGCGAAGTTGATTATGCCCTTGATGCCGGGATAGTCGGCGAAGAGTTTTTTCAGAGTGTCGAAGTCGGTGCAGTCGCCTTCCACGAAGTCGGGGCGGGTGCCGGTGATGGCCTCGATGCCGTCGAGCACCTCGCGGTTGCTGTTGCTGAGGTTGTCGATTATCACCACGCTGTAGCCTGCGTTGATGAGCTCTACGGCGGTGTGGCTGCCGATGTAGCCTGTGCCGCCGGTGACGAGGATGCGAGTCTTGTCCATGTTTTTTATATGTTTTGTTTTTTGTTTAGTTTTTGCGTCTTTTTCAGCGGAGCGGTCCGACGTCGCGGGTCAGAACGGCAGCGGGCCGTTGTCGGAGGGCGGCGCGGCGAGGTCGGCTGTGCCGCCGGTCATGGGTGCGGCACCCGGCACGGGCGCCGGGGCGTCGGCTCCGAGGGCGTCGTTAAGGCGCGAGGCGTGGGTGCCCTGGGAGATGGCCACAGCAGCCTCGTTCCAGTTCTCGAAGCGCGCCACGGGAGCGCGGAATCGCATCTTCACATCGTCGACGGCGCCGGAGCGGTGCTTGGCCACGATGAACTCGGCGAGGCCGCGGATGTCGCGTCCGGATGCGTCGGTGTCGCTGTGCAGGTAGTACTCGGGTCGGTGGATGAAGCACACCATGTCGGCGTCCTGCTCGATGGCGCCCGACTCGCGGAGGTCGCTGAGCTGCGGGCGTTTGTTCTCGGTGCGCGACTCCACGCTACGGTTGAGCTGCGACAGCGCCACGATGGGCAGGTTGAGCTCTTTGGCCAGCTGCTTGAGCGAGCGCGAAATCATGCTCACTTCCTGCTCGCGCGAGCCGAATTTCATGCCCGACGCGTTCATCAGCTGCAGGTAGTCGATAATGATCATGCGCACGCCGTGCTCGCGCACGAGGCGGCGCGCCTTGGTGCGCAGCTCGAAGATGGAGAGCGAGGGGGTGTCGTCGATGTAGAGCGGCGCGCCCGTCAGGTGCTTGATGCGTGCCATCAGCTGGTTCCACTCTATGGGTGTCAGCTGTCCGCTCTTGATTTTCGAGCCTTCGATTTCGCACACGTTGGAGATGAGACGGTTGACGAGCTGCACGTTGCTCATTTCCAGAGAGAAGATGGCCACCGGCGTGTTGTAGTTCACGGCCATGTTCTTGGCCATTGACAGCACGAAGGCCGTCTTGCCCATGGCCGGGCGTGCGGCTATGATGATGAGGTCTGAGTTCTGCCAGCCGGAGGTGAGTTTGTCGAGGTCGTGGTAGCCCGACTCAAGGCCGCTGAGGCCCGAGGTGCGGTTGGCCGCCGTCTGTATGGCTTCGATGGCCTGGGAAATGACGGGGTCGATCTGCGTAACCTCTTTCTTGACGTTGCGCTGCGAGATTTCGAAGAGCCGTCCTTCGGCCTCCTGCAGCACGTCGTCCACGTCGATGCTCTCGTCGAAAGCCTTGGTTTCAAGCTCCGAGGCGAAGCCTATGAGCTGGCGCGAGAGATATTTCTGCGCCACAATGCGTGCGTGGAACTCGACGTTCGCCGCCGAGGCCACTTCCATGGTCAGCTGTGCCACATAGGCTGTGCCTCCCACGCTGTCGAGCGTGCCGTTGAGGCGCAGCTGCTCCACCACGGTGAGCATGTCGATGGGGCTCTGGGCGGCGCCGAGTGTCTGGATGGCTTCGTAGATGCGCTGGTGGGCAGGCTCGTAGAAACTGTCGGCGTGCAGGATGTCGCACACAATGGTGTAGGCGTCTTTTTCGAGCATGAGTGCGCCGAGCACGGCGGCCTCGAGGCGTGTGTCGCGCGGCGCTATGCGCCCTGCCGTGTCGGCCACGGTCGGCTGCGCCGGCTTTCTATAATTGTTTGTTGACGATGGAGGCATAGGCTCTGATGGTTTGCGTCTGCAAAGTTACGAATAAGTCGAGAGAAAAAGCAAATTCATTTGCTTTTTCCGAGCGATAGTAACTACGGCGACGCCCAAAGTTACGAATAAGTCGAGAGAAAAAGCAAATTCATTTGCTTTTTCCGAGCGGGAGTAACTACGGCGAAGCCCGGGTCACTCATTTTTTTCGTTGTTTGCGTCCAGGGGGGCGATTTCGAGGTCGCGGAGGAGAGTGCGGGAAGAGGTGCGCTGGATGGCCTCGGTGATGGATTCGTAAATGGCTTCTACGCCGGGGAAGCGTCGGCCGAAGTCGGGCACGAAGTCGTGTGAGCCCATGGAATCGAGGCGCTTGTAGACGAGGCCCACGGTGATGGCGTCGGTGGCCATGGCCGGCTGAAAGCCTGTGATGGCGTGGCGTTCGTCGATGATGACGCGGCTGACGAGTCCGCAGCCGGCCAGGCGCTCGACGGCGTCGCCCACCACGCGCGCCGGAAAGCCGTAGGAGTGTATGAGGTCGGCGGCGCTTGGTGCAGGAAGGCCTGCGTCAAAGCGCTTTACGATTACGGTGGCGATGGCGAGCACTACGCGGCGGCGATAGCCGAGCGAGATTTTGGAGGCTTCGTTGGCGAAGTTGAACTGGAAGATGTTCTGCGACGAGTAGCAGATGACGGCGCCGGCGAGGGTGATGACCCACACCAACTGCAGCCATATCAGCAGCAAAGGCAGGAAAGAGAAGCTGCCGTAGATGGCGTTGTAGCGCGACACATACATCTGGCCCGACACGAACACCCATTGCAGCACGAGGAAGCCTGCTGCGGCGATGGCGCCTGCGGGCAAAGCGTTGAGAAACTTGACGCGCGTGTTGGGAATGGCGACGTAGGCCACGGTGAAGAACAGCCACGTCAGCAGCCACGAGCCGGCCTCCATGAAGCACGACACAAGCGGCGTCATGAAATTCCAGTGGAGCAGCGACTGAAGCGAGTTGCTGACCAGCAGCGTGATGCCTCCCGAGCAGATGAGCAGCACGGGCAGGATGATGAGCATGGCGGTGTAGTCGGTGAGCTTGCGCCACATGCTGCGGCCTTCCTTGATGCCCCACACGAGGTTGAAGGTGTCTTCAACGTTCATTATCAGAGAGATGAGTGTCCACAGCAGGAACACGATGCCGACGCCTACGAACACTCCCTCGGCGCTCTGGCTGAGATAGGAGTCGACGAAGCCGAGGGCGGTTGCAACTGCCTTGTGCTGAGCGGGAAAGATGTGCATAAGCTCGCCTTCGATGAGGTTTTGCATGTTGAATCCGCGCCCGATGGCGAAGAGCAGCGCGAGGGCGGGCACGATGGCAAGGAGCGTGCGGTAGGTCATGGCGCATGCCTGTGTCTGAATGTCGGCATTCAGGAATGAGCGCACGGAGAGGTTAAGTGTCTTGACGACACGCACTTGCCATCGCTGGCGATTGTCGGTCCAAACGCCTGCGCTGACGTAGTTCCAGATGCTGATGGCGCGGTCGGCCGCGCGCTGTATCCATTTCGGCATATTGATTTTTAACTATTGTGACGCAAATATAACAAATAAATTCTGCAGTGTATTTGTGATTTTAGAATTAAATTTGCACTATGTTTGCATTTACTGTTTTTTGTGCTGTAGTGGCCGTTGCGGCGGTTGTGTATGCGGTGGTCGCCGACCGGCGGGCGACCCGCGCCCGTGCGGAGGCCGAACTGAGTCGCCGGCTGCTTGAGGAGCGTGCCGCCGACACCGAGGCTGCCGAGGCGCGCTTCCGTGCCATTGCCAACGAGGCGCTGCTGGCCAACTCGCAGGCGCTCGACGCGGCGGGGCGCCGCAGCATCTCGGAAGCGCTCGCGCCGATGGCGGAGCGCATGCGCGAGATGGAAAAGAGTTTCCGCGAGGCCTACTCGGCTGAGGCGCGCGAGCGCTTCTCGCTGGCCGACCGCGTGCGCGAGCTCGTGGAGCTGAACCGGGTGGTGGGTGCGGAGACGCGACGCCTCACCGATGCGCTGAAAGGCAACACGCGCGTGCAGGGCGACTGGGGTGAAATCATCCTGGAGAACATTCTGGAGCGCTCGGGCCTGCAGCAGGGGCGCGAGTATGAGGTGCAGCAGACGTTCACCTCGCCCGACGGGCGGAGGCTGCGTCCCGATGTGATTGTGAACTATCCGGACGGGCGCTGCGTGGTGATTGACTCGAAGGTGTCGGTGGCGGCATATCTGAGCATGGTGGAGGCCGACGATGCCGACGCGCGCAATGCTGCCGCGAAGGCGCACCTGGCGTCGGTGCGCGCGCATATCAACGAACTGAAAAGCAAGAGCTACCAGGACCTGACGGCCGGCCGCCACTGCGACTTCGTGATGATGTTCATCCCTCACGAGGGCGCCTACATGGCGGCGATGCAGCTGGACGGCGCGCTGTGGCAGTACGCTTTCGACTCGCGGGTGCTCATCGTGTCGCCCACGCATCTGATGGCGGTGGTGAAGCTTGTGGAGCAGCTGTGGCGCAACGACCGTCAGAGCCGCAATGCCATGGACATCGCCACTGAGGCGGGGCGCATGCTCGACAAACTGAGCGGATTTCTGACCGATATGGAGAAGATTGACACATCGCTGAACGCGGCGCGACGTGCATGGGACGGCGCCTACAACAAGCTTGCGACGGGCACCGGCAATCTCATAGGCCGGGCGGAACGCCTGCGCGCTATGGGGGCAAAGGCCAGCAAGGACCTGCCTTCGCGCTTCTGCGAGCGGGAGGACTGACAGCAATCAGCGGCGGGAGGACAGGGCGGCGTGGAGTGCGGCGAGGCGGTCGCGGATGGAGCGGAGGCTGGCGACGACTTCGTAGCGGCGGACGGTGCCCTGTGGGTTGCGGGCGAGCTCGGCTCGGGCGGCCTCGACCTTGAGGCCGCGCTCTTTGAGGAGATAGTGTATCATGCGCAGAGCCTCGACGTCGGACGGGCGGTAGAATCGTGTGCCGCCGGCGTTGCGCCGCGGCTTAAGCACGGCGGGGAACTGTGTCTCCCAGAAGCGTAGCGTGGATGCGGGGACGCCGATGAGGTCGGCCACCTCGGCTATGCGATAGTATTTTTTGTCGAGTGCTTCCATAGTGTCAGTCCATAACGTGTCCGGCGTTCTCGGCCTGGCGTATCATTTCGTCGTATTCCTGCGGGGTGAGGTCGTAGTAATAGTAGTGCACGGGATTCTGGGGCACGCCGTTGAGGCGCACCTCGTAGTGGAGGTGGGGGCCGGTGCTTTTGCCGGTGTTGCCCACGCGTCCGATGAGGTCGCCGCGGTGGAGGGTCTGTCCCGGGCGCACGAGCATCTCGCTGAGGTGGGCGTAGCGTGTGATGTAGTTATAGCCGTGGTCGATTTCGATGAGGTTGCCGTAGCCGCTGTTCCATCCTGCCGAGAGGACGCGTCCGTCGCCGGTGGCGTAGACGGGAGTGCCTATCGGGGCCGAGAAGTCCATCCCTTCGTGGAATTTGGAGGTGCCGTAGATGGGGTCGCGGCGGTAGCCGTAGCCGGAGGCCATGGCCCGGAGGTTTTTCTCGCTGACGGGCTGGATGGCGGGGATGTGGGAGCTGCGCTCGCGCAGTGTCGATGCCTGGCTGCGCAGGAAATCGAAGGAACGCGACTGCGTGGCCACCATCTGGTCGAGCATGTCGAGTTTGTCGGTGAGTTCGGCGACGAGCTCGACGTCGGCGAGCGAGTCGGCGCGCTCGTAGTTGCGGCGTCGCTCGAGGCCTGCGTAGCGTCGTGCGGCACCGAGCGGCTCGGCCTGCATGACGACCCGGTAGAAATTGTCGTCGCGTGCGGCGATGTCGCCTATTACGGCGATGGCTTCGTCGGCACGTCGGTCGAGGGCCTCGAGGCTCATTTTCAGATGCTCGTTCTGCGAGCGCAGCACGCGCTCCTTTGGAAAGTCGAAAGCCAGATACAGGGCTGTGACGACACCGAGAGCCACGGCTGCGCCTACGGCGCTCTGTCGCAGCGACGCCATGATGCGCCGACGGGCGGAGGGGTAGACCCGCTCGTATTGTCCGGTGGCCGGATTCAGGCGATAAAATGCTTTTTGACTCATCAGCGATTCGTGGTTATTATGCTTGCATGACCGTTGCGCGGGCGTCCTCCGGGCTGCCGGCGCGGTGTGGCGCGATGGCACAAGGGGGAGCGAGGGGACGACATCGGAGACCGGTGCCGCAACATGGGAGGCGGAGGGCACACCGTTGGTCTTTCGAGCATTAATACTTGGTTTTCGCTTGCAAAAGTACGAAATTAGCTGTAATTTTGCAGTCTGAAAATAAGAAAATACACAATAATAATTATACTATAGCACAATAAAATGCTTACCGCCAAAGAAATACGCGAATCCTTCAAGGATTTTTTCCGTTCTAAGGGGCACCACATCGTGCCCTCCGCTCCCATGGTGATCAAAGACGACCCCACGCTGATGTTCACCAACGCGGGCATGAACCAGTTCAAGGACATCATTCTGGGCGCGGTGGCACCTAAATATCAGCGCGTGGCCGATTCTCAGAAGTGCCTGCGCGTGAGCGGCAAACACAACGATCTTGAGGAGGTGGGCATGGACACATACCACCACACGATGTTCGAGATGCTTGGCAACTGGAGCTTCGGCGACTATTTCAAGCAGGAAGCCATCGACTGGGCCTGGGAATACCTGGTGGATGTGCTGGGTCTGGACCCGGCGCGTCTGTACGCCACGGTGTTCGAGGGCGCTGCCGACGAGGGGCTGAGCCGCGACGACGAGGCAGCCGGCTACTGGCTGAAGCACCTGCCGGCCGACCATATCATAAACGGCAACAAGCACGACAACTTCTGGGAGATGGGCGACACGGGTCCCTGCGGCCCCTGCTCGGAAATCCACATCGACCTGCGCCCCGACGAGGAGCGCGCCAAGGTGAGCGGCGCCGAGATGGTGAACAAGGACAATCCCCTGGTGATAGAAATATGGAATCTCGTGTTCATGCAGTACAACCGCAAGGCCGACGGCTCGCTGGAGCCGCTGCCCGCCAAGGTGATTGACACTGGCATGGGCTTCGAGCGCCTGTGCATGGCGCTGCAGGGCAAGCAGTCGAACTACGACACGGATGTGTTCACTCCCCTTATCGGCAAGATTGCCGAGCTGTCGGGCAAGAAGTACGGCGAAGACCGCCGCACGGACGTGGCTATGCGCGTGATTGCCGACCATGTGCGCACTATCGCTTTCTCCATCGCCGACTCGCAGCTGCCCGGCAATGCCAAGGCCGGCTATGTGATCCGCCGCATCCTGCGCCGCGCGGTGCGCTACGCATATACGTTCCTGGAGCAGAAGCAGGCGTTCATGTATCGCCTGGTGGACACGCTCATCGAGAGCATGGGCGAGGCCTATCCCGAAATCGCCCAGCAGCGCGAGCTCATCATGAAGGTGATAAAGGAAGAGGAGGACGCTTTCCTGCGCACGCTTGAGAACGGCATCCGCATGCTCGACGACGCCATCGCCGCCGCCCGCAAGGAGGGCCGCAACGAAATCTCGGGCAAGCAGGCTTTTGTGCTCTACGACACTTACGGCTTCCCCCTCGACCTCACGCTGCTCATACTCAAGGAGCAGGGCATGACGCTGAACCAGGCCGAATTCGACGCCGAGATGGCCGCGCAGAAGCAGCGCGCCCGCAATGCCGCCGCCGTGGAGGCCACGGACTGGGTGGAACTGGCACAGGGCGAGCAGCAGTTCACGGGCTACGACGAGGCCGAGAGCGCGGCGCGCATCCTGCGCTACCGCCATGTGCGGCAGAAAGGTCGCGAGTACTACCAGATAGTGCTCGACCGCACTCCTTTCTACGCCGAGATGGGTGGCCAGACCGGCGACCGCGGCACGCTGACGAACCGTGCCACCGGCGAGACGATAGAGATTTACGACACGAAGCGCGAGAACGGCGTGGGCGTGCATCTGGCCAAGAAACTGCCCTCGAATCCCGAGGCCGAGTTCACTGCCGCCATCGACGTGGAGGCACGCCGTGCCACGGAGCGCAACCACACTGCCACGCACCTGCTGCACCAGGCCCTGCGCGAGGTGCTGGGCGAGCATGTGGAGCAGCGCGGCAGCTACGTCAGCCCCGACTCGCTGCGCTTTGACTTCAGCCACTTCCAGAAGCTCACTCCCGAGGAAATTTCCCGCGTGGAGCGCCTTGCCAACCGCCGCGTGCGCGAGGCCATAGCCCTCGACGAGCACCGCCACATGCCCATAGCCGAGGCCAAGGCGATGGGTGCGATGGCACTCTTCGGCGAGAAATACGGCGAGGACGTGCGCGTGGTGCGCTACGGCGACTCCGTGGAGCTGTGCGGCGGCACGCATGTGGCCAACACCGGCAATATCGGCATGATACGCATCGTCAGCGAGAGCTCCATCGCCGCGGGCATACGCCGCATCGAGGCTATCACCGGCACGGCAGTGGAAGAAATGATGGACCGCGTGTCGGAGACGATGCACAGTATCTCGGCGCTGTTCAACAACGCTCCCGACGTGCTTGCCGCCCTGCGCCGCAGCATCGAGGAGAACGCCGAGCTGCGCCGCCAGGTGGAGGCCAATTTCAAGGTGCGAGCTCAGGCCATGGCCGCCCAGGCGCTTGAGAAGGCCGTGTACGCCGGCCCGCTGCGCATAGCCTCCATGAGCGGTCCGATGATGCCCGACATGGTGAAGAACGTGGCTTTCGGCGTGCGTGCTCTCGCCGAGAATGAGGCAGTGGCTTTCGCTGGTGCGACCAAGGATGCCGCCGGCAAGCCTCTGCTGACGGTTATGCTCACCGACGCTGCCATCGCGGCCACGGGCAAGAACGCGTCGCAGATAGTGCGCGAGGCAGCCAAGGCCATCAAGGGCGGCGGCGGCGGTCAGCCGGGATTTGCACAGGCCGGCGGCAAGGATGCCGAGGGTCTTGCGGCAGCCATGGACAAAATGACCGAACTCCTCAAAGCCTGAGGGTGAGAAAACTTCTGCTATTACTCCTGATCACGCTGGGCGCGGCTTTTGCCGCGCCCGCGCGCACATCCGGCCTTCCTTTCAACCTTGACTCGATAGCGAACATGGGCAAGTTTCCGCGCTTTGTGATCAAGGTGTACGACTGGGGCGACCGCTTCTTCAACGGTTATGACTCGGTGTATGTGGACCGGACGCACACGAGCTTCAATGTGAAGCTAAGCAGCGAGAGCTGGAGCGATCTCTACAATTTCGACCTGCCCGAGGGGAAGGCTATCCGCATAGTGTCGGATCCGGCCACGTCGATGGGACTGAGCTTGTCGTATCTGGCTCTGACGATTGGCTACGACATCAATGTGTCGCGCTATTTCGGCGGCCCGGACCGCACGCGCAAGCGCTTTAATTTCGGTTTCAACTGCAGCCTGTTTGCCTTTGAGTACTACAACGTCCACAACGATGGCGACACGCACATCACGCGCTTCGGCGAGAAGAACGACACGGAAAAGATGCGCATCGACTTCAAGGGCATAGACATGCACACGCAGGGCTTCGACACCTATGTGTTTTTCAATCAGATGAAGTACTCGCAGGCGGCGGCGTTCAAGTACGGGCGCATACAGAAGCGCAGCGCGGGGTCGTTCTACGCGGGCGTTTCGTATTTCCACAACAGCTATAAATTCGATTTCAGCAACCTTCCGGCCGAGATGCTGCAGCAGTTGCCGGACACATGGGACAATTATTCTTATGCGGTGAACACGGACAATTTCTGTCTCCGCCTTGGCTATGGCTACAACTGGGTGCTGAACAGGCACTGGCTGGTGGGCATCAGCGAGTCGCCTGTGCTGGGACTGCAGAGCGGGCGCATCACCGGCGACACGCGTGCGCAATCGGCGTCGCTGTCGAACCGTTTCCGCATCAGCCTGGTGTGGAACAACGGGCACTGGTTTGCGGGTGTGATAGGCAACGCCGACCAGGGCCTTATCTACAACAAGCGTCAGGCATTTATAAACAGCGACCTTAGCTTCAACGCGTGCATCGGCTATCGCTTCAATCTGTGGTGAGTCGGCATGATGATGGAGCCGCTCGTCGCCAGGCTCCTCCATCGACGTAAGTCGATAACTGTTCATCTGCTCTTCCTACATAGTATTATTAATTGCCTGTCTGTCTTCATGTCATAGTAATCGCAGAGAAGTGTATATATAAAAATGGAGTGTAACTCGCTGAGCCACACTCCATTTTTGTTGTTATTGATCGGATATCTTACTTCACTTCCTCGAAGTCGACGTCGGTGACGTGGTCGCCGCCGCCGTTGCCGGTGTTGGAGTTGGCGGCGTGGGGGGCGCCTGCGCCGGGGTTGGCTCCGGCCTGTGCCTGTGCATTGAGGATGTCCTGCTGTGCTTCGCCGAACTTGGTCTCGATGTCTTTGACGGCAGCGTCGATGGCTTCGATGTTCTGGCTTTTGTGGGCTTCCTTGAGGCGGTCGAGGGCGCTCTGGATTGCAGATTTCTTGTCGGCGGGAATCTTGTCGCCGAGTTCGTTGAGCTGTTTCTCTGTCTGGAAGATGATGGCGTCGGCCTGATTGAGTTTGTCGACGCGTTCTTTTTCTTTTGCGTCGGCGGCAGCGTTGGCTTCGGCTTCTTCTTTCATGCGCTTGATTTCGGCGTCGGTGAGGCCGCTGGATGCTTCGATGCGGATGCTCTGTTCCTTGCCTGTTGCCTTATCCTTGGCAGATACGTTGAGGATGCCGTTGGCGTCGATCTCGAAGGTGACTTCAATCTGGGGTATGCCGCGGGGTGCGGGGGCGATGCCGTCGAGGTGGAATTTGCCGAGGAGTTTGTCGTCTTTTGCCATGGGACGCTCGCCCTGGAGGACGTTGATTTCTACGCTGGGCTGGTTGTCGGCGGCAGTGGAGAATGTCTCGCTCTTGCGTGTGGGGATTGTTGTGTTTGCTTCGATAAGCTTGGTCATTACGCCACCGAGGGTCTCGATGCCTACGCTGAGGGGCACTACGTCGAGGAGGAGTACGTCTTTTACATCGCCGCTGAGCACGCCGCCCTGGATGGCAGCTCCGACTGCGACAACTTCGTCGGGATTGACGCTCTTGTTGGGCTGCTTGCCGAAGAAGTCGGAGACTACTTTCTGGATGGCGGGGATGCGGGTTGAGCCGCCGACGAGGATTACTTCGTCGATGTCTTTGGCTGTGAGGCCTGCGTCGCGGAGTGCGTCCTCGCAGGGTTTGATGGTGGCGTGGATGAGTTTGTCGGCGAGCTGTTCGAACTTGGCGCGTGTAAGCGTCTTGACGAGGTGCTTGGGCACGCCGTTGACGGGCATGATGTAGGGGAGGTTGATCTCGGTGCTGGTGGTGCTGGAGAGCTCGATTTTGGCTTTTTCGGCTGCTTCTTTGAGGCGCTGGAGTGCCATGGGATCCTTGCGGAGGTCGACGCCTTCGTCTTTGAGGAATTCGTCGGCGAGCCAGTCGATGATGACGTGGTCAAAGTCGTCGCCGCCGAGGTGTGTGTCGCCGTTGGTGCTCTTTACTTCGAAGACGCCGTCGCCGAGTTCGAGGATCGAGATATCGAAAGTGCCGCCGCCGAGGTCGAAGACGGCAATTTTCTGGTCTTTGTCGGCTTTGTCGAGGCCGTAGGCGAGTGCTGCGGCTGTGGGTTCGTTGACGATGCGCTTGACGGTGAGGCCTGCGATTTCGCCGGCTTCCTTGGTGGCCTGTCGCTGTGAGTCGTTGAAGTAGGCAGGCACGGTGATTACGGCTTCGGTGACGCTCTGTCCGAGGTAGTCTTCGGCGGTCTTCTTCATTTTCTGAAGAATCATGGCTGAGATTTCCTGGGGGGTGTATTCGCGTCCGTCGATGTCGATGCGGGGTGTGTTGTTGTCGCCGCGCACGACGCGGTAGGGCACGCGTTCGATTTCGTTCTTCACCTGGTCGTAGGTTTCGCCCATGAAGCGCTTGATGGAGTAGATTGTGCGCTTGGGGTTGGTGATGGCCTGGCGTTTGGCGGGTTCGCCGACTTTACGTTCGCCGCCGTCGACGAATGCTACGACGGAGGGTGTGGTGTTTCGTCCTTCGGCGTTGGGGATGACAACGGGGTCGTTGCCTTCAAGAACTGCGACGCAGGAGTTGGTGGTTCCTAAGTCGATGCCAATGATTTTTCCCATAGTGGTATGTTGTTTTAATGTTTTATTGATATTCTTGAATTTGGATTTGCTGTATAAATAACAAATCCCGTGCCAAAATAGTTTGGCACGGGATTAAATATTGCTGCTTAGGCTTTTAGGCTTTGAGCGCGGGTGCTGACATTATGTCAGTGTCAGTAGCCGAAGATCTGTTCGGGCGTGAGGATGACAACGTTGCCGATGGCTCGGAGGGCGTCGATATCGATGTCGTCGAGGTCGGCGAGGATAGCGTAGTGGTAGGTGCGTCCGGCTACGTTGTCGCGCTGGTAGGCCTGGATGTCGTCGAGTGTGAGTGCGGGTATTTTCTCGAAGAGGGTGCGTGCGGGGTCATCGGCGAGGCCGAGGTCGCGTGCGTTGATGTAGGCCCATGCGATGTCGTCCTTGATGGTGCGTGCGGTGCGCAGGCGGCTGTCGATGCCTTGCTTGGCGAGGTCGAGTGCGGCCTGGCTTCGTGGCATGTTGTTGATGATGTCGTCGAATGCGTTGATTGCGTCAAGCATCTTGTCGTTCTGCGTGGCGATGAACGCCATGTAGGTGTAGGGCTGTGTGGCGCGCGAGGGCTTGGACATGTTGGCGGCTGCGGAGTAGGCGAGTGAGCGGCTTTCGCGCATTTCCTGGAAGACGATGGAGTTCATGCCTCCGCCGAAGTATTCGTTGTAGAGAGTGCGCACGGGTTCGAGCGCGGGGTCGAATGCTTCGCCGCGGTTGCTGTATTGGCGCATGTAGAGCTGCTTGGCGTTGTAGGGTGCGAGATATATGGTGGTCTCGGGAGTGGCGCGGAGGGTGTAGGGGTCGCCGGCGGGTGCGTCGGCGAGTTCGGGTGCGGTGACATGCAGGCGGTCGATTGCGGCTATGACGCTGTCGGCTGGCAGTTTGCCGTAGTAGATGGCGCTGTGGCGCAGGCTGCGGAGGTCGCGGACGGCGTCAAGCACGGGGGCGGGGCCCATGGCGCGGAGGGAGTCGACGGAGATGACGTCGTTGGCGGGATTGTGCTCGCCGTAGAGAACGTAGTTGGAGAGGCGTGCGAAGTTGGCGCTCTGGTTGGATTTCTGGTTTTCTCTGCTCTGCTGAATGCGTGCGAGGAGTGATTCCCAGGCGTCGGGGGTGATTGATGCTTCTGTGAGGAGTTTTTCGTAGAGCGCCATGGCGGCGGGCATGTTTTCGCTGAGGCCGGAGAGGACGACGTAGCTGCGGCGAGGGCCTACGCTGATGCGGTAGTTGCATGCGAGGTCGTAGAATGCGCGGCTGATCTGCTCGGGTGTCATATCGGGGGTGCCGGCGAGGCCGAGGATGTCGGATGCGTAGTCGAGTGCGAGGTCGTGGCCGCTGCCTTTTTCGTAGACGTATATGAGGGAGAAGATGTCGTTGGAGTTGTTGCGTGTGTAGAGCACTTCGGTGTCTTGCTTGGCGGCGAGGCGAGTGAGGTCGCGGTCGAAGTCGACGAATACGGGTTCGATGGGTTCGACTTGGGCGGCCTGTATCTCGCGGAGGAAGTCGCTGGCGGCGTCGCGGTTGGTGGCGATGGGGGTGAGCTCGGGTTTGGGCATCTTCACGACGGTGGTGTCTTCGCCCTGGCGCTTGTAGATGGCGGCGTAGTTGTCGGTGCCGAGGTGGCGGCGCACGGCAGCGACGACGTCATCTTTGGTGATGGAGTCGATGGCATGGAAATCGGCTACGAGATCGGCGAGGGTCTCGCCGTTGACGAATGCGTCGACGTACATGTCGGCGCGGCTGGTGTTCTGCTCGAGGGCCTGCTGCTGGTAGAGCTTGTCGTTGGCTGCGATGGCTTTGACGAGGTCGTCGTCGAAGTCGCCTGCGCGGAGTTTGTCAAGCTCGGCGAGCAAGAGGGCGCGTACCTGGTCGAGTGTCTGGCCGGGTTTGGGTGTGCCGATGAGGATGAATGCGCCTCCGTCGGCCATGCCTATGAGGCCGGAGCCGGCTCCGAGCATGGTCTGTGCGAGGTTGATGTCGATGTCGATAAGGCCGCAGTTGCCGTTGCTGAGCACTTCGGAGGCTACTTCGAGGAGTTTGGCATCGGGGTCGGCTGCGGCGGGTGTGCGCCACGCGAGGTAGATGCGTTCCGACTCGGGGCCGTAGATTTCGCGTTCTATGGGGGCGGTGATGGGTTGCTCCGGCTTAAATTTCAGCACGGGAAGCTCGGGGTTGGGCTTGAGGTGGTCGAAGTAGCGGGTGATTACGTCGACCATGTGGTCGGGGTCGAAGTCGCCGCTGAGGCAGATGGCCATGTTGTTGGGGACATACCACTGCTTGTGGTAGTTTTTGACGTTGGTGATGGATGGATTCTTGAGGTTCTCCTGTGTGCCGAGCACGGTCTGCGTGCCGTAGGGATGGTTGGGGAAAAGAGCTGTGAGGGTGGCCTCGTAGAGTTTGCGGTTGTCTTGTGTGAGACTCATGTTTTTCTCTTCGTAGATGGTCTCGAGTTCGGTGTGGAAGCCGCGGATGACGGGATGCTCGAAGCGGTCGGCCTGTATGCGCGCCCAGTTCTCGATCTGGTTTGAGGGTATGTTTTCAACGTAGCATGTGACGTCGTAGCTGGTGTAGGCGTTGGTACCGTTGGCTCCGATTGCGGTCATGAGCTTGTCGTACTCGTTGGGTATGGCCAGGAGGGAAGCCTGGTAGCTTACGGAGTCAATTTCGTGGTATATGGCTTTGCGGGCCACGCTGTCGGTGGTGTGGCGATACTGCTCGAAGAGCTGTTCGATGCGGTCGAGCATGGGTTTTTCGGCAGCGTAGTCGGTTGTGCCGAACTGCTCGGTGCCTTTGAACATCAGATGCTCGAAGTAGTGGGCGAGGCCTGTTGTCTCAGCCGGGTCGTTCTTTCCGCCTACCCGCACAGCGATGTAAGTCTGGATGCGTGGTTCGTCGCGGTTGACGGTCATGAACACTTTCAAGCCGTTGGGCAGTGTATAGGCCTTAGTGTGCAGTGGATCGCCCGGCACGGAGTCGTAGGCGTACTTGCCGGCCAATGATGGCAGGGCGCAAAGAGCCATGGCTGCTGCTGTCAGCAGGGATTTGATGGTGGTTTTTTTCATGAGTGTATGATAATGGTTGATAATATACATTAATTAATTATATAAACGCGTGTGCGCCGTTACGATGCAAAGATACATAAAAATCAACATAGTACGCTGTGTTTTGGGGTGCAAATCGGTTGAAAAATGGCGAGAGTGGTGTGTGGCTGCGTTGTAATGTGCTGAATAATAGTGCTTGTTGAATTTTTATTGCGGAAAAATTGAAAATTTTGGCGCGAAAGTTTTGTCAGTTCAAATATTTGATATAACTTTGCAACCGCAAACGAGGGACAAGCGCTCCTTCCGAAGCGAAGAGAAATTTGAAAACGCCTCTTTAGCTCAGTTGGCCAGAGCACGTGATTTGTAATCTCGGGGTCGTTGG
>CAMWNB010000023.1 GCA_947175495.1 uncultured Porphyromonadaceae bacterium | reverse complement strand
ACCGTGCAGGCACTCCGCGACATGGACGTCGACTTCGCCGGCCACCGTCACCATTAAGGAACACTTTATAAATAATAATATAAAACGATAACATATCATGGCACAAACTTTCACCGACGAAAACGTACACGACATCATAGCTACAGGACAACCCGTAGTTGTAGACTTCTGGGCCACATGGTGCGGCCCGTGCGTGGCTATGGCGCCCACCATCGACAAAATTGCCGAAGACTACGAAGGACGCGTCGTCGTTGGCAAATACAACATGGACGAGCAGAACGACCTCGCCGTGGAATGCCGCGTCATGGCACTCCCCACAATCCTCTTCTTCAAGGACGGCAAAAAGACATCCCTGCGCCTCGCCGGCTCGCAGAGCTACGACGCCATCAAGGACAAAATCGAAGAACTCCTCAAGCTCTGATGCGCATGAAGCGACTCTTTCGTGGAGCCATAGCCGCAGCCCTCATGATTACGGCCGCATCGGCCGCCGCGCAGACGGCACCCGCACGCCCCGAACTCTTCCCCTATCCGGTCCCCCCGGAAAGCATCACCCTGCTGCGCGAACGCTGCAACTTCCTCGTCTACCACTTCTGGGAACGCGCCGACATGAAAAAAGTGTTCGACCGCCCCGAAGGCCTCAACGCCGCCTTCGGCGACTGGATTTCGTTCATGCCCTACTGCGCTGCCGACACAGCCCATCTCGCCATCAAGCGCCTCATCTCCTCCGTCAGCAAGGACGGAAAGCGCCTCCTGCGCTTAGCGCAGATGGCTGAAAGCTGGACCTATAGCGACTCGGCCGAGATAGTCAGCGACGAGCTCTACCTGCCCTTCGCCGCAGCAGCCGCCACCAGCAAGAAAATCCCCCAGGCCGAACGACGCCACTTCGCGCAGCATCTCCGCCGCATCAACTCCACATCCCTCGGACAGACCATGCCGGCCCTGCCCTACATCGCCCCCGACGGCACACCCGCCATCCTCGAGACCGACACCGTCAGCGGCATGGTAGTGATTGCCGACCCGGCCGACTCCGAGAGCACCATGGCATCCATCCGCTTCAGCGTCGATCCCGCCACACGCAGCCTCGTCGAAAGCGGCGACCTCCGCATTGCATGGTTCTACCCCGGTCCTCTCACCCCCGAAGTAGCCGAAGCCCTCGCCAAACTTCCCGACAACTGGACCCGCGGAGCCATGCCCGACGTCGACGACTTCTTCACTCTGCGCATCCGGCCGGCCATCTATCTGCTCGACGAGCAAGGACGCATCATACTCAAGGACCGACCCTACGCCATGGCCCTACAGGTGTTCAACGTAATGGTAAACGGACAGAAATGAACGTAGCCGTACTCATATCGGGAGGCGTCGACAGCGCCATTGCAGTCCACCGGCTGCTCGAGCAGGGCCACTCGCTCCATCTCTTCTACATACGCATCGCCGGCGAAAACGGCGAATGCTCCGCCGAAGAAGACATCGAGATGTGCCAGTACATCGCACGCAAATACGCCCTCCCCTTCGACGTCGTGTCGCTGCACGACGAATACTGGGAAAACGTCATGCAGTACGCGCTCGACACCGTGCGCCGCGGCCTCACGCCCAACCCCGACATCATGTGCAACCGCATCATCAAGTTCGGCTACTTCGAGCAGCGATGGGGCCATGAATTCGACCGCACCGCCACAGGCCACTATGCCACCACCGTCGAGCACGACGGCAAAGTGTGGCTCGGCACAGCCGTCGACCCCGTAAAGGACCAGACCGACTTCCTTGCCCGCATCTCCTACGACCAGCTCAGCCACCTCATGTTCCCCATCGGCGAGCTCCCCAAGAGCCGCGTGCGCGAGCTTGCCATCGAATGCCGCATGCCCAACGCCTACCGCAAAGACTCCCAAGGCATCTGCTTCCTCGGCAAAATCAACTACAACGACTTCATCCGCCGCCACCTCGGCGAACGTCCCGGACCCATTGTCGAACTCGAGACAGGGCGCAAACTCGGCGAGCACCGCGGATTCTGGTTCCACACCATAGGCCAGCGCAAAGGCCTCGGCCTCAGCGGAGGACCATGGTACGTCGTGCGCAAGAACGTCCACGACAACGTCATCTACGTCTCCCAGGGCTACGGCACAGACAAACAGTACGGCGACACCCTCCATCTCACCGAAATGCACTACATCACCGCCAACCCCTGGCCCGATGCCGACACCCCGGTCGAGATATCCTTCAAAAACCGCCACACACCCGCATTCACCCCGGGCACACTCGCCCGCGTGGCCCCCGACGAGTTCGTGCTACGCAGCGCCGAGCCGGTGCAGGGCATCGCTCCGGGGCAGTTCGCCGTCATCTACGACCGCGACCACCGCGTGTGCGTAGGCTCAGGCATAATCACCGGCGCAGCCGTCCAACTCTGACACCGCCATGGACCACTCCAACCTCATCCCCCTCCGCGTCATGGGCCTCAGCTACAATCAGCTGCAGAACGGAGCCTACGCCCTACTGCTCGCCCAGGTCGACGGCCCCTACCGCATACCCGTGGTCATAGGAGCGCCCGAGGCACAGTCCATTGCCATAGCCCTTGAGGGCATCATCACCCCACGCCCCCTCACCCACGACCTGTTCTCCACCTTCGCCCAGGCATTCGGCGTGCGCCTCACGCAAGTGTTCATCTACCGCTTCGAAGACGGCATCTTCAGCTCCGAACTCACATTCGCCGACGACGCACGCACCATCACCCTCGACGCCCGCACATCCGACGCCATCGCCCTGGCCATACGCACCCACGCACCCATATTCACCACCCCCGAAATCATCGAGGAAACCGGATTCATCATCGACGACATCGACGACGATCAGGCCGACGACACCGCAAGCCACGCCTCACACGAGCCGCCACACCAACGCACCATCGACGAAATGGAACGCGACCTGCAGCGGCTCATCGACAACGAGGAATACGAGGAAGCCGCACGCCTCAGCAAGCTCATTCAGCAGCGAAAAGACGCAGGCAGTGCGGATATTCCATGAAATTTATTACCTTTGCATCAAATCTGAACAAATACCTCTACCTTCATGAAAGCCATTAAAACTCGCCTCGCGGCAATGGGATTCCTCGAATTCGCAGTCTGGGGCTCCTATCTCACCTCGCTCGGTGCCTACCTCGCACAAATCGGCCAGGCCGAACACATCGGCTGGTTCTACGCCGTGCAAGGCGTCGTATCCATCTTCATGCCCGCCCTCGTCGGCATCTGCGCCGACCGCTGGATTCCCGCGCAGAAGATGCTCAGCCTGTGCCACCTCATCGCCGGCGGATTCATGCTCGCAGCCGGCCTGTATGCCATGAACGCAGGCGACGCCGTGCAGTTTGGCCCGCTCTTCACCCTCTACACCATCTCCGTCGGCTTCTTCATGCCCACCATTGGCCTCAGCAACTCCGTGTCCTACACCGCACTCGGCAAAGCAGGCCTCGACATCATCAAGCACTTCCCACCCATCCGCGTGTTCGGCACCATTGGCTTCATATGCGCCATGCTGTTCGTCAACTTCACCGGCTATCAGAACACCTACGCCCAGCTCATCACCTCCGGCATCCTCAGCTTCGTGCTCGCAGCCTATGCGCTCACAATGCCCGCATGCCCTGTCAACAAAGGAGCAAACAAGTCCCTCTCCGAGGCCCTCGGCCTCAAGGCATTCCTCCTGTTCAAGGACAGCAAGATGGCCATTTTCTTCATCTTCTCCATGCTTCTGGGCGTATCCCTCCAGATCACCAACGGCTTCGCCAACCCCTTCATTCAGAGCTTCGGCAGCATTCCGCAGTTCGCAGGTGCGTGGGGCGTAGAGAACGCCAACGCACTCATCTCACTCTCGCAGATGAGCGAGACCCTGTGCATCCTGCTCATCCCCTTCTTCCTCCGCCGCTTCGGCATCAAGACTGTGATGCTCATGGCCATGCTCGCATGGGTATTCCGCTTCGGATTCTTCGGCATCGGCAATCCCGGCGACGGCGTGTGGCTCTTCGTCCTCTCTATGATTGTCTACGGCATAGCCTTCGACTTCTTCAACGTCAGCGGCTCGCTCTACGTCGACCAGCAGACCACTCCCGAGATTCGCTCCTCGGCCCAGGGTCTCTTCATGATCATGACCAACGGCATAGGCGCCACCATCGGCACCCTCTCCGCCCAGGCCGTCATCAACCGCGTTGTGTACTCGCAGCCCGAAGGCGTCGCCCAGGCCACCGGATGGAGCCACGCATGGCTCATCTTCGCAGCCTACGCGCTCGTTGTCGCCGTACTCTTCTTCCTCATCTTCAAGAGCCCCAAGAAAGAAGAAACCGGCCACCGGCTCACCGAAGCCGAGGCCGCAGCATCAGAAACCGATTCAATATAATACAACATCAGCAGTGATACAGTTCTTCGCACCCGACGTAGCCACCGACCCGGTCCTCCCCGAAAGCGACTCGCAGCACTGCGTGCGCGTCCTACGCATGCGCGAGGGCGACCAAGTGCAGGTGGTCGACGGCGCCGGACACCGCTACCACTGCCACATAGCCATCGCCCACAGCAAGCGCACCCTGCTTGCCGTGGACGCGGTGGAAACCCAGCCGCGCGTATGGCCCTCCGACATCGCCGTTGCAGTCGCACCCACCAAGCACATCGACCGCATGGAGTGGCTCGTCGAAAAACTCGTCGAGATAGGCGTCGACCGCATCACCCCCCTGCGATGCGCACGCTCCGAGCGCCGCGACATCAACGCCGAGCGCCTGCGCAAGATTGCCGTAGCAGCCATGAAGCAATCTCTCAAAGCAATCCTGCCGCGCGTCGACGACATGACACCACTCGGAGCCTACCTCGCAGAGCAGGCGGCTCCCGGAGAGCAGCGTTTCGTTGGCTATTGCGACGAGACCCTCGTAGAGCGTCGGCTACTCGCCAGCGCCTACACCCCCGCTGCGCCCGCACGCATCCTCATTGGCCCCGAAGGCGACTTCACCCCCGACGAGATCCGCACCGCACTCGATGCCGGCTACATCGCCGTCACCATGGGCGACAACCGTCTGCGCACCGAAACCGCCGCCCTTGTAGGCTGCGACACCATCCACATAGTCAACCAATTGGCCATATGAACATCACAGACTATCTGCAATCATCGCCCACCGGCAACTTCTTCCTGCTCGCAGGCCCATGCGTCATCGAGGGCGAGGAAATGGCCCTCGACATAGCACGCACCATAGCGCCGGTCTGCGCCGAACTGGGAATTCCCTACGTCTTTAAAGGCTCCTACCGCAAGGCCAACCGCTCCCGCATCGACTCCTTCCAAGGCATCGGCGACGGGCACGCCCTCGAGATCCTCGCGCGCGTGCGTGAAGAAATAGGCGTCCCCGTCGTCACCGACATCCACAGCGCCGACGAAGCCGAGATAGCCGCCCGATATGTCGACATCCTCCAGATACCCGCCTTCCTCTGCCGGCAGACCGACTTGCTTGAGGCCGCAGCCGCGACAGGCCGCATGGTCAACATCAAGAAAGGACAGTTTCTCGCCCCCGAGGCCATGCGTTTCGCCGTCGAAAAAATCCGGCGATGCGGCAACACCCATGTAGCCGTCACCGAACGCGGCACCACCTTCGGCTACACCGACCTGGTAGTCGACTACCGAGGCATCCCCGCCATGCAGGCCATAGGCGTGCCCGTAATCCTCGACTGCACCCACTCGCTCCAGCAGCCCAACCAGGCATCGGGAGTCACCGGCGGGCAGCCGCAGCTCATCGAGACCATAGCCCGCTGCGGCATAGCGGCCGGAGCCGACGGCATCTTCATAGAGACACACCCCACACCGCAGACAGCTCTCAGCGACGGAAAAAACATGCTCCGCCTCGAGCTCCTGCCCGGACTGCTCCATCGTCTCACAAAACTCAGAAACACAATCAACCACATAAATGAATAAGTCTGTCAGAAAACTTCTCATCGCAGCCATCATAATCGGCGCGGCAGCAGCGCCGGCCAATGCACAGCGACAGCGCAAGACCATCAACAACCCCGTCACGCAGGCAGTGTTCCGCGTCTACGCAGAGCAACTCAGCGCCGACCCCAACAACTACGACACACTGCTCCGCCGCGCCAACGACTACTACCACTTCGACGAATACCGCAAAGCCCTCGACGACGTCAACCGCGCCATAGATTGCACCCCCGCCAAGGAGGAGGACCACCTCTTCCGTGCCCTCCTGTTGCGCGCATCCATCTACAACAAGACAGGACGCCGGGAGCTCGCCCTGCCCGATCTCCAGAAAGCCGCGCGCCTGCAGCCCGCTTCGCAGCGAGTCCTCTCCATGAAGGCCCACACCGAGCTCGAAACCGGCAAACTCGCCGAAGCCAAAGCCGACTTCCAGCGCCTGCAGCGCCTCAACCTGCGCAACACCGAAGCACCCCTCGGCCTCGCCCGCATAGCCCTGATGGAAAACAACCTCGGCATGGCCAACGACTATCTCGAACAGGCCGTGGCCCTCGACCCCACCAACCCCGATGTCTATGTGCGTCGCGCCCGAGTGCGTCAGCAGATGGGACAGTCGCAGGGAGCCGTCGACGATCTCCTTCTCGCCCTCGGCACCCACGGCGACACACAGCCCGTCATCGACGCACTCATGGAATTCAGCCGCACCGACTACCCCGCCACCATCGCATCACTCAGCAACGCCGTGGCCCAGGTGCCCGACAACAGCATGTACCGCTACCTGCGCGCATCCATTGAGAAAGAACACGCCCACTATCTTGACGCAGTCACCGACTACCAGCACATCATCGACAACCGCCTCGACGACTACCGGGGCATATACGGCTCCATCGCCGAGTGCCAGTTCGCCCTCAACGACCTCGACAACGCACTCGACAACGTAGAGTACGCCCTTGCATCCGTCCACAACAACGGCCCGTACCACCTGTTGCGCGCACGCATCCTGCGCCACAAAGGCCGGATTCCACAAGCCCTCCAGGCTGCCGCCGACGCACTCGCCGCAATGCCCGACAACGGCGACGCACTCTGCGAAATGGCACTCTGCTATGCCGAACAGGGCAACACCGACGAAAGCATGAAACTCTTTGGCGAAGCATCCATGAATCACGCCGAAGAACCACTCTACTACCTCATGCGCGCATCTGTGCTCGAAGACAAGATGAACCAGCCCACCGCCGCACGCGGCCTCTACCAGCGCGTGCTCTCCCTCGACGCCGCCCCCGACAAGCCCCTCAGCTCCCTATCGGCCTTCGCGCGCCTGTTTTCCGGAGCCGACGTAGCCACCGTCACCGCGGCAGTCGAAAAAGAGCTCGCCGCCGACCCCGACACCAACGGCCACCTCAACTATTTGGCCGCATGCTACTTCGCACAGGCAGGCGACAACGACAGAGCCCTTCAGGCCGCCGAAAAATCGCTCAAGGCAGGCTACGCCAATCTCTACAACTGGACCGAGTACAGCGACGGCCGTGTCAACGCCGCTCCCCTTCGCGACGACCTCCGCTTCCTCAACCTGCTCCACCGCAACAAATCCCTCTTCTCCAAAGACTAAGACACCGACAAAAAGAATCATACAGCTGCGCGGTCATCCCCCTGGCCGCGCAGCAATTCTTATCCCCGCACCCGCATTTCCCATTTTTACCTGCCCATTTCTCATTTCTTACCCAATCTTTCGCTGTTTTACAAGAAAAAATAGTAATTTTGCAGGCTGAAAAAACAACTTCCAGGACAATGAAAACAATCCGTACTGTCGAGCAGCTGCGCGATGCCGTGGCACAAGCCAAGGCACAGGGCCTCACCATTGGCCTCGTGCCCACCATGGGCGCTCTGCACGACGGACACATTTCTCTCGTGCGCCGAGCCCGCAAGGACAATGACATTGTGGTGGTCAGCATATTCGTAAATCCCACACAGTTCAACAATCCCGACGACCTCCGCACATACCCCCGCACCGAGCAGGCCGACTGCGCCATGCTCGAGGCCGAAGGCGTAGACTACGCATTCGTACCCTCCGTCGAAGAAATCTACCCCGAGCCCGACACCCGGGTCTTCGACCTCGGCCCGGTGGCCGAAGTCATGGAAGGAGCCATGCGCCCCGGCCACTTCAACGGAGTCGCGCAGATTGTCAGCAAGCTCTTCATGTGGGCCGAACCCACCCGTGCCTACTTCGGCCACAAGGACATACAGCAGATAGCCGTCATACGCCGCATGGCCGAAATCATCGGCTTCAAAGGCGACATAGTGCCCTGCCCCATACTCTGCGAGGCCGACGGACTTGCAATGAGCTCGCGCAACACCCGCCTCACCCCCGGCCAGCGGGCCATCGCCCCCGCCATCCACCGCGCCCTCGAAGACGCCCTCGAAGCATGGCAGGCCGGCAAGAGCATCGCCGACATCACCGCGCGCACCATCGCTGCGGTCAACGCCGTTTCCGGCCTCGACGTCGAATATTTCCAGATAGTCCACCCCGCCACCATGCAGCCCCTCGGGGAAGAGCCGGCACCCGACGGCGCCATCGGCTGCATCACCGTTTACTGTGGCGACGTACGCCTCATCGACAACACCATTTTCCCCGCAAGGCCATGACGATTGAAGTTCTGAAATCCAAAATACACCGCGTCACCGTCACCGAAGCACGGCTCGACTACATCGGCAGCATAACAGTCGACGAGGACCTCCTCGACGCAGCAGACATCATACCCGGCGAGCGCGTCTACATCGTCAACAACAACAACGGCGCACGCCTCGACACCTACACCATCCCGGGCCCGCGCGGAAGCGGCGTCGTGTGCCTCAACGGCGCGGCCGCACGCCTTGTGCAGCCCGGCGACATCGTCATCATCATGGCCTACGCCTCCATGACGCCCGACGAAGCACGCGCATTCCGTCCCACTGTCATATTCCCCGACACGGCCACCAACAAACTCATCTAACACTCCATCCATCAGCAACATATGTTTGAACGACTAAGCGAACGCCTTGAACGGAGCTTCAAGATTCTGAAAGGTCAAGGCAAAATCACCGAAATCAACGTAGCCGACACGCTCAAGGACGTGCGCCGCGCGCTCATCGATGCCGACGTCAACTTCGCCACAGCCAAGGCCTTCACCGACGCCGTCAAGCAGAAAGCACTGGGACAGAACGTCATCAACGCCGTTCGCCCCGAACAGCTGATGGTAAAGATTGTCAACGACGAGCTCACCGCACTCATGGGCGGCGACGTAGCCCCCCTCACCATCAAAGGCAACCCCGCGATCATCCTCATGTCGGGTCTCCAGGGTTCCGGTAAGACCACCTTCACCGGCAAGCTCGCCAAGAAACTCATGGCCGAGAAGCACATGCGACCGCTGCTCGCAGCGTGCGACGTCTATCGCCCGGCCGCAATCGACCAGCTCAAAGTGCTTGCCGAAAGCATCGGAGCCGACGTCTACACCGAGCCCGACGTCAAAGACCCCGTAGGCATCGCACGACGTGCCATCGACCACGCACGAGCCCACCACAACGACCTCGTCATCGTCGACACCGCCGGCCGCCTTGCCGTCGACGAGCAGATGATGGACGAGATTGAAGCCATCAAAAAAGCCATCAACCCCGGCGAAATCCTCTTCGTCGTCGACTCAATGACAGGCCAGGACGCAGTCAACACGGCCAAGACCTTCAACGAACGCCTCGACTTCGACGGCGTCGTCCTCACCAAACTCGACGGCGACACCCGAGGCGGCGCAGCCCTCTCCATCCGCAGCGTCGTTCACAAACCCATCAAGTTCGTAGGCACAGGCGAGACTCTCGACGGCATCGACACCTTCCACCCCGACCGCATGGCCAACCGCATCCTCGGCATGGGCGATATTGTCTCCCTCGTCGAAAAGGCTCAGCAGCAGTTCGACGAGAAGGAAGCCGAGGAGATCGCCAAGAAATTCCGCCGCAATCAGTTCACCTTCAACGACTTCATCAAGCAGATTCAGCAAGTCAAGAAGATGGGCAACATCAAGGACCTCGCAGCCATGATTCCGGGCGTAGGCAAAGCCCTCAAGGACATCGACATCGACGACAACGCCTTCAAGAGCGTAGAAGCCATCATCATGTCCATGACACCCTACGAGCGCGAACACCCCGAAGTGCTCAACGCAGGCTCCCGACGCCAGCGCATCGCACGCGGCTCCGGCACCACACCCGCCGAAGTCAACCGCCTGCTCAAGCAGTTCGAGCAGATGCGAAAGATGATGCAGCAGGTCACCTCGATGAAGAACCCCATGGCCATGATGCGCGGCATGCGCGGCATGCGTCGCTGATTCCCCCGTAAGGCCGATGACATTGCTTGATGGAAAGAAAGCCGCCGCCGAGTGGCGTGCCGACACAGCCCGGCGCGTCGCGGAACTGCACGCCCTCACAGGCCGCACCCCGCGTCTCGCAGCCGTGCTCGTAGGCAACGACCCGGCCAGCGAAATCTACGTCAGCCTCAAGGCCAAGGCATGCGCCCAGTGCGGCATGCGCTCGCGCGTCATGCGTCTTCCCGCCGACTCCACCCAGCAGCAGGTCCACGACACCGTGCGCAGCCTCAACTCCAACTCCGACATCGACGGCATCATCGTGCAGCAGCCACTCCCGGCCCATATCGACTCCAAGGCACTCCTCGAAGTCATAAGCCCCCGCAAGGACGTCGACGGGTTCACCCCCGACAACATCGGTCGCCTCGCCCTCGGCATGGACTGCCTGCCGCCGGCCACTCCCGCAGGCATAATAGAACTGCTGCGACGCAACGGCATCACCACACGCGGCAAACGCGTAACCGTCATAGGCCGCAGCAACATCGTAGGTCGTCCGATGGCATCGCTGCTGATCCAAAAAGGCCTCATGGCCGACGCCACCGTCACCGTGTGCCACAGCGCCACCCCCGACCTCGCACCCATCCTCCGCGACAGCGACATCATCATCAGCGCCGCCGGCAGTCCGGGCCTCGTCACCGCCGGCATGGTGCGCCCCGGCACCGTCATCGTCGACGTCGGCACCACACGCGTCGACGACCCCGCATCCCCCAAAGGCTACCGCATCGCCGGCGATGTCGACTTCCCCGCCGTCGCCCCGCTCTGTTCCCACATCACCCCCGTGCCCGGCGGCGTAGGTCCAATGACCATCGCGTCCCTGCTCCACAACACCGTCACAGCCTTCGAGCGCAGACGCCTCAACCGTTAAGCGGCCATGGCTCTCCTCCCGCTGATCACATTTCTCGGACTGATCTTCGGCCTCCAGGAAGCCGAACTCATCTTCGTAGGCGACGCCATGCAGCATGCCGCCCAGCTCGACGCCGCACGGCGTCCCGGCGGCGAATGGGACTACTCCGAATGTTTCGCCGACGTCGAGCCATGGTTCCGCATGGCCGACCTCGCAGTCGTCAACCTCGAGACACCCATCGGCCCCGCCCCGCACACCGGCTATCCGTGCTTCAACGCCCCCGAGCCCTACCTCCACGCCTTGCGCGACGCAGGCTTCGGACTATACCTGACTGCCAACAACCACACCCTCGACCGCCGCGACCGCGGCCTTCGCCACACCATCGACGCCCTCGACCGCGCAGCGCTCCCCCACATCGGCACCTACCGCACCGCTGCCGAACGCGACAGCCTGATGCCACACATACGCACCGTCAACGGCATCCGCATCGGCTTCCTCAACTACACCTACGGCACCAACGGCATCCGGGCGCGCGACGGCGCCCACGTCGACTACATCGACCGACCGCGCATCAGCGCCGACATCAGAGCCGCACGCTCCGCCGGAGCCGAAATCATCTGCGCATGTGTCCACTGGGGCGACGAGTACCGCTCCCTCCCCAACGCATCGCAGCGCTCCCTTGCCGAGTGGCTCCGCTCGCAGGGCGTAGAACTCATCATCGGCGCACATCCCCACGTCATTCAACCCATGGAACTGCTCGACAACCCCGACGGCTCCCGCACCCTCGTAGTCTACTCCCTCGGCAACTTCATCTCAAACATGCGCACACGCGACACCCGCGGAGGAGCCGCAGTCAACGTGCGCCTCCGACGCATGCCCGACGGCACCGTGCGCATCGCCGACGCAGCCTGGCGCCTCCACTTCACCGAACCCGCATCCGCAGGCCGCAATTTCCGAGTAGTCGACGCCTACACCAGCTCCGACCCGCGAGCCGAAGCCTTCCGCGCCGACGCCGAAGCCCTCCTCACCCGCCACAACCTCGCAGTCCCCCGCCTGCGCCCCATTCCCTGGTACGCCAAATAGGTCATTTCACCCATCTTAGCTAATCCAGGCAAAAAAATCTCGTCCTACTCTTGCACAATTCAAAAAAAGATTGTAACTTTGCACCGCAATAGCAAAATGGTGAGCATAGCTCAGTTGGTTAGAGCGTCGGATTGTGGTTCCGAAGGTCGTGGGTTCGACCCCCACTGTTCACCCTACACAATGAAATAACGTAACTTTGCAAAACTGAATTCAATGCGCGACGGGAGTCGGGCATTGTTTTTTTATAAACCCCATGCATATGACACAAATACCCTCCGACATAGCCCTGCTGCTCGAAACAGAAGCCACGCGCCTCAACTCTCCCGCCTTCATCGAAGCCGACCCGGTGCAGTTTCCACGCCGTTTCTCCGGACAGCGCGACATCGAGACAGCAGCACTCCTCTGCGCCACCATAGCCTGGGGCAACCGCACCATGATATGCCGCAACTGCGAGCGCATGCTCGCCCTCATGGACCATAAACCCGCCGAATTCATCCTCGACCGCGCCTACGAGGACCTGCGCCCCACCGACAACATACACCGCACATTCTTCAACGCCAACCTGCAGCACTGGCTCCGGGGCCTGCACCGCATCTTCAGCCGCTACGGCTCTGTCGAAGGCCTCGCAGCCCACGCCGGCATCGCCGCTTCCGAAGCACCCTCATGGGCACTCGCCGACGCCATCAACCGCGAGCTCATCGCAGCCAACGACGGCCGGACCGACTCACGCTGCCTGCCACAGAACCTCAAGCAGACAGCGCTCAAACGCATCAACATGGCCCTCCGCTGGCTCGTGCGCCGCGACGGCATCGTCGACCTCGGCATCTGGTCAGTCATCACACCCGCACAGCTCTACATACCGCTCGACGTACACGTCGGCAACACCGCCCGCGACCTCGGCCTCCTTGCCCGCCGCAGCAACGACCGCACCGCCGTCGAGCAGCTCACCGCAGCCATGCGCACACTCCGCCCCGACGACCCCGTTCTCTTCGACTTCGCCCTCTTCGGAATCGGCATCGAACACAAACTATAGATTCTCCCACGCCGGCACCTCGCGCACAAAAGCATAGCGCCCCGTCGCATGGTCATATCGGCAGCAATAATGGTCAAGCCCGTTGCTCACAATAAGATAATCGGCCTGCATCACAAGATTGTAGCGCGCGATCTGGTCGAACACACGCTGAGTGATGGCTACCTCCGGAGCCTTGTACTCCACCACCACCGCCGGCCGGCCGTCAGTCCCGAACACTACCGTGTCACACCGCCGCAGCGTCCCGTTCAGCCGCAGCCCCACCTCGTTGGCCGTCAGTCCGGCCGGATAGCGCTTCGCATCCAGCAGCCAGTGCACGAAATGCTGCCGCACCCACTCCTCGGGAGTCAGCGCCACAAACTTCCTCCGCAGGTCGTCGTATATCTGCACCGACCCGTCGGCAAGCCGACGCACGCGAGCGCCATATTCTGGTAAATTGAGTTGCATTTTTGCTGTTTCGGAAATATTGCGTAAATTTACGAAATAATTCCGAAAAACATGGCTCCGTCACCCGCTGTAACATTCGACTCTCTCCGCCGCCGTCTCGCCAACGGCCAGTACGACCCCGTCTACCTGCTCCACGGCGAGGAAGGCTTCTACGTCGACGAGCTCGTCAAGGAATTCGAAAAAATCATCCCGCAGGCCGACAAAGAATTTGCCCAGTACACCCTTTACGCCCCCCAGGTCGAGCCTGGCGCCGTCATGGACCTCTGCATGAGCGTCCCGATGATGTCCGACCGGCAGGTCGTAATCCTAAAGGAAGCACAGGCCGTCGACGCCAACTGGATCAACCGTCTGCAGCGCTACGTCCTCAACCCCTCCCCCACCACCATCCTCGTCATATGCGTGCGCGGCGCGCAGGCAAAAGGCAAAGACTTCCTCGCAGCCATCAAGCAGACAGGCGCCGTATGCTTCGAATCACGCAAGCTCTGGGACTACCAGCTCCCGGCAGTCATCGCCGGCCTCATAGCCGACAAAGGCATGCGCGCAGGCGACAAAGCCGTCAAGATGCTCGCCGACTTTATCGGCACCGACCTGAGCCGGCTCCACAACGAAATCGCCAAGCTCGCCGACATCATCGGCCGCGGAGCCGAAATCACCCCCGAAGCCATCGAGCGCAACATCGGCTACAGCAAGGACTTCAACACATTCGAGCTCGTCGACGCCGTGGCAGCGCGCGACGAAGCCAAGTGCTGGCGCATCGCCGCCTACTTCGCCGCCAATCCCAAGGCCGTCTCCATGGTCCTCGTCTGCTCCGCCCTCTTCAGCCTGTTCTCCGACCTCGTCATCGCCATCTGGACCCCCGACCGCTCCGACGACAGCCTCAAAAAAGCCCTCGGCCTCAAGAACGCCTTCGCCCTGCGCCGCCTCCGCCTCGCCCTCTCCCACTACAACGCCTACCAGATAATAGAAATCATCGACGCCCTCAGGCGCTTCGACGCCATGATCAAAGGCAACGGCTCCCGACAGGCCGCCCCCGACCTCTTCCGCGACCTCCTCTTCCACATCTTCACAGCCCCCGGCAAGCTTCCCGTATGATACAGGAAACACTCATACAGCTCTCCTCACACATCGCCGCGGCTGCCGGCGCCACAGCCGCCCGCGCGGCCATCCTTGCCATCGTGGCCGTAGCCGCCGTGGCCGGCTACTGGATCACACGCGCCATCCTCTGGGTCATAGAAGCATTCGTCTCCCGCAGCCGCACCACCTGGGACGACGACCTGCTCAACCCACGCATGATGCGCGCCGTCAGTCAGCTCGCACCAGCCATCGTCGTGTGGTGGCTCCTGCCCGCAGCCTATTTCGGAGGCACCGACGCCACCCTCCGCACTGTCGACATCGGCACACGCTTCTACATCCTCTGGGCAGCCATACACATGGTCAACATCTTTGTCGGCAACCTCCACGACGCCCTCGCCCGCCGGCGCGAACTCCGCGTCTACGCCGTCAAAGGCATCTTCCAGATGGTCAAGCTCGTGTTCATAGGCATAGGCATCATCGTCGGCATCAGCATCCTCATCGGCAAAAGCCCCGTCGTCATCCTCACCGCCCTCGGCGCCTCCGCCGCCGTGCTGATGCTCGTGTTCAAGGACACCATCCTCGGCCTTGTCGCAGGCATTCAGCTCACATCCAACCGCATGCTCCACCGCGGCGACTGGATTGTAGCCGACAGCCACGGAGCCAACGGCGAGGTCGAAGACATATCGCTCACGACCGTCAAGGTGCGCAACTGGGACAACTCCATCACCACCATCCCTCCCTACTCCCTCATCTCCGAATCGTTCCGCAACTACCAGCCCATGCGCGACAGCGGAGGACGCCGCGTCGACCGCGCCGTCCTCATCGACGTCAACAGCATACGCTTCTGCACCCCCGACGAACTCGACGCCCTCGCCGCACAAGGATGGCTCGACGGCCTCGACATCGACACCTCCGCACCCATCGTCAACCTCCAGCTCCTCAGCGCCTACCTCGACCGCTACATCGCCGCCCATCCCCTCGTCAACCCCAACCTCCTCCACATGGTGCGCCAGATGGAGCCGGCATCCACAGGCATCCCCCTCCAGCTCTACTTCTTCACACGCGCCGTACAATGGAAACAGTTCGAACACGATAAAGACCTGATACTCAACCACGTCTACGCCGTCGTGCAACACTTCGGCCTGCGCATCTTCCAGGCACCCGCAGGCAACGATTTCCGCCATCCGTAGCAAACATTTTCCGCACTTCCGCAGTTGTTTTATTATTATAACCTGCGAAAGATGCACCCCACTCACGTTTCAACCCTCATCGCTCTCATGCTTTGCGCAGCCGTCATCCCGGCCGCCGCACGCTCCGAGGCTGCCGACTGCCTCACCCTACCCATGCCCGGACGCTGGGCCGCCGCGCCGGCCAACGAAACCACCCTTCCATCCGACGACGCATGGTGGCGCGGCTTCGACGACACCACCCTCGACTCCCTCATCGCCATCGGCGAGAACAACAACTTCGACATCGCCATGGCCGCCCGGCGGCTCGACGCCGCCCGCCAGGCCGTCCGCTCTGCACGCGCCGGCTACTACCCCACCGTCAGCGCCACCGCCGGATGGAGCCGCCGGCGCGAGGCAGGCGTCATCGACGGCGGCTACGCACTCGGCCTCCAGGCATCGTGGGAGCCCGACGTCTTCGGCAAAGTCACCGCCGGCGTACGCCGCAGCAGCCGCGCAGCCGACGCATCCCGCGCTGACTACACAGCAGCCATGATTTCCGTGTGCGCGCAGATAGCCACAGCCTACTTCGACCTGCGCACCGCACAGGCACAGCAGCTTGTCGCACGCGAGCACATCGAGAGCCAGAGCCACATAGTCGACATCACCATCGCCCGCCACGAAGCCGGCCTCGCCTCCGCCCTCGACGTCGCCCAGGCACGCATCGTCCTCTACTCCACACAGGCATCCCTCCCCTTGCTCGACACACAGATCACACGCGACATCAACACCATAGCCACACTCTGCGGCCTCTATCCCGCCGACATCGAGCCTCTCCTCGCCGCACGCGCCGGGCAACAGCCCGACTGCCGCCGCATCGTCAGCGCAGGCGTACCCGCCGATCTGCTCCGCCGCCGTCCCGACATCGCAGCCGCCGAGGCCAACCTCGGAGTCGCAGCCGCCGAGCTCGGCATAGCGCGCAAAGACTACCTTCCCGTCCTCTCCATCACAGGCGCCATCGGCACCGCAGCCCAACGCCCCAAAGGCCTTTTCAAGGACGGTTCTCTCACATGGTCCGTCGCCCCCGCACTCTCATGGACCATATTCGACGGCCTCGCGCGCCGCGCAGCCGTCGCATCCGCACGCGACGAGGTGGAAGCACAGATAGCCAACTACAACGCCACCGTCCAGCAAGCCGTGGCAGAAGTCGAAAACGCCCTGCGCACCTACACCGACGATCTCTCTCGCATCGACACCCTCGCGGAAGTAGTCGAACAAAGCCGCATATCCCTCGAACTTTCCGTCGACCAGTACAAACAAGGCCTCTCGCCATTCACCAACGTCGTCGACGCACAGATGAACTATCTCGAATACACCAACTCCCTCCTCGCGGCGCGCGGCGACGCCCTCGCATCCCTCGCCACCCTCTACCGCGCCATGGGCGGCGGCATCACCCGATAAATCCCCCCATAAAATCCTCCTCATGAAAGCATTTATCATACTCGCCGCCACCGCGGCCGTCGTAGGAGCCGCCTCATGCTCCCGCCACGATTCCGACGACCGGTCGGCCGCCGCACCCGACATCCGCGTCACCCCCGTAAAGGTCGACTCCGTCACCCTCTACCGCAAATTCCCCGGCACACTCATCGCACAGGCAAGCGTCAACGTCGTGGCTCGTGTCAACGGCCTCATCACCGCCAAACACTACACCTCCGGCGACATCGTGCGCAAGGGCCAGCCGCTGTTCTCCATCGAGAGCACAGCCTATGCCGACGCCGTGCGCCAGGCCGAGGCCACCCTCGCATCGGCACGCAGCAACTACGACTACGCCACCCGCCGGCGCGCAGCCATGGAAAAAGCATTCAAAAGCGACGCCGTCTCTGAAATGGAAGTAGAACAGGCACGCGACGCCGAGCGGGAAGGCGAGGCATCCGTCAAAAGCGCCGAAGCCGCCCTCAGCAGCGCACGCACCAACCTCGGCTACTGCACCGTCACATCCCCCATCGACGGACGCGTCAGCGACAACAACCTCTCCGTCGGCAACTACGTCAGCGGCGAAGCCTCCCCGGTAGTCCTCTGCGACGTCTACGACAACGAAAACATGCTCGCCGTATTCTCCATCGAGGACATCGCCCTCGCACAGACCGTACGCGCCGCACTCAACAACAAAAACACACGCGTCCCCGTCGACTTCGGCCAAAAACTGCCACACTCCTACACCGGCCGGCTCATCTACCTCGCTCCGAGCATGAGCAACTCCACCGGCACCATGACCATGCAGGCCGAAATCGCCAACCCCTACGACGAGCTCCGGCCGGGAATGTACGTCAACGTGTCAGTTCCCGTAGGCGTCGATCCCGAAGCCATGCTCGTCCGAGACGCATCACTCTCCACCGACCAGCTCGGCAAATACCTCTACACCGTCAACGACTCCGACCGCGTCGTCTACACACCCGTCGTCGCCGGCGACATCGTCGACGACTCCATGCGCATCATCACATCCGGCATCAGCCCATCCGACCGCTACGTCACATCAGCCATGCTCAAGGTGCGCGACGGCATGACCGTACACCCCTTCACTAAGTAAGCACCAAGCCATGTTCTCAAGATTCTTTATCGAGCGACCCATCTTCTCCATAGTCCTCGCTGTGGTGATGCTGCTTGCCGGACTGCTCACGGTCAGCACACTTCCCGTCTCGCAATATCCCGACATCACACCGCCCACCGTGCGCATCTCGGCATCCTATCCCGGAGCCGACGCCGAGACCGTGGCCAAAACCATCGCCGTCCCCATCGAGCAGGAAGTCAACGGCGTCGAAGGCATGATGTACATGAGTTCCGACTGCGGCGCCGACGGCTCCTACGGGCTCACCGTCACCTTCGAAGTCGGCACCGACCTCGACGAAGCCGCCGTCAAAGTGCAGAACCGCGTCGCACAGGCCGACCCGCAACTCCCCGCCGCAGTCAAGGAGCAGGGCGTCTCCGTCATGTCCGAGTCGTCCAACATCATCCTCTTCGCAGCACTCGAGAGCGACAACCCCGAACGCTACGACGCGCTCTACCTCACCAACTACGCCAACATCAACATCACCGACGCCCTCTCGCGAGTCGATGGTGTAGGAGGCGTAGGCGCCTTCGGAGGCGGGTCCTACAGCATGCGCGTATGGCTCGACCCCGAAAAAATGCGCGTGCGCAACATCACCCCACAGGACGTCACCGCTGCCATTCAGTCGCAGAACATGCAGGTGTCGGCCGGATCCGTCGGCACCTCACCCATGGCCGCCGACCAGGCCTTCGAGTACACCATCAACACCCCCGGCCGCCTCTCCGACGCATCCCAGTTCGGCGACATCGTCATACGCACCGACACCGACGGCAACGGCGTCCTGCGCCTGCGCGACATCGCACGCGTAGAGCTCGGCAGCCAGACCTACACACAGGTGTCACGCGTCAACGGCGGACAAGCCGCCCTCATCGGCATCTACCAGCTGCCCGGAGCCAACGCTCTGCAGGTCGTCAAAGGCGTCGAAAAAGAACTCGACCGCCTCTCCGCCTACTTTCCCGAAGGCATCCACTACCGCGTCCTGCTCAACTCCACCGACTTCGTCACCGCCTCCATCGACGATCTCCTCGTCACCCTCCTCGAGACCACTCTCATAGTGATGATTGTCATCCTTCTCTTCCTTCAGAGCTGGCGCGCCGTCATCATACCGATGCTCACCATTCCCGTCTCGCTCATCGCCACCTTCGCCGTGATGAAGCTATTGGGATTCTCCATCAACACCCTCACCCTCTTCGGTCTCGTCCTCGCAGTCGCCATCGTCGTCGACGACGCCATCGTTGTCGTCGAGGACTGCTCGCGACTCCTCGACCAAGGCAAGCTCAATCCCCGACAGGCCGCCGAAAAAGCCATGTCCGAGCTCCAGGGACCGGTCGTCGGAGAGGTACTCGTGCTCCTGTCCGTATTCATACCCACCGCCCTTGTCAGCGGCATCACCGGCGAACTCTACAAGCAGTTCGCGCTCACCATCGCCATCAGCACCGCCTTCTCCGGCTTCAACGCCCTCACCTTCACCCCCGCCATGTGCGCCCTCTTCCTCAAGCCCGCGCCCAAGAATCCACGATTCTTCCTCTTCCGCTGGTGGAACAAAGGCAACGAAGCCGCCACCGCTACCTACATGAAAGCTGTCGGCACCTTCGTGCGACGCCCGTGGGTAGCCATCGCCATCTACTTCATCATCACCGGAGCCGCATTCTACGGATTCCTCAAATGGCCCACATCCTACATCCCATCCGAGGACATGGGCTACTGCATCGCATCCGTCCAGCTCCCCACAGGAGCCACCCTCGACCGCACCGACCGCGTCGTCGCGCAGCTAAGCGACAGCATCCGCGCCCTGCCCGAGGTGCGCAACGTCATATCCGTCTCAGGCCAGAGCTTCCTCGGCGGCGGCTCCGGAGGCAACGTAGGCTCAATGTTCGTCGTCCTCAAGCCATGGGACGAGCGCAAGGCCAAAAGCGAGCAGATCAACGCCGTCATCGAAAAAATCGAACGCATAGGCGCATCCCTTCAGGAGCCGGTCGTCTTCGCCCTCAATCCCCCAGCCATCCCCGGCCTCGGCATGTCGTCAGGCCTTGAGATGCAGCTCCTCGACATCAACAACCACGGACCCCGGGCCATGAAACAGGCCCTCGCCGACATCGAGGCAGCCGCCGCAAAAGACTCCCGCATCGCATCCGTCACATCCCTCTACGAAGGCGCCATCCCGCAGTACACCCTCGACATCGACCGCGACAAAGTGAAGCTGCGCGGCCTCACTCTCGACGACGTCTACTCGGCACTCTCCGCATTCATGGGAGGCAGCTACGTCAACGACTTCGTGGAGTTCGGCCGCGTCTATCAGGTCACCCTTAAAGGCGACGCCGCATCCCGCCAACGCATCGCCGACGTCCTCGCCCTCAGCGTCCGCAACGCCTCCGGCGACATGGTGCCCTTCTCCGCATTCACCACCATCGAGCCATCCATGGGTTCGTCCACGGTCAGCCGCTACAACATGTACACCACCGCCTCCCTCACCGCCACCGTCGCCAAAGGCGTCAGCTCCGCCGACGGCATCAAGGCCATGGAGGAAATAATACGCGACGCCGTCGGCTCCAACTACTCCTACGCCTGGACAGGCGAAGCCTACCAGGAGACACAGGCCGGCACCACCATCACCTTCGTGCTCATCCTCGCCGTCGTCATCACTCTCCTCGTCCTCGCCGCCCAGTACGAAAGCCTCACCGACCCCGTCGCCGTAGTCATCGCAATGCCCACAGCTGTTCTCGGAGCCGTCGTAGGCTGCATGATCATGGGACAGAGCATCAGCATCTACACCCAGATAGGCATCATCCTCCTGCTCGGACTGTCGGCCAAAAACGCCATCCTCATCGTCGAGTACGCCCGCGACTACCGCACGGCAGGATGCGACATCGACACCGCAGCCATGGACGCGGGACGCGTGCGCTTCCGCCCCATCATGATGACAGCCCTGGCCTTCGTCTTCGGCGTCATGCCCATGCTCTTCGCCACAGGCGCCGGAGCCGGAAGCCGAATAGCCCTCGGAGCCGCCGTAGTCTTCGGCATGGCCATCAACGCCGTCGTCGGCACGCTTTTCGTACCCAACTTCTGGGTCATTCTCCAGAATTTCAAAGAGCGCCACCTCGACCATTTCTTCCACGGCGACAAAGGCCTGACCTCCACCGAACAAAACTCAGGCTCCGGCGTTTAGCATATATACGATTCAACAATTTATTTAAAACTATCCCCCTTATGATTAAAGCAATGCTCATCGCCGGATGTGGCGGTTTCGTAGGCACCTGCGGGCGCTACCTCGTCGGAAAATGGTGTTCCGGCATGTTCCACGGCTCGTTTCCCATGGGCACATTCCTCGTCAACATCATAGGATGCTTCCTCATAGGTCTCTTCTTCGGCCTCCTCGAAAAAGCCCACGTCATGACACCCGGCGAGAACGTCCTGCTCATCACCGGTTTCTGCGGCGGCTTCACCACATTCTCCTCCTTCGCCGACGACATGTGGGTGCTTGGCTCCAAAGGCGACTGGACCACATTCGCCCTCTACCTCGCCCTCAGCATCATCCTCGGCATCCTCCTCGTCTGGGGCGGCCGTGCCCTCGTCCGCTGATTGCGGCAATCCTCCCCCCCCTCACACAAGAAAAGCGCCGCACCATGCGACGCTTTTCCCGTATCCTGTACGCCTTCCAGACGCCGGGGCCTAATGCTTGAAGAAATAGGCCACACGCACGGTCCACTGTCGGTTGCGCGCGCCAAAGCCGTCCAGCAGCTTCGTCTCAAGCGCGTTGGTCATACCCCAGGTGTACGATGCCGACACCTGCCAGTCGCGCATCACCTCCACACCCAGGCCGGCCGTCAGACCGATTTCCGCGCCCGAATAGTCATAAGCCTTGCACTTGTTGTGAGCCACAAGGATGTTCAGCTCCGGACCGCCGTACGCAAAAGGAGCCACATACTCCTCCAGACCGCTCATGCGAGTCCACTTGAAGCGCAGGTGCAGCGGAATCTGCACATAATGCAGATACGAACGCTCATTGCCGTAGCCGAGACTCGACCACACCTCCTTGCTGCCGAGGTCCACTTTCGCGCCGGCCTGGTTGTAAAGCAGACCCAGGTCCAGGCCGAAACCTATGCCCGGAAACATCAGCTCTCCTAAAACACCGGCATGAAAGCCCACGGCATTGTCCACAGGCACCAGATCCTGGCTGAAACTCAGAGAATTGACATTTACGCCGGCCACGCCGGCAGCTCGAAACTGGGCCATCGCGCCGGCGGCGCAGAGGCATATTACGGCTATAAGAGCGCTGATTCTTTTCATTTAACGTGTCTTTTGAGCCACAAAGTTAATGAAAGATTTGCAAAGACACGCACACGCTGAGTTTTTTTTCGTATTTTTGCATTCTGAAAAATGACAAAACAATGAAGCGTCCCACATTCTTTCCCGCCGTTGCGGCCATCCTTTTCGCCATTCTCATGCTCACACCGCTGTCTGCCAACGCACAGTTCGAACGAGGCGAGAAAAGCATCGGCCCAAAAATAGGCTACGTCGACAAAAACACTTCCGCATCCGCAGGCCTCGTGTTCCACTACAGCTTCTCAAGCCACCTGCGCGTCGCCCCGGAAATCGGATGCGTGTTCAAGCACCGCAACATGGATGCTTTCACCATCGACTTCAACTTTCACACACCATTCACCTTCACCGGCGAAAAAGCTGCGCTCTATCCCCTCGCAGGCCTCAACTACTCATCCTGGAACCGCACCCTGCCACGCGAGCTCTTCGACGCCGACGACGACATCACCACCCGCTCCAGCCGCTTCGGCCTCAACCTCGGAGCCGGATTCGAGCTGAGGTGCTCAAAAACCCTCAAGTGCGGCATCGAGGCAAAATACACGCTCATCAAAAGCTACTCCGGCGCATACGTCGCCGCAATGGTGTGCTACATTTTCTGATTCCCGTATGTCTGAAACAAAACCCGTAGTAATCCTGGGCATCGAGTCGTCGTGCGACGACACATCCGCCGCAGTCATCCGCGACGGTATCCTGCTCAGCAACGTCATAGCTTCGCAGAAAGTGCACGAGGAGTACGGAGGCGTAGTCCCCGAACTCGCCTCGCGCGCCCATCAGCAGAACATCGTGCCCGTGGTCGACACGGCCCTGCGCCGCGCAGGAGTCGACAAGCACGACATCTCGGCCATCGCCTTCACGCGTGGCCCCGGCCTGCTCGGCTCGCTGCTCGTCGGCACCAGTTTCGCCAAGGGCCTCTCTCTCGGCCTCCATGTGCCGATGGTCGACGTCAACCACCTCCACGGCCACGTACTCAGCCACTTCGTGCGCCGCGACCCCGCCGACCGCGTCCCCGAATTCCCTTTCCTCTGCATGCTCGTCTCCGGAGGCAACTCCCAGCTCATCCTCGTGCGCGGCTACAACGACATGCAGGTGCTCGGCCAGACCATCGACGATGCCGCAGGCGAAGCCTTCGACAAGTGCGCGAAAGTCATGGGACTGCCCTACCCGGGAGGCCCGCACATCGACCGCCTCGCCGCCGAGGGCGACCCTAAGCGGTTCCGCTTCGCAAAGCCGCGCATCCCCGGACTTGACTACAGCTTCAGCGGCCTCAAGACATCATTCCTCTACACCCTCCGCGACGCCGTCGCCGACGACCCCGGTTTCATAGAAAAGAACAAGGCCCATCTGGCCGCATCCCTGCAGGCCACCATCATCGACATCCTCATCGACAAGCTCGACAAAGCCGTAAAAGCCACCGGCGTGCGCACCATAGCCATAGGCGGAGGCGTTTCCGCCAACAGCGGAGTGCGCGCGGCTGTCGCCGACTACTGCGCGCGCCACGGCCTCGACGCATTCATACCCGAGCGCGCGTTCACCACCGACAACGCCGCCATGGTAGCCATCGCAGGCTACTTCAAGTACCTCGACGGCATCTTCTGTCCCTACGACGCCGTGCCCTTCGCAAGAGTCACCGTATGAAACTCTCCATCATCATCATCGGCGACGAAATCCTCATCGGACAAGTCACCGACACCAACTCCGGAGCCATCGCGCGCACCTTCGGCCCGCTCGGATGGGACATCGCCGGCGTCCGCACCGTCCCCGACGACGCCGCTGCCATCCGCCATGCAGTCACAGCAGCCCTCTCGGAGGCACACCTCGTTGTCTGCACCGGAGGCCTCGGCCCCACCAAGGACGACATCACCAAGCACACCCTTGCCGAAATCTTCGGAGGCCCCATGCGCCGCGACCCCGAAGTCACCGCCAACATAGAGCGCGTATTCGCCCTCCGCGGACTCGCCATGAACGAGCTCACAGCCGCCCAGGCCGACGTGCCCGCATCATGCCGCGTCATCCAGAACCGCTTCGGCACGGCGCCCGTCATGTGGTTCGAGCGCGACGGCCGCGTCGTCATCTCCATGCCGGGAGTGCCTTTCGAAACAGAAGGCATGCTTCCCGAGGTTGCAGCGTGCGTCGCACGCCGCTTCCATTCCGACACCGTCCTGCGCCACCGCTGCCTCATGGTAGGCGGCATCAGCGAGTCGGCACTCGCCGGACGCCTCGCGCCCTGGGAAAGCGCGCTGCCTCCCCACATGCACCTGGCCTACCTCCCCGCGCCGGGCCTCATACGCCTGCGTCTCGACGGCCGCGGCGTCGACGCCGAAGTCCTCGACGCCGAAATGCAGCGCCAAATCGACAGCGCAAAAGCCATCATCGGTCCCGAACTGCGCTACGAAGGCGACGCCACAGCCGCCGAGATAGCCCTCGACTACTGCCGCCGCCACGCCTACACCCTCGGCACAGCCGAAAGCTGCACCGGAGGCACCATAGCGCAGCGCATCACTGCCATAGCCGGCTGCTCCGATGTGTTCCTCGGCTCGGTAGTCAGCTACGCCAACAGCGTCAAGACAGGCCTCCTTGGAGTCGACAACGCCACCCTCGACGCCTGCGGAGCTGTCTCCCGCGAGGTTGTCGAGCAGATGGCCGACGGAGCGCGCCGAGCCCTCGGATGCGACTGCGCCATAGCCACAAGCGGCATCGCCGGTCCCGGCGGAGCCACACCCGACAAGCCCGTCGGCACCGTGTGGATAGCCTGCGCCACCCCCTCAGCCACCGTCTCCCGCCTGCTCCGCCTGCCGGGCAATCGCGCCCGCGTCATCGACCGCGCCGCCACCGAAGCCCTCCTCCTCCTCTCCGGCCAGGTAGCACACTGAAACGCGGCGCGGGCTTCAAAGCCCGGCAGCATCTTGACGGAGTTTCAGTCGGGTTCCGAAATAGAAAGGTCCATAACGAAGCTGAAAAGTCTGCTTCGTTATGGACCTTAATTACTGGCTATATTCGCCTTTATTTTCAGCGACCCGAGTTATAGAAATCCACAATCCGTGCCCGCAGCACACTCTCGTAGCGCGCCTGCACAAGCTCCGAGCACGCGCGGAACCATGCGCTCTTGGCCTGCTCGAACTCAGTGGCATTGGCCCGGCCATAGTTATACTTCTCCTGCATGGCCTCCAGAGCTGCACGGCTCGAACGAGCCGCCACCTCGCCGCTCGCCGCCTTGCGGCGCGCGGCCACAGCCTGGCTGTGCGCCTGCCGGATGTTCTGGTACAGCTGCGAGCGAGCGTCGTCCAGCTGCAGCTCGGCGCTTATCTGCGACGCCTTTGCACGGCGCACGCTGTTGCGCGTCCCGAAAGCATCGAATATCGGCACACTGAGCGTCAGTCCGATGCTCTTGCTGAAATTCTCGCGCATCTGGCTCCCGAACGCAGCTCCCGGAATACCCGACACCTTGTAGTAGTTCGTGCTCAGCCCCGCGTTCATGCTCAGCGTGGGCATATAGCCCGTGCGCGACAGCGACACATTGCTCTCCGCAGCCTTCACGTTCAGCTCCGCAGCCCGTATGCCGTGGTTCAGCGACAGCGCGTTGGCATACACCTCGTCCACTGTCGGAAGCGGCAGCGCATCTTCCTGCAGCGGCTCCACGTCAAAGTCCGTTCCGGCCTCAAGCTGCAGCAGCCGTTCCATGCCCACGACCGCCAGATCGCGGTCGTTCTCGGCGTTCACCAGCGTCAGCTCGTCGCGGGCCAGCTGCGCCTCGGCCTCAAGCACATCCAGCTCGGCGATCTTGCCCGCCGCGCACAGCTCGCGCCGCCGCTCCAGCTCCGTGCGCGACAACGACGCCTGGTCGGCCGCCACATCCACCATCTCCTTGCAGTACAGCACCTGCAGATACTGCGATATCACGTTCAGCGTCACATCGTCCTTCGTTGCCTCGAACTGCTCCACGATGGCCTGCAGGTTGGCCTTGGCATAAGCCACGCGGCGCACGCCCGCCAGGCCCTGGAAAACAGGCATGCTCATGCCCACGTTCACACCGAAACTCTGCGTATTGCGGTTCGCGTAGGTATTGTCACCCGTCAGTCCGCGGCCGAATGAGAAATTCTGCGACGCGCCGCCTGCCACCTGCGGCAGAAAGCGGTCCTTGGCCTCCGTCACGCCATACTCGGCATTGAGACAGTCCACCGCACGCTGACGCACCGATATGTTGCGCTCGTGAGCATAGCTTATGCAGCTGTCGAGGCTCCACGGCCCGGCCCCGGCCGTCAGCGCGACCCCTGCCAGCGCCGCCGCCATAATCATCTTTTTCATCGCCGTTTACTGGATTTTATCGCCACGCAGCGTGGCCGTAGAGTCTATTCCGTTCACAATCTCCAGGTTTATGCCGTCGCCCAGGCCCGTCTTCACAGCCGTGCGCTTCCACTGCTGCGTCGGCACGGTGTCGCCCAGGCAGTACACGAAAGTACTGTCGCCGGCATATTCCACCACGCTCTCCGGCACCATCATCACGTCCTTCACCCTGCGCAGCGACACAGTGGCGTTGGCCGAGTAGCCCGCGCGCAGGCCGCTCTCGGGCAGGTCGCTCAGCGCAGCCTTTATCTCAAACGTGTTGGCCCCGTTGGAACTCGTGCCCTTAGGCGAGATGAACTCTATCACCGCCGACGGCGACACATCCGGCATCGCGCCGATAGCAATCGTCATGGGCATCCCCACGGCGAGCTGTCCCACCTCGGTTTCGTCCACGTTGCCCTTGAAGATGAGCTTGTTCATGTCGGCGAGCGTCGCTATAGTGGTGCCGTCGTTGAACGTGTTGCTCTGAATCACCGAGCTGCCCACCTTCACCGGCACATCGAGCACCAGACCCGTTATCGTGGCGCGCACCATCGTGTTGCTCTCCTTGGCATTCAGCTCCGACACACCCTCGCGCACGATGCGCAGCGCGTCCCGGGCGCCGCTCACCTCTTTCTGCGCCTTAAGCCAGGTGGCTTCCGCCGTCTCATATTCCTCGCGCGCGATCACCTTCTTGTCATACAGCATCTTCGCGCGCTCATACTTCGCCTGCGCATCGTCCAGGGCCACGTTGGCCACATCCACGCGGTTCTGCGCGCTCGACAGCTGTGCAGCCTCCGGTATCACCTTGATGCGGGCTATCACATCACCCTCGTTCACCAGGTCGCCGGCCTCCACGAGCACCTCCGAGATAATGCCCGAAATCTGCGGCTTTATCTCGATTTCATCGCGCGGTTCTATGGTGCCGGTCAGCACGGTAGTCCGCTCGATGTCGCCGCGCGTCGGCTGCACCGTAGCGTAGCGCTCCTCCTTCGGACGCGAGTTCATGTAAAGATACACGAACGTCCCCGCAAAAATCACGGCCACTAACGTCCACATCACAATCTTAAATATCTTCTTCATCTTCAATTAGATATGTTGTTGTTTATATTATCGTACTCAAAACTCCGGGCCAATCCCGCCGCTATCCGGGCCGGATGCCCTACTTATCCTTCATCGCCTCCACCGGCTTTATCTTCATGGCCTTTATCGACGGGATGAGACCCGCGGCCGTGCCGAGAACAAGGAACACCGCCAGTATCACCACCGCAGTGCCGAAACCCAGCTGGAAACCCGCGGCGGCATGCCCCGGCACAGCCGTCAGCGCGTCGGCGCCATGCAGCACCGCACACGCAAAACAGATGCCCGCCTTGCCGGCAATCGTCGTCAGCACCATGCTTTCCGACAATATCTGCACGATTATATCCCGGGGCTTGGCGCCGATGGCGCGACGGATGCCTATCTCGCGGGTGCGCTCGCGCACTATTATCCACATGATGTTGCCGACGCCTATGATGCCCGCTATCAGCGTGCCCGCGCCCACAAGAAGCGCCAGCAGGTCGATGCCGGTGAACATCGTGTTCACAACATCGAACATCTCGCTCACATCCATCACCCAGAAAGCCTTCTCGTCTTCGGGATGAATCGGATGCCCGGCGCATATCGCGCGGCGTATCGAAGGCAGCACATCCTTCGGCTTGTAGCCGTCCTTGGCGGTGAACACAAAGAAATCCACCTTGTTGCCCATGTTGAATGCCGTGCGCATAGGTCCGAGCGGCACATACACGGCATTGTCCACCCTGCTCTGTATCGTGGCCTCGCCTTTCTGAGATGCCACGCCCACACACTTGTAGTACAACCCGTTCACGTTCACATACTTGCCCAATGCCTGCTGCGGGTCGGGGCCGAACAGCTCGTCGCTCACGTTGCGGCCTATCACCGCCACCTTCGCGTTCTGCCGCTCATCGCCCTCGTTGAGCACACGGCCGGCATGCACGTTCACCTGCTGTATCTTCCAGAAGTCGGGACCGCACCCGTTCATGTTGGCGCTCGTCGACTTCGTGCCGTAGGCAGCCGTACCCCCGCGCGATATCAGCGGGCTCACAAGGTCCATCTTCGCGCTCATCCGTTTGGCACGGTCGATGTCCTCCACCGTTATGCTCCACCACATGCCCTTGTTGAAACCCTTGTAGGGCATCGACGTGGTGCTCGGAATCACAGCGCCCATGTTCGTGGCGAAACCCTCGAAGTTGCGGGCCATGAACCCCGCCAGACCCAGAGCGCCGCCGTGCAGCATCGCCAGCATGGCCGTGCCCCAGAATATGCCGAAGGCCGTGAGAAACGTGCGCGTCTTGTTGCGCGCGAGCGTGGCGCCTATCTCGCGCCAGTTGTCAGTGTCAAATATCGCAAGTATCATTCGTCCCTGAGCGCTTCTACAGGTTTCACTTTTGTCGCTTTCTTGGCAGGGAAGAAGCCCGCGAGAGCCCCTACCAGCACGAGCACCACCGTCACCTGCACCGCCACGCCGATGTCTACGCGCGGGTTGTACAGAAATTCGGTCTGCCCCACCGTCTTGTCCAGAATCTCCGTCACCACGATGCCGAAGAACACGCCGACGTAGCCGAACATCGCAGTTATGGCCACGCTCTCGGCCAGCACCTGCACGAGAATGCTGCGGGGCTTGGCGCCGATGGCGCGCCGGATACCTATCTCATGCGTGCGTTCGCGCACGCTCACAAACATTATATTGCTCACACCCACGATGCCCGAGAGAAGCGTCAGCAGACCTATTATCCACACCACGGCGTTCAGCACCCTGTTGGCCACGCCCTGTGCCAGGTAGTTCTCGAAACGGTTCCACACATGCACCGCTCCCTGGTCGTCGTCAGCGAAGTCGTGGCGCTGGCTCAGCACCCCGCGCAGCGAGGCGTTCACGTCCTTCACGTCGGCCTCCGTCGCCATGTCCTTCAGCTTCACCTGCATCTCGTCGATGGTGCCCTTGTTGCCCGTAAGCATCATCACCGTGTTGAACGGTGCGTACGTCGTGCGGCGCCACTCGTTCTCGTACACGCCCACGACCACCCACGACAGACCCATGCAGTCCACACGCTTGCCCACCGCATCCTTCTCGTCGCCGAACAGCAACCGTGCCTGGTCGGCCTGCAGCACCACCACCTTGCGCCTCTCGGCCATGTCGCGGTCGTTGATGAAGCGGCCGTACTTCACCTTCACACGGTCCTGCACCGCCGCGTTAGGGCCGGCGCCGTAGATGCCGCCGGAGATAAAATCCTTCTGCGTGCTCACACGCGCCGTGTCCACGCTCATCGTGGCGTCGGCACGCGCTATGTGCGGGCCGCCGTCCTTCTCCACGGGCTCCAGGTCGTCATCTTTGAGGCTGATGCGGCGTCCCTCCTTGTAGCCCTTGTGGGCCTTGCCGGTCCAGCCGCCCCACACGCTCGCGTAGCTCGACTGCTCAACGCCGTTGTTGCGCTGCGTCGCGTTGTAAAGGCCGCGGCTCGCGCCCAGCAGCACTATCAGCATGAATATGCCCCACGCCACGGCTATGCCGGTCAGCGCCGTACGCAGCTTGTTGTGGCTCAGCGTCTGGAGTATTTCCCGCGCAAGGTCAAGCATCTTCTTCTCCTCCCTCTATGCGGCCGTCCGAAATGCGGATCACCCTGTTCGTCTGCTCGCCCACCTTGGGGTCGTGCGTCACTATCACAATCGTCATGCCATCCGCGTTGAGGTCGCGGAACACGCGCATCACCTCTTTCGACGTCTGCGAGTCCAGCGCGCCCGTCGGCTCGTCCGCCAGGATTATCGACGGCTGCGTTATCAGCGCCCGCGCTATCGCCACCCTCTGCTTCTGGCCGCCGCTCAGCTCGCCGGGCAGATGGTGAGCCCTGTCTGCAAGCCCCATGCGCTCGAGCTGTTCCATCGCCATGGCGTTGCGCTTGCGGCGCCCTATGCCGCGGTAGAACAGAGGCAGAGCCACGTTCTCCAGAGCGTTCTTGTAGCCTATCAGGTTGAAGCTCTGAAACACAAAGCCTATAAGGCGGTTGCGAAGCTCCGCCGCACGGTTCTCGTTAAGGTCGCGTATCAGCGTCCCGTCCAGCACATACTCGCCCGTGTCGTAGGTGTCGAGAATGCCCAGGATGTTCAGCAGCGTCGACTTGCCCGAGCCGGACGCGCCCATGATGGAGCACAGCTCTCCGCGCTCTATTTGCAGATTGATATCCTTGAGCACATGCAGAGGCACCGCGCCCGGATACGTTTTGTTGATATCTTTCAGTTCTATAATCATAATCGGAAACGCCTCCATGAAAAAGGCGACACCTATTAGACGCACCCACCCTCGGAAAAATTACACCCGCCCGCAAAAAAAACAGTCTCCGGAAAGCATCACGCCTCCCGGAGACCGTCCTTCATTCAGCGAACAGACTCGCTTACCTTACCAAAACCTTTTCAACTTTATTTCCGCCGGCCACGATATAGATGCCGGGCGCCAGGCCCGCGGTAGCCTCGCTTGCAGCCACATTGCTGCGCACGAGCACGCCATGCACGCCATACACGTTCACCACTGCCGGGCCGTCTGCGGCCACATCCTCGATGCCTGTCGAAGCAGTAGTGTAGAAATACACATTGTTCAGAGCGAACTGCGAAAGAGTCGAATTCGTCAGCGACAGCTGGATCACTGAGTTGCCGTGATCCGGATAGCCGAAGTCAGTGAGAGCCAGGTCATACTGCTTCCACTCGCCGGCAGCCGTAGCCACAGCCTGGTTGGGAGTGTCGCCGGTAGCGTCGCCCCACACGGGAGCCACGCTCACCGAGCCGGCCTCGCCGCTGAAGATGTCGAGGTGCAGATACTTCGGGTCCTTCATGCCGCTGAGGTCGACCGTAAGATTCACCAGACCGCCCCACTGGCCGTTGTAGTTGTTGAACAGCAGCACGGTCTCGCCGTTCTCCGTCGTGGCGGTAGTCATCGAGGCGGCCGAACCCCATGCGTCGAACGCAGGCACAGCCGTAGCGTCATACGCGGCGCTGAACACGGCCACAACCTTCGAGGCAGCCACCGTAGGCGTCGGAGCGTCGGGCATGCCGGTAGTCTTCACGGTCACCACCTTCGCCTCGCTCACGTTCTTGCCGTCGCCGGCAGTCACGCTGATCGTGTACTCCGTGCTCGAGTCAAGGCCGGTCACAGTGTATTCCACCGCCTCGCCGCTCTTGCCGCTTGTGGTGTAGGTCATGTCGCCCACGGTGATGGTATAGTACACGTCGGCGCTCAGGTCGTCCGTCGCCTTCAGTGTCAGAGTGATGGTTGTCTCTGCAGCCGTTGCCGTCACTTCCTCAAGCACGGGAGCGGTCTCATCGCCCTCCACATATGCAGCAGTGAAATAGATGTTGGCCAGCAGCACGTCGCACATGTTGGCCTCCGTAAAGCGTATCGACATATTGTTCAGAGTCTCGCGGTCCGCGATGTTGGCATTGACGCTGTTCCACTTGCCGGCCTCGAGAGTGAAGGGAACGCTGAAACCGCCTTCGAAGTCAATCACACCGTCGCAGTCCTTCGTGCCGAACACGTCCATGTGCAGCGTGCGGTAGCCGTTCTCGATGGGCTTGATGTTGCCGTTCCATGCGCCCGTCGTAGCAGTGTTGTGGAAGAACACGCAGCGGGTGTTAAGAAATTCCTGTGCCACCTCGCCGTCGGGGAAAGTGATGGTGCCGGCGTTCACAGCGCCGCCGTTGTATGCCACCACCCAGCCGGCAGTAGCGTTGTAGTCGGTCACCGTGTTGGTGAACACGGCCGTCTTTATGTCGGAGGCCACGGGCAGCGCGGGCGCGGCAGCCACCCACACATCGGCAGTCAGAGTCTCTTCGCCCATCGTGGCGGTGATTGTGGCCTTGTCGCCGCTGTTCACCGTCAGCTTGCCGTCGGCGTAAGTGGCATTGTCGCTCACACCCACTTCCACCTCGTCGGCGGCGATGTCAAGGCCGTTCTGGTCCTTGAAGGTCAGCGTCATGTCGGTAGCTTCGCCGAGAGCCACGATGCCGGGAGCGGCAGTGAACGTCGTCAGCACGGCGTCGGCGGGAGCCGTGGCCTTGATGGAGCGTATTTTCACACCCCAGCCCCAGTTCGTCGCGTCTGTGCCCTGGAACACCAGGTAGCGGCCCTTCGAGCCCTCGGGCAGCACGGCCGTGTTGGCAGTGAACTGCCCGAGACCGCTTGCCGAGTATGTAGGAGTTGTATTCAGAATGGCGGGCGTGGGCTCCTCGTCCGTCAGATATATGCTGTATGCGCTGGCTGCGGCGCCCTCCCATGTGGTGCTCACGGTGCCGACGCCTTCGGAGCTGCCGAGGTCGATATAGAAGCCCTGGATGCCAATTTCCTTGTTGGCGTCAGTGTTCCAGCCGCCGCCGGCCTCGGGAAAGAGGTACACGTTGGCCGTGTTGGTAGGCGTTGCCACGAGTTTTTCAAGGTCGGATGTCACGAATGTGTACGTCGCGTCATTGGTGCTGGTCCACGTCTTGGCCTCGCCCAGTGTGTAGATGGGCTTGCCCGCTAAGAGGTCGTCCTGGGCGTTTGCGCTCAGAGCCGTTGCGGCAAGAGCCAGCACAAGTGCTGATTTAGTAAATTTTCTCATTGTAAGATTGATGTTATTAATAGGTCCGTTCTGATCACTCTCATTCCCTCCCCCCTCGGGGCAGTGGGGCGGCGACGCCGCCCCTATACCGCTTTATCATCTTGTTGGTCCCCGTCTGAGCAGTCCCTAATCCCTGACAAGCACCTTCTTGGAGCCGACCACATACATGCCCGCCGGCAGCCCTTTCAGAGCCTCATGCGCCTCCACGCCACGGCGCAGCCGCATGCCCTGCAGGTTGTACACGTCCACCGGGCCGCTCTCTGCGTCCGCCGCCACATCCTCGATGCCGCTGTGGTCGGGAGTCTCGAGCGACACAGCCGAGATGCGGATGCCGCTCGGCTGGCTCGGAGCGGTGTCACGCAGGCGGATAGTCTGCTTGCCGGCCTGCAGCTTCACGGCAAATTCCTCTGTCTTGTAGGCATTGTCAGTGCCGGGCAGAGTGAACTTGCGTGCTGCCGCCAGTTCGCCCGTCTCCTCGCCGTCGGCCACGGCATACACGCCTATGCTCGGGTCGAAGCGCGCAGGCTCGCCCTGGCCGCCGACGCGCACCGTCAGCTTGTAGTCGCCCGCTTCAGGCACGTCAAACTGATAGTCCGCCGTAGCGCCCGCGCTGAAGCGGGTGATTTCTATCGGGTAGTCAACTGCTTCGTCGGTGTTAGAGCCCAGCAGGACACCGTTCTGAGCTATAAATTCGCTGGCTGCGACCGGCGTGTTTATGGGATGGTACACACTCTCGTCGAAGTCCGACATATACACGAACACCTTGCCCTGCTCCGAAAGCTCGCGCGGGTCCTCAGCCTTTCCTGCTATCAGCAGACCGTAGTTCGGACCGGTGGCAGCCGACGAGTTGCCCACAGCCTTGAACCACGCGTAGCGGTAGATCCACTCCGTCTTTTCGAGCCATTCCACGCTCTGTATCATCGAGGCTATCTGAGCCTCGGGCGCGACTGTCGAGTTCGGGTTGCCCTCCTCGGGCCAGTAGCAGAACTCCGTCACCCACACCGGCTTGCCGTAGCGCTCGTGAAACGTCGTCGCCAGGTCCTTCATCACTCCGAAGCCGCCGTAGCTGTGCACGGCCACATAGTCGAACGCGTCTTTGCCCACCAGGGCCACAAACTCGTCCATCCACTGCGTCGGGCTCTGATAAGGAGGGTTGGGCGAATAGTTAAGAGCCGGAGCCACAAGCTCCAGACCCAGTTCTGCAGCCAGGGCCTGCACCGCCGGCCATTGCTGCGCTGCGGCCGCAGGCGTCATGTTGGCCTGGTTGGTGAAGTTTGGCTCGTTGAAGCCTAACAGATACTTCACCTCCGGATGATCCTTCACAAACGTGCGGATATTCTCGGCATTATAACTGCCGTTCCAGCACATCGGCACAAATTCCATGTAGGTCTCGGCCGCAAGATAACGGCCGGCCGTGTTGCCCCAGTTGTAGTACCAGCTCACGCCGGGGGCAAGAGCCTCCATCTGCGCCTTGAACTGAAACTGGTTTTCGCTCACACCGCGTTTCGCGCTCTTCGCGCTCATGCCAAGAGTGCCGGCCAGCAGAGCCGCACCTGCAAGATAAGCTGCTATTCTCATATATATGTTTCTATATTATTCTATTTTATTTTTTTATCTCAAATCTCGCTGCCTCGCCGCTCTGTGCGTCCGGAGCCACCCACACGCTGAACTCGCCGGGCTCCACCGCCGTGCGGGCGCCGTCTATGTGATATGCAAGATCGGCTCCCGTAAGGGTGAACGTAAGCTCGCGGCTCTCCCCGGGCTGCAGCTCCACCTTTTCGAAGCGGCGAAGCTCGCGCACCGGACGTATCAGCGACGCCACATGGTCGCGGATGTAGAGCTGGGCCACTTCGCGGCCGGCCACCGTCCCCGTATTGGTCACCGTGCACTTCACCGTAAGCGTGCCGTCCGCGGCAATCTCCGGGGCGCTGAGCGTCGGGGGCGTGTAGCTGAACGTCGTGTAGCTCATGCCGTAGCCGAAAGGATAGAGCGGACCGTCGCCGGCATCCATGAAGTAGCTTGTGCAGCCAGTCGATGTCTGTCCGGCTTCAATCTCGATATCGTCGATGAGGGTGATGCCCTCTGCCGGACGTCCCGTGTTCTTGTGGTTGTAGTAGATCGGGGTCTGGCCCGACACACGCGGGAACGACACAGGGCAACGGCCCGAAAAATTCTCTTCGCCGGCAAGCAGACGGGTCAGACCCGGGCCGGCCATCGTGCCGCCGTGGAAGCAGAACACTATCGCGTCCGCGTCTGCCTCAACGTTGCTGAGAGCCAGCGGGCGGCCTGCCTGAATCACCAGCACCACGGGCGTGCCCGTAGCCTTCAGCGCCTTCAGCAGAGCGGCCTGCGCGCCGGGCAGTGTGATGTCCGTGCGGCAGTGGGCCTCGCCCGACAGCACGGCTTCCTCGCCGGCGAAGAACAGCGCCACGTCGGCCTTGCGGGCAGCCTTCACGGCCTCGGCAAATCCGTCGGTGGCTTTGTCGCGCGAGTGGCGCAGGCCCTGGGCGTAAAGCACATTCGCCGCGCCATACTTCTCCCGAAGCGACGTAAGAGGCGTCACGCATCTCTCCTTCTCGAGATCAAACGACCACGTACCGGCCTGGTCGTGCTGCGCGTCGGCCATCGGACCTACTACGGCAATCTTTTTTACCTTGCTATTTATTGGAAGTGTACCTGTGTTCTTCAGTAATATGGCGCTCTGCTCCACAGCCTTCTGAGCCGCGGCCAGCGATGCGGGAGCATAGAACCGGCGGGCAGTAGCCTCGTCCACGTAGGGGTTGTCGAACAGCCCCAGGCGGTACTTCAGACGCAGCACGTTGGCCACCATCGTGTCCAGGTCCTGCTCGCTCACCTCGCCGCTCTCCACCAGTTCTTTCAGGTGCGAGATATACGCATAGCTCTCCATGTCGATGTCCACACCCGCGTTGGCGGCCTGCTGCGCGCTGTGGCGCAGGTCGGCGCTGTAGCCGTGGGGAATCATCTGGTTTATAGAGCCCCAGTCGCTCACCATCACGCCGTCGTAGCCCCACTCACCGCGCAGGATGTCCCGCACCAGCTTGCGGTTGCCCGACGAAGGCACGCCGTTGATGTCGTTGAACGAGCACATGAACGTCGCCGCGCCTGCGTCCGCTCCCAGCTTGAACGGGGGCAGATACACGTCGCGCAGCAGCTCCTCGGGAATCCATGTCGTGTTGTAGTCCTTGCCGCTCTCGCTCGCGCCGTAGCCCGCAAAATGCTTCATGCAGGCGGCCATCGTGTTGGGCCGGCTGAGGTCGTCGGTCTGATAGCCGCGCACCATAGCGGCGCCCAAGGTGCCCGCAAGCACCGGATCCTCGCCGAAGCCCTCGGCAATGCGGCCCCAGCGGGCGTCGCGCGCAATGTCGACCATCGGCGAGAAAGTCCAGCGGATACCCACCGAGCTCGCCTCGTCGGCGGCTATGCGCGCTCCTTCCTCCACTATCGAGGGGTCCCACGTCGCAGCCTGTCCCAGCGGAATCGGAAATATCGTCTTGAAACCGTGGATCACGTCGCGGGCAAAAATCAGAGGTATGCCAAGACGCGAATTTTCCACAGCGTCGCGCTGCAGCGCATTCACCACGGCAGGGTCTGTCTCGTTCAGAATCGAACCCACGGCACCGGCCTTCACCTGTCCCGTCATAGCAGGATTATAGCCGTAGCCCGACAGTTGGTTCAGCTGACCCACTTTCTCCTCGATTGTCATGCGGCCCAGCAGATCGTTGATGCTCGCCTCCACGTCGCGCTCCGCACCCGTTGCGGATGCCGGCGCCGCCGCAACGGCCATTGCCAATATATATCCAAGTGCTTTCTTCATATTCTTGATTTTCTTCTTGCCGGCCCCGACTCCCGCGCCGCTTCGGCGGAATCTGCAATCGGCAGACAGTTTCTTGTTAATTATTTTCAAAGTTCACTCCACCACAATCTTCTTCGTAGTCAGATCATTCTTTGCGAGATACACTCCGGCGGCAAGCCCGTCGGTGCTGATATTCCCGTTGCGCGTGCTTGCCACGCAGGCCCCGCTGATTGAATACAGTCTCATGTCCAGCGTGTCGCTCACGATGCTGCGGCCGTCGTAGCGGATTGCAGCCTCGTCGGTCAGCAGCACATCATTGATGCCGCTCATGTCGCCGGGATCCGCTGCGTCAAGATGCTCGTTTGTCAGACCCTTTTGGTAAATCCTCACATAGTTCACATACATCGACGCCTCCTGGCCGTTATCGTCGTTCAGAGCCGTTATTTGAGCCGCATCGTGTATGCCGGTGAAATCACCGCCCACGGCGAGATTGAACAGTATGAAGTTGTCCTTGTGGAAATAATTGCCCGCCGACCACTCGTTGCCGGGGTCGTCGCAGGGACAGTCTATCTTATAATACGGATTCTGCCGGGGCATCTTGTCAAGGTCCACGTACATCGCTATGGAGTTCTCGTCCCAGACCACCGTGAACAGGTGATACTCGCCGTCCTGAAGGCTATATGCCTTCGTCGTCGACTTGGCATACGATGCCGCGGGCCAGCCCTGGCCCCAATGGCAAGCGCCGTTGAAGAAGCGGTCTTGAGTGCCGTTCTTGATACCCTCCGAATTACCCATCTCAAGGATATCGGTCTCGCCGCACTTCGGCCATCCTACGTTGTCATAATCATTGCCCATCATCCAGAATGCGGGCCACAGACCGTTGGCCGTGGAAGGCAGCATTATCGATGCTTCCATCTTGCCGTGGGTAAACGCTATGCGATTTTTGGAATTCACACGCCCGCTCGTGAAATTACGTCCCATGTACTGCTCGCGGCGGGCAGTAAGTATCAGACACTTGTTGCCGCGGCCGTCGTCGCCAAGACGCACATTTTCCGGGCGGTCGGTATAATATTGAAGTTCATGGTTGCCGCCGCCGTCGCCGTTCACTTCTATATCCCAGCGCAGCGGGTTCAGGCTTTCGCCGTCAAAGAGTTCCTGCCACACCAGCACATAGCCGTCCGTTTCGCCCGAGCCGGTCTGCTCGGCGGCAGTTTGCGCACCTGCCGACACAGCGCCGGCAAGCATCATCACATATATGGGTAAAACTTTCTTCATCTTAAATTAAAAATCTTACATTTTTACATTTTCCCATGTATTTCCTCAAGTTTGTTCAGAATTAAGATATTTGAAAATTGTCAGTTTATCAGAAAATGTCTCCACTTCCTTTTTCCACTTATTTCTAATGGTGTTTGTATG
>CAMWNB010000022.1 GCA_947175495.1 uncultured Porphyromonadaceae bacterium | reverse complement strand
TTATAGTACTATGTATTGCATAGTATTATGCAGGTGCGTAACTTTGCATTGTCAAAAATCTACGAGCTATGAATATAGAGAATTTGAAATCACAGATGCGCAAGGGGATGCTCGAGTACTGCGTGCTGTTGCTGCTTAAGCGTGGCGACGCGTATGCTTCCGAAATTATCGGCCGCATGAAGGATGCCCACCTCATCGTGATGGAAGGCACGCTCTACCCGCTGCTCACTCGCCTCAAGAACGATGGGCTGCTGGCATACCGCTGGGAAGAATCGCCTTCCGGACCGCCGCGCAAGTACTACTCGCTTACTCCCACCGGACTTGCCTTCCTTGAACAACTCGATGCCGCATGGCAGGAGATCAATCACTCAGTAAACCACCTTCAAAACACCAATCAATGAAAAAGACATTCCCCGCCAACATTAGCGGCAAAATATATTATATCGACGAGGACGCCTACGCGCTTCTCCAGAACTATCTCATGCAATTGCGTGCGTCGTTTCCCGGCGAGGAGGGCCGCGAGATTGTCGATGACATCGAAGGCCGCGTCAGTGAGATTTTCGCCGACAAGATAGCCGGCGACCACACAGTGGTGACGCTCCGCGACGTGAACGAAGTGATCACCCGCATGGGACGTCCGGAAGAGCTGAGCGACGATGGCGAGGACCACACCGGCCCTGCCGGGGAAGAGGCCGTGAAGAATGAGCCGTTCATCAGCGTGAACCTGCCCAAAAACAAGCGTCTCTACCGCGACACACGCAACAAAGTGTTCGGCGGTGTGGTGAGTGGTCTGGCCGAGTATCTGAACTGGAACTGCAACATCATGCGCATTCTGCTCGTGGTACTGGCAGTGTGCACCTATGTGTTTCCTTTCGTGATAGTCTATCTGCTGGCATGGATGATAATTCCGCCGGCCGGCAATCCGCGCCAGATACTTGAGATGCAGGGCGAGCCGGTGACGGTCGACGGGGTGGGGCGCACTGTGCTTGAAAATTCTGCCACACCTCCGCCCTATATGCCCGACAGCGGAGGCGGCTTCTGGTCGTTCGTGTCGCAGTGTCTCAGCATCCTTGGCAAGTGCATTATGGCGCTTTTGCTGTTCGTCGGCTCCGTGGTTGGAGTTTCAGCTGTGGTGTTCCTGATTTTAGGCGTGACATCCCTTGTAATGGGACTGTGCTACGGCAACTTCGCCCTGGCTGCGTCGTTCGGCCTACACACTGTGTCGCCACTTATTTTCTCTTACCAGATGTGGGTGATGATTCTGGCATCGCTCGTGGCCATAGTGCCCTGCGTGGCCATAGTGTGGTGTGCCTGCTCGCTGCTTTTCAACAAGCGCGGCGCTTCGGCGGGTGTCATCGTCACTGCCGTGGTCATAGAGGTGCTGCTCATCGCCGCCCTCGTCATAATGTGCAACCTGCTCAACGGCACCAGCGACATCTGTATGCTCGCAGCCGCAGGCACCGGTCTTTACTTTACATAATCTACAATCTTTGAGCTTGCTTTTGGACAAGCTCTTAATCTGTTGAATATTGAGCTTCCGGGGGTGGCGCAGTGATGCGTCGCCCCCGCATATTTGTGATTGTCGCGACAAATCATTAATTTTGCACAGAATATAGCAGCCTTATATGAAAGATTTCTGGAGTTTGCTGAGGCGATTTGTGCCTCCTTACAAAAAATATCTGGCCCTCAACATTTTTTTTAATGTGCTGTCGGCTATCCTTACGCTCTTTTCCTTCGCGCTCATTGTGCCCATTCTGGAGATGCTGTTCGGCATCAGCGAGGGACACTATGAGTATATGACAATGGCAGACGCCGGCATCAAGGAAGTGGTGGTCAATAATTTCTACTACTACACACAGGAGTCGATACTGCGCTTCGGGCAGAGCCGCACGCTGGCGCTGCTGGCTGCCGCGCTTGTGTTCATGACAGGCCTCAAGACGGGAGCCACCTATCTGAGTGCCTATTTCATCATCCCGCTCCGCTCGGGAATAGTGCGGGATATACGCAATTATATGTACGACAAAATCACGCGCCTGCCCATCTCGTTCTTCACCACCGAGCGCAAAGGCGACATCATGGCGCGCATGAGCGGCGACGTGGCCGAGATTGAAAACTCAGTCATGGCCTCGCTCGACATGATGTTCAAGAATCCTGTCATGATAGTGGTGTGCATAGGTGCCATGCTTGTAATCTCGTGGCAGCTCACCATCTTCGTGTTTCTACTGCTCCCGGTGGCAGGCGCTATCATGGGCAATGTGGGCAAGAAGCTGAAACGTAAGTCGCTGGAGGGCCAGACGCAGTGGGGTGTGCTGATGAGCAACATCGAGGAAACGCTCGGCGGCCTGCGCATCATCAAGGCCTTCAATGCAGAGGATAAGGTGCGCCGGCGCTTCTATCGCGAAAGCCAGGAGTTCTTCCGTCTGAGCAACAAGGTGGCCCGGCGCCAGTCGCTCGCCCATCCCATGAGCGAGTTTCTCGGCACGGCCGCCATTGCCGTGGTGCTGTGGTTCGGCGGCACGCTCATACTCTCCGGCTACTCGGGCATGAACGCCGCTGCGTTCATATACTACATGGTGATTTTCTACTCCATCATAAATCCGGCCAAGGACCTCTCCAAAGCCGCCTACAGCATTCAGAAGGGACTGGCATCGATGCAGCGCGTCGACGTCATCCTTAATGCTGACAATCCTATCAAAGACCCCGCCGAACCGGTGCGGTTGCCCGAGCGCATCGAGTCCATCGACTACAATCGCGTGGACTTCAGCTACGGCACGCACCGAGTGGTGCGCGGCGTCGATCTCCACATCCCCGCAGGTTCCACCGTGGCTCTCGTGGGGCAGAGCGGCTCCGGCAAGAGTACGCTGGCCGACCTGCTGCCGCGATTCTACGATGTGGAGAGCGGCAGCATCACTATCAACGGCATAGACCTGCGCCGCATGCGCGTGCACGACCTGCGCTCGCTCATGGGCAATGTCAACCAGGAGGCCATCCTCTTCAACGACACATTCTACAACAACATTACTTTCGGCGTGGATCATGCCACGATGGAGCAGGTGGAAGCCGCTGCGCGCATTGCCAACGCCCACGAGTTCATTATGGAGTCGGAACACGGCTACAACACCGTGATTGGCGACCGCGGCTGTCGCCTTTCCGGCGGTCAGCGCCAGCGCCTGAGCATTGCGCGTGCCATACTCAAGAATCCGCCCGTGCTCATACTCGACGAGGCCACCTCGGCGCTTGACACAGAGAGCGAGGTGCTGGTGCAGCAGGCCCTTGAGCGCCTGATGGAGAACCGCACTACCATCGTCATCGCCCACCGTCTCAGCACTATCCGCAACGCATCGCTTATCTGCGTGATGCACGAAGGAGAGATTGTGGAGCGCGGCACCCACGACGAGCTGATGGCCGTAGGCGGCTACTACCGCCGCCTCGTGGAGATGCAGAGCGTGGCCGGCGACCAGGATTAAAGGCCCGAATATCGGGAAAGGTGGTGCGGGGCACATCTCTCTGCCGGCAGTGCCATCAGTGTGGGATTGGGGTGTGTACTCCGGCAGCGAAAAAGTTTAGGGTTGATAATTTGGTGGTGCAGAAAAAAAATCGTACCTTTGCGCCGCAAAACAATACAAAACCAACCAAACAAACTCATTTTTAACGTTTATGGCAACAAAGATTAGATTGCAACGCCATGGTCGCAAGAACTATGCGTTCTATCCTATTGTTATCGCCGATAGCAGGGCACCACGAGATGGTAGATTCATTGAAAGGATAGGTTCCTATAATCCGAACACTAATCCTGCTACAATTACTCTCAACTTCGAACGGGCTTTGTATTGGGTTAACGTCGGTGCACAACCCACCGATACTGTGCGTACTATCCTCTCCAACGAGGGCGTTCTGCTGATGAAACATCTGCAGGGCGGTGTCAAGAAAGGCGCTTTCGACGAAGCCGAAGCACAGCGCCGTTTCGACGACTGGAAGGCCAAGAAGGTTGCAAAAGTAGCTGCTTTCAAGTCGTCGATGGCCGACAACAGCCAGAAGGCTGCTGCCGCTCGTCTCGAGGAAGAGCAGGCTAAGAACAAGGCTAAGGCCGAGCTCGTAGCCAAGAAGAAAGCTGAACTTGCTGCAGCAAAGGCTGAGGCCGAAGCCGCCGCTCAGGCTGCTGAAGAGGCTCCCGCCGCTGAAGAAGCTGCCGCAGAATAATCCGCCGCAGCGCGCAAGCGCCGCACCGCAGGCGGATGTCCGGGCACGCGCCTCGGATGTTCCCCTTAGAGCACAGGAGGGTGTGTTAGCCTACGCAGCTGACGCACCCTCTATTGCTTTCAACGTCTAAACTAACCATGTATCAAACCCATTCTTAATGAAGAGATTCAAAGAATATAACGGCATTAACTTTGCCGATGTCAACCGCGAAATGCTCGCCGACTGGAATGCGGGCGACCTTTTCGGACGCACGCTCGCAGCGCGAGAGGGTGCTCCGTCGTTTGTGTTTTTTGAAGGTCCGCCTTCGGCCAACGGCAAGCCCGGCATCCATCATGTGATGGCACGCACCATCAAGGACATGGTGTGCCGCTACAAGACTATGCGCGGTTTTCACGTCAAGCGCAAGGCCGGCTGGGACACGCACGGCCTCCCCGTCGAACTCGGCGTGGAAAAGAATCTTGGCATTAAGAAGGAAGATATAGGCACAAAAATCAGTGTCGACGACTACAATGCCGCATGTCGTGCCGAGGTGATGAAGTACACCCGCGAGTGGGCCGACCTCACCAACCGCATGGGCTATTGGGTGGACCTCGACAATCCCTACATCACCTACGACAACCGCTACATCGAAAGTGTGTGGTGGCTGCTCGCACAGCTCTACAAGAAAAACTATCTCTACAAGGGCTACACCATCCAGCCTTACTCGCCCATGGCCGGCACGGGCCTCAGTTCCCACGAGCTCAACCAGCCCGGATGCTACCGCGACGTCAAGGACACCACCTGCATCGCGCAGTTCCGCGTCACCGACCCCATTGATTCCATGACGGGGTGGGGCACGCCTTATTTCCTGGCCTGGACGACCACGCCATGGACTTTGCCTTCCAACTGCGCCCTCTGCGTGGGTCCCTCCATCGACTACAGCATCGTGCGCACCTTCAACCCCTACAGCGGCGATAAAATCACCGTTGTCGTGGCAACCGCGCTTCTTGACAGCATTTTCAAGCCGGGAGCAAAAGAACTCAAACTCGACGACTACAAGGCCGGCGACAAGCTTGTCCCCTATGAAGTGGTGGCAGAGATGAAAGGCTCCGACCTTGTGGGGCTGCACTATGAGCAGTTGCTTCCCTGGGTAAACCCCGGTGAGGGAGCTTTCCGCGTCATCCCCGGCGATTACGTCACGGTGGAAGACGGTACGGGCATCGTGCACATCGCCGGCACTTTCGGCGCCGATGACAAGCGTGTGTCGCAGCTCAACGGCGTGCCCGCCATGACGCTCATCGACAAGGACGGCAACATGCGTCCGATGGTCGACCTGCGCGGACGCTTCTACATGATTGCCGACCTCGACCCGAAGTTTGTGGCCGAGCGTGTCGACGTGGAGGCCTATAAACTCTGGGAGGGAAAGTTCGTCAAGAACGCCTACAATCCCGACGCCACAGCCGACACCACCACCCTCGACGTGGAAATCTGCCTTGACCTCAAGGCCGCCGGCAAGCTCTTCCGCATGGAAAAGCACACCCACAATTATCCTCACTGCTGGCGCACCGATGCTCCGGTGATCTACTATCCCCTCGACAGCTGGTTCGTGCGCACCACGTCCGCCCGCGAGCGCATGATGGAACTCAACAACACCATCAAGTGGAAACCCGCGTCCACAGGTGCAGGCCGCTTCGGCAAGTGGCTTGAGAATCTCCAGGACTGGAATCTCTCCCGCAGCCGCTACTGGGGCACTCCGCTGCCCATCTGGCGGACCGACGATGGCCGCGAGGAACTTTGCATCGACTCCGTGGAGATGCTCTACAACGAACTTGACAAGGCTGTCGCGGCCGGTGTTATGGCCTCCAATCCGCTTAAGGACAAAGGCTTCGTGCCCGGCGACTACAGCAAGGGAAACTATGAGCGCATCGACCTTCATCGTCCCTATGTCGACGACTTCGTGCTCGTGTCGGAGGGCGGCAAGCCCATGCACCGCGAGCTCGACCTCGTGGACGTGTGGTTCGACTCCGGCTCCATGCCTTATGCCCAGCTGCATTATCCCTTCGAAAATCGCGAAGCCATAGAAAGCGGCTCCTACTATCCCGCCGATTTCATCGCCGAAGGCGTCGACCAGACCCGCGGCTGGTTCTTCACGCTTCATGCCATCGCCACCATGGTGTTCGATTCCGTGGCCTACAAGGCCGTTATCTCCAACGGTCTCGTGCTCGACAAGTTCGGCGAGAAGATGTCGAAGCACAAGGGCAACACCGTCGATCCCTTCAAAGAAATTGACACATTCGGCAGCGATCCCCTGCGCTGGTACATGATTTCCAACTCCGCGCCCTGGGACAACCTCAAGTACGACTCAGACGGCATCACCGAGGTGAGCCACAAACTCTTCTCCACGCTCTACAACACCTACAGCTTCTTCGCCCTCTATGCCAATGTCGACGGCTTCACCGGCGAGGAGCCGCTGATTCCCGTGGCTGAGCGTCCGGAAATCGACCGCTGGATTCTCTCGCTGCTCAACAGTCTCGTGGCTGACTGCACGGAAGCTCTCGACGACTATGAACCCACCCGCGCGGCACGCGCCATCGGTGAGTTTGTCAACGACAACCTCTCCAACTGGTATGTCCGTCTCAACCGCAAACGCTTCTGGGGCGGTGAGATGACGGCCGACAAGCTGGCCGCCTATCAGACGCTCTACACATGTCTCGGGACCGTTGCGCGCCTGATGGCTCCGGTGTCGCCTTTCTTCTCCGACCGCCTCTACCGCGACCTCACCGGCGCCGAGTCGGTGCACCTTGCTTTCTGGCCCGAAGTGGACGCTTCGCTCATCGACAAGGATCTCGAACGCCACATGGCCACGGCGCAGACCGTCACCTCCATGGTGCTGGCGCTCCGCCGCAAGGTCAATCTCAAGGTGCGTCAGCCGCTCAGCACGCTTCTTATCCCCGAAGCTGCAGGTGTGGACACCTCGCTGCCTCCAACCATCCGCGATCTCGTGCTTGCCGAGGTCAACATCAAGGACATCAAGACTGTCGGTGCCGACGAAGGCTTCCTTGTGAAGCGCGTCAAACCCGACTTCAAGAAACTCGGTCCGAAATTCGGCAAGAGCATGAAGGGCGTGGCCGCCGCTCTGACCGCTCTCGACCAGCCTTCCATCGCCCGCCTCGAACGCGAGGGCTCTATCGCTCTCGACTCTGTGGACGGCGCCATTGTGGCCCTGGCCGACGTGGAGGTTATCTCCGAGGACATGCCGGGCTGGATTGTGGCCAACGAAGGCAACCTCACCGTGGCTCTTGACGTGACACTCACCCCCGAGCTTATCAACGAAGGCCGTGCGCGCGAGGTCATCAACCGCATCCAGAACATACGAAAGAGCCGCGATTACGACATCACCGACCGCATCAAGCTCGTGTTCGAGCCCGGCGAGTTCATCGACGGTGTGCTGGCCGACTTTGCCGACTATATCGGCCGCCAGGTGCTTGCCGAGGCAGTAGTGTCCGGCCCCGTAGATGCCGCGTCATCCACTGTGGAGACTCTCGCTATCGACGACTCCGAAGTGAAGGTAGACATCACTTTAAATTGAACAAACCCATGTCAGAAAAAACACGCTACTCCGACGAGGAACTGCAGGAATTCAAGGAACTGATCCTTGCCAAGATAGATAAAGCGCAGCACGAGTACGAAACCCTCCGCGCCTCGCTTATGAACAATGAAGGCAACGACGTGGCCGACACGTCGCCCACGTTCAAGGTGCTTGAAGAGGGCGCCTACACCCTCGGCAAGGAAGAAGCCGCCCGTCTGGCCGAGCGTCAGCGCCAGTTCATCCAGAAACTGCAGGGCGCTCTCGTGCGCATCGAGAACAAGACGTACGGCATCTGCCGTGCCACCGGACAACTCATTCCCAAGGAACGTCTGCGCGCGGTGCCCCATGCCACGCTCAGCATCGACGGCAAGCAGGATAAAAAGAAGCACTGATGAGGATCGGCAAAGGCGCTCTGGCGGCCATCATCATCCTCGTTGTGGTGGTGCTCGACCAATGGCTCAAAATCTGGGTTAAGACATCGTTCTATCTGGGCGAGGACATCGAGCTGCTGCCGTTTTTCCATCTGCGCTTCGTGCAGAATCCGGGCATGGCTTTCGGCATGGAGTTGGGAAGCAAGCTGTTTCTCACGCTCTTCCGCATCGTTGTCACCTGCCTCGGTTTTTGGTATATCGCCAAAAAATGCAGGGTGCCGGAAGTGCCGCGCGGCTATATCGCCTGCGTGGCGCTTGTGGTGGCCGGTGCGCTCGGCAATATTTTCGACTGTCTGTTCTACGGCGAGGTGTTCACCAACCCCGCGCCTCCGCAGGTGGCTCAGTTTGTGCCTTTCGGCGAGGGCTACGGCGCGCTCTTCCACGGCATGGTGGTCGATATGCTGTATTTCCCGCTGTTTTCCTTCGTGTGGCCCGACTGGGTGCCATGGCTTGGCGGCAGTTGGTTCTCGTTCTTCGACCCGGTGTTCAACCTTGCCGATGCGGCTATTTCCGTGGGTATGATTGCCATTCTGCTGTTCTACTCCCGGTTTCTTGTCGCTGCCGACGAGGATGCCGGCAAGCCTGCGCCTAAAAAATGAAACCGCTTCTCAGCATCGCCGCCCTTATGGCTGTGTCGGCGCTTTTGCCTGCGTGCAAGGGTGTGCCCGACCACGTCATCGCGCCCGACGAGATGGCCGAGCTGTTGGCCGATCGCCATGTCGCCGAAGCCGTGGTCGACTACAACGCTCCGCAGTGGCGCACCGACTCGCAGCGCATCGCCTTGCGAGATGCCGTGTATATGCGTCATGGAGTCACGCAGGCTGATGTGGACACGTCGCTCGACTGGTACGGCCACAACATCAACCGCTACATGGAGGTGTACGACCGCACAATAGAGATTCTCGAGTCGCGCATCACGGGCAGCGATGCCCGCGTGCGCGCCGAGCAGGTGACCATCGCCGGCGACAGCGTTGATGTGTGGCCTGCGTCGCGTTTCTATGCCATATCGCGCCGCAGTCCGTCGCGCAGCCTGCAATTCGCGCTCAACGGCGACGAGAACAGCGAGCGGGGCGACTTGTACACATGGCGTGCCAAGTTTGCAAATAATCAGCAGGAAGCATCGTGGACGGTCGTGGCAGAATATGCGGACAGCACTCTTGAGTATATATCTGAGCGTGTCAATGGCGGAGGCTGGCATGAAATCACCCTTCAGACCGACTCGACGCGCACGGCGCGCCGCATCTATGGCTCGCTGATGTTCAGCGCAGGCGAGCGTGGTCCGCTGTGGCTCGACAGCGTGTCGCTGGTGCGCAACCATCTGCGCCCGGACACCTACGGCAAGCGCTACAAGCAGCGCTTTATCCGCCGATGAGCACCCTGCGTCGTGCCCTGGCCCATCGCGTGGTGCATCGCGGCGTGGTGCATCGTCTTGCCGTGGTCGACATCAGCGGCGATGAAATTTCGATTGCTTCTTTTGACAGGGAGTCGGCCTCGACGCCATTCGTGGACGGCACGGTAGTGGTGGCTTCACGTGGAAGCGAATGGCCGCATGTGGAGTGGCCGCGCGGAGCTGCCGACGCGCAGTTGCTCGTGCTCCCCGAAATCATAGACTGCTATCCTCCCGCGAAATAGCTTGCGCCTGATGTCGCTGTGCGGCGTTTCAGAAAGGCCTTATCAATGTTATTGGAGAGTTTTTGTCGTCCCGGTTGGCTCGCTCTCGTCGCACAAATTCCGATAATGGTGTGTAGGAACCTATATGCACCGAATCATGGGTGTGGCTCAAGCGGTTTATTGCATCGACGGCCTGCATGAGTTTGCGGCGTCGCTGCCTCTCGTCGTCGGAGATAAACAATGATGCCTGCACTGCATTCTCGTCCACTATTTCGTGTACGAACAGTCCCGCACGCTTGTAGGCATAGCCTTCCCGGAAGATGCGTCGCAGACACTCTATTGCGCCTTGGGCCAGGCGCATGTTGTCCGACGCGGGTTCATCGAGGCGCATGTGGCATGAGTTGCTGTACTGGGGCAGGTCCTGGCGGAAACTGTTGGTCTGAATGAATGTGCCTATTGTCACCGCGCATGAATGCTGCTCGCGCAGTTTTCGCCCCACGGTGGTGGCGAAGGCGCCCATTGTCTGTTCGAGGTCGGAGAGCGCCGTGAGTGGTTTGCCGAAACTGCGCGACGAGCACATCTGTTTGCGGTGAGGGTCGTTTTCGTCGTCGGGCCGGATGCAGGCTTCTCCGTTGAGTTCGCGCCAGGTACGCTGCATGGTGATGTTGAACACGCGTTCCACGTCGGAGCATTTCATGTCGGCGAACTTCAGCGCCGTGTCGTAGCCGCGCGGTATCAGTTGCTTCGACAAGCGGCGTCCTATGCCCCATACTGAGGATATCGGGGTGAGGGCGAGCGCTTTGCGGCGCTTTTCCTCTGAGTCGATGATACACACCGACCGATAGCCGGGATATTTCTTTGCAAAGTGGGCCGCCACTTTGGCGAGAGTCATGGTGGGCGCTATGCCCAGCGATGTGGGTATGCCGGTGTTGCGGCGCACGCGCCTTACGATGTTGCGCCCGTCTTCCTCGAGGTTTGCGGAGTTGTTCAGTATGTCGAGCTCCAGGAAACATTCGTCCACGGAATAGATGTGTATGTCGGGCACAATCTCGCCGATGGTGGCCATCACGCGTGCCGACAAGTCACCATACATGCGGTGGTTGCCTGAGACGACGGCCACGTTGTGGCGCTTGCAGAGGTGCTCTATCTTGAAATACGGGTCGCCGCGCTTGATGCCCAATGCTTTGGCTTCATTGCTAAGCGCCACTGCGCAACCGTCGTTGTTGCTCAGTACAACGACAGGGCGCGGCGCGCGAAGGCGCGGCGAAAACACGCGCTCGCACGACACGAAAAAGTTGTTGCAGTCGATGAGCCCTATCATCAGAAATCTTTGCGCACGCGGCGGCGCACGGAGATTATGTTGATGGCGCTTACAATGGCCATGATGGCGGCGCCGATGGCCAGGGAGGGCGCTATCGACGCAGGTGTCACTCCGATGGCGACAAGTGCGCTGCTCCAGCATCGGGCGGCAATCGCTGTGGCGCATGCCGCGAGCACAAATACGACTGTGTTGACGCCCGCGATGAGAGCTATGTATGGCCGTGCCACCTGTGCGGGCGAATAGCCCAGCAACATGAGCTGATGCAATTTCTCCCGGTTCTTTTGCAGGAGCAGAAAGATGCTGAGCATCAGGATGAAAAACGCCAAGATGGAAATGACAGCGCCCACGCCGATGACGACGGCTGTGACGATGCGCAGGAAGTAGGCGGCGGTGCCGTTGTCCATTTTGTCGCCGGCGATGTCGAGCGAATGGCGGCGCATGTAGCGGGCTATCTCGGGATCGCCGGGAGTGTTCACCTCCAGTACGAGGCGCGATGGACGCTCGTAGGCCGCTCCCGGAGCGGCGAAATGCTCGTTGGCCCAGCGCATGAACTCCTCGGGCACGGCTATGGTGTTGATGCGAGACGAGAATCCTGCAATGTGGCCTCGCATGCGTGCCATGCGGCCGTCATAGCCGCGCACGCTTATGGTCATGGGTATCATGCCAATTTCGCTTTCGCGCAGGGTGGGGAGGCCGCGGGAGGAGGCGAAACCGAAGTTGTAGAGCGACAGATAGTCGCGCGACAGCACTATGGGCACATCTGCCTCCTCGCCCATCGCGGGGTCGAAATACCAGTCGTCGGGCACATGGTCGAAAAAGTGTGTCGGGATGCTCTCAAAAAAAGTCTCGCTGGAGAGTCCGCGACCTGCAAATTCAAGGCCTATCACGGCTTTGAAACGTGAGGCGGTGAAGGCTCCCACGGCGTTGACCCATGGCTGAGCCTCCAGCTCGGCGATTTCTTCGGGGGTGAAAGCTGTGTTGCGGTCGGTAATGCCGATCTGCTTTGACACCACAAGGAAGTCGCTTTGCATCACTCCGCCTTGGTCGCTGCCGAACACTGCCGATGCGTCGCGGTAGAACTGAATGGCAGTGAGCACTATGGCGAGGCCGACGAGCGAGGCGAAAGCGTAGCCCGCAATCTGCACTGCGCTGACATTGCGGCGCAGCAGGCGGCGCACAAGACTGTTGTTCATAGCTTGATGAGAGTGTAGTCGGTTAACGCGAGATGGTTGCCCACGGATGTGGCCACTATGGCGGCGCCCTGCGCGGCCGCCTCGCGCTCTATCATGGCCGCGGCCGCGGCGTTGTTGCGTGAGTCGAGATGGCTTACAGGCTCGTCGAGCAGCAGGAAGTCGAATGGCTGGCATAGAGCGCGCACGATGGCCACGCGCTGTTGCTGGCCTATGGAGAGGATTGCCGCTTTGCTCGATGCCTTTGCGCCGATTTCCAGCTCGTCGAGCATCTGCGCTATCTCATGCTCGCTGCGGAAGTCGGTGAGCGAGTTTTTGAGCATTATGTTTTCCATGACTGTGAGCTCCGGGAAGAGACGCATTTCCTGAGGCAGTAGTGCCAGCGAGCGGCGGCGCAGCGCGCACCATCCGGCAATGTCCAGCAGGCGTGTGTCGCGGCCATCGAACAGAATGCGGCCGTGGTAGTCGCGGCGGTTGCCGTAGATGAAGCTGCACAGCGATGATTTGCCTGTGCCGCTTTCGGCATGGATTAGATAACGTTGGCCGCGCGTCAGCTCCACGTCGTGCAGCCATAGCTCGGAGAAGCACACCGGGGCGTCCTTCTCGCAGCCGGCGAACACGGCGGGGAGCGTGCGTGCGAGCGTTATGCGTTCAATCATTCTTCGCAGAGTTTGTTGAAAGTCTCCACAGCGTTGCGCTGGAAAGCCTTGTCGACGGCGAGAGCAAGGATGCTCTCTATGACGGGTTTGTCGCTGCCGTCAAGGGTGAGCTCGCCGATGCAGGTTTCGTCGGCTGCGGTGGACGTGCCTGTGAGGCCGAAAGGCAGTTTGAAGCCTTCGGCGATGTGGCCCTTGACGGGGAGGTCGATGAGGCTGACGGCGCATTGGCCTTTGCTGAGTTTGGCAAGCCCGTTGGTGTGTTCGGCCGAGATAGGCTTGGTGGATATGGCGAGCATTCCGTTGATATAGCCGGCGTACAGTTTTGCGTCTTTGCCTGCGCCGAAAGCGTCGGGAATGGTCACGCACTGCTGGTCGGCGAGCTGTTCTATTGTGGCTTTGCCCATGGTGGTGAGCATGGAGGTCATGCCGAGGATTTCGCCGGCGGTCTTTTCATCGTACTGGATGGCCATGGTGAGCGTCCATTCGGCGGGCTTCAGCAGATCGTTGAAAGAGGCGGGAGCTGCGACGCCGAACGCGGCGCTGCCGTTGATGGCATGCAGGTAAGGTGTCAGCATATTGCGAGCGGCGGGTCCGGCGTTATTGAGCATGGCGTCCATGATTTCGTCGGACACTTTGCCCCAGGCGCATGCCAGGATGGGATTGTCCGGCATGAGGGCCGCCACGGCCGGGTCGATAGGTGTCATCTGCTCGGCGGCGGAGAGAGTCTTGCCGTCGGCGTCCTTGAAGCTGGCGCGGAATGTGGCGTGGTTGCCGTCGAGGTTGATGGCATAGCACCAGTAGGCGTTGGCAAAAGTGCTTGCGGCAGGGAGTGTGGCCACGAGGCCTCCGAAATTCTTGTACACGCTCGCGGCGTTGACCACGATGCGCATGGTCTGCTTGTCGCCGGAGAGATAGCCGCCCATCACCTTGTTGCTGCCGACGGGATTCTTTTTGGCTGCCTCAAGCATTTTTTTAAGTTTTTCGATGCCATTGGTAAACCACAACTGTTTGCCGCGCACTATGACGCAATTGTCGTACACATCGAAACCTTCGATGCTTTCGGGCTCGCCGAGTTCTTTTTTTACGGCGTCGCACACACGATCGGCATCAAGCATTGTGGCGGTGATGCAGGGTGTATTGTCGTAATAAAAGTAGAAGGTGTTTTTCGCCTCGATGCCGCCGAGAAGAGCAAGGGCATCTTCTATCTTCTTTTTCTCGGAGGATGTCAGTTCGCCGAGCACTTTGCCGAGAGTTTCACCCGGCACCCATTTGATGCCATCTTTTTTGCATCCGGCACTTTTGGCAAGGCTTTCAGCGTCAATTTTTACTATTGCCATAGCATCGGCAGGGATGGTTTCGAGCAAATCGTTTCCGCTGTCGGAGCATGCCCCGAGCGTGACTGCCAGCGCTACCGAGAGCGCCAGGAGGAGATAATGAAAGGTCTTCATGTGAAAAATATAGATGGTGTTTACATGACAAAGATATAAAAAAACCGGGAAAGTGGAGCATGTGGGATAAGTATATCGTATTTTTTTTGTATTTTCGCGTGATATTATGAGCAAGACATACAATTTTTTGGATCTGGAGGTGGTGAACCGCCCCTATATGGATGAGATACGCGCAGCTCTCGACCGCGTGGCGCTTTCAGGGCGTTATGTCGGAGGCCCGGAAGTGGATGGTTTCGAGCGTATGCTTGCCGCTCAGACCGGCACGGACTACGCAGTAGGCGTCAGCAACGGCCTGGATGCCCTGCGCATGATTTTCCGCGCGCTTGTGCTGCTCGGACGTCTTCATGAAGGCGACGAGGTGCTGGTTCCGGCCAACACATACATAGCGTCCATTCTGGCGGTTACTGATGCGGGACTTGTGCCTGTGGCGGTGGATATCGACCCGGCCACGTCCAATATGTCGGCCGCATTGGCGGTGCAGGCAGTGACGCCGCGCACCCGCGCAATGCTCCCGGTGCATCTATATGGCCGCACTTGCTGGAGCCCCGAACTGAAACAATTGGCTATTGACCATGACCTGTGGGTCGTGGAGGACAACGCCCAGGCTATCGGCGCAGAGGGCGGCACGCCAGGTCTTGCCGGCCGTTCGTGCCGCACGGGTGCCCTCGGCCATGCTGCGGCATTCAGCTTCTATCCGACTAAAAATATCGGCGCGCTGGGCGACGCAGGCGCTGTCACCACCGACGATGCCGAACTGGCCGCCGCGGTGCGCGCGCTTGCCAACTACGGCAGCGACCGCCGATACCACAACATATATGCCGGCTTCAACTGTCGCCTTGACCCTGTGCAGGCAGCGGTACTGAGCGCCAAGCTGCCCCACGTGGATGCCGTCAGCGACGCGCGTCGCCGCGTGGCGGGTGTGTACCTCGCCGAGATAAAGAATCCGCTGGTAGAACTGCCTGCAGCAGCCGGGCGCGAGTGTGTGTGGCATCAGTTCGTAGTGTGCACGCGTCGCCGCGACGCCTTCCGCGAATATCTCACGGCCAACGGCGTAGGCACCGACATCAATTATCCCGTGCCGCCCTATAAACAGCCTTGCTATGCCGAGGCTATGGCCGGAGTGTCGGCTCCCGCCACGGAGCGACAGGCCGCCACGCTGCTGTGCCTGCCGGTCTCGGCATGCACTTCCGAGGCCGATGCGCGCGAGATAGCCGCCATAATAAACAACTATCGAGAAGAATGATTGACAATACGACTTTCGGCACACGAACGGCGCTGTTCCACACTTTCGGCTGCAAACTGAATTTTGCAGAGACCTCCACCGTCGCCACCATGCTCTCGGAGCATGGCGTACGGCGCTGCACGGCAGGCGAGGAGCCGGATTTCATAGTGGTGAACACATGCAGCGTCACCGAACTCGCCGACAAGAAATGCCGTCAGACCATACGCTCGCTGCATCGCCGCCATCCCGAAGCCGCCATCATCGTGACTGGCTGCTACGCGCAGCTCAAGAGCGACGAAGTGGCAGCGCTGCCCGGCGTGCAGATAGTGGCAGGAATAGACCGCAAACTCGACATTGCGGGATTTGTGGACACCTGGTGTGCCGACCATGAGCCGCGCACATTTGTGCGCCCCGCACGCGATATCCGCGTCTTCTCGCCGTCGTGCTCGCGAGGTGACCGCACGCGCTATTTCCTTAAGGTGCAGGATGGCTGCGACTACTGGTGCAGTTACTGTACCATCCCGGCTGCCCGCGGACGATCGCGCTCCGGCAGCATCGACGACATCGTGGCCCAGGCACGCGCCGCCGCCGAGGAGGGTGGTAAGGAGATTGTGATTACGGGAGTGAACATCGGCGACTTCGGCAAGGGGCGCGACGACTGCTTTCTGGACCTTTGCCGCGCCCTCGACGAGGTGGATGGCATAGAGCGATATCGCATTTCCAGCATTGAGCCCAACTTGCTGACCGACGAGATAATCGACTTTGTGGCAGCCTCCAAGCGCTTTATGCCACACTTTCATGTGCCGCTGCAGAACGGCGACGACGAGGTGCTGGCGCTGATGCGCCGCCACTACGACACGGCGCTGTTCCGCCAAAAGATGGAAAGAATCAAATCCGCTATGCCACATGCGTTTATCGGTGTGGATCTCATTGTCGGTGCCCGAGGCGAGACGGAGGAACGCTTTGAGCGTTCGCGCGATTTTGTGGCTTCGCTGCCAGTGTCGCGGCTGCATGTGTTCACATACAGCGAGCGCCCCGGCACGCGTGCTCTGGAAATAGAGCATGTTGTCAGTCAAGAGGATAAACACCGTCGCACACGCGTGATGCTGGGTGTGAGCGAGCGACTGTACAAGGCTTTTGCCAAGCCGTTTGAAGATACTGTGCGTCCTGTGCTGATGGAGCATCCGCGACCGGGCCACAGGATGTCGGGATTCACCGACAATTATCTGCGCGTGGAGCTTGACGCTCCTGCCGAGCTTGACAACCGCATAGTGCCTGTGCGTCTCGCCGGACTGAGCGCCGAGGATGAATTGTTTAAGCACTGCCAACTTGTATGACCGCTGGTTTCAGATTGTTGGAGTGGACGATGCGTGGCGCGGCACGGCTGCCTATGGGTGTGCTGTACGCGTTCAGTGACATCGGCTATCTGTTGCTTCGATATGTAGTGCGCTACCGCCTGCGCACGGTGCGTGCCAATCTTGCCGCTTCTTTTCCCGATAAGTCGCGGAGCGAGCTTCGGCGCATAGAGCGTGGTTTCTACCGCCACTTTGCCGACAACGCCGTGGAGAGCGTCAAGATGTTGCATATCAGCGCCGATGAGATGCGCCGCCGCATGCGTTTTGAGAATGTGGAGCTTATTGACCGCTTGTTTGGCGAAGGCCGCGACATAGTGGCTTATTTCTCGCACTGCGGCAATTGGGAATGGGCTACGTCAGTGGCGCTTAACACTCGCACGCGCAGCGGCAGCGAAGCCGACTACGGCTTTGTATATCGTCCGCTGAAGGAGAAGCTTTTCGATGCCATGATGCTTGAAATCCGCACGCGTTTCGGCGCGTCGGCCTATCCTAAAGCCACCGTGTTCAGGGAACTTATACGCTTGAGGCGCAGCGGAAAACGCTTCATTACCGGTTTCATGAGCGACCAAAAGCCGAGCCATGGCGACCCGACACAGGTGCTGATGTTTCTGAACCATCCGACGGCGATGATAACCGGCACGGAGACAGTGGCCCGCAAACTCGACACTGCGGTGATATATTGGGACATGCGTCGTGAACGCCGCGGTTATTATGTGATTGACTGTAAACTTGTTGCTCCCTCTGCTGCTGCAGAAAAGCAGGGCAGGGTTACGGCCGAGTATGCCCGTTTGTTGCAGCAGACAATTGAGCGTCAGCCGTCTATGTGGCTGTGGACGCACAAGCGGTGGAAGAATCCTGTGAATATGTCGACTGATTGAAAATGAAAAAGGTAGCAGTAATCATACTCAATTGGAACGGCGCTGAGCTTCTGCGTCGGTTCCTGCCGTCCGTGGTGGCTGGGACAGACCCGGCGCTTGCCGATGTGATTGTGGCCGACAACGGCAGCACCGACAACTCTCTTGAGGTGCTCGCGACGGAATTTGCTGATGTCAAGGTGCTTAAGTTCGCCAAGAACCTTGGTTTCGCGGCCGGATACAACAAGGCTCTTGCTGAGACAGGTTATGAATATACCGTGCTGCTAAACAGCGATGTGGCGGTGCGGCAGGGGTGGCTCGTGCCTATGGTTCGCTATATGGACGAGGATGCAGACACGGGGGCTTGTCAGCCAAAGATATTGAGTTACAACAATCCGACATACTTCGAGTATGCCGGCGCGTGCGGCGGATTCATCGACCGCAATGGTTTTCCCTACTGCCGCGGGCGCATTTTTGACAGCTGCGAGGAAGATAAAGGGCAATATGACAGTGCAATAGATGTGTTTTGGGCAAGCGGCGCGGCACTTATGGTGCGTACGGAACTGTATCTGCGGCTCGGCGGGCTCGACGCAGCATTTTTCGCACATATGGAAGAAATTGACCTTTGCTGGCGCATACTGCTTGACGGTCAGCGTGTTGTTGTTGTGCCGGAAGCTGTGGTGGAGCATCTTGGCGGCGGGTCGCTGCCTGCGGGAAATCCCAAGAAAACATATTTGAATTTTCGAAATAACCTGCTGATGCTCAGCAAGAACCTGCCACGCAATGTGCGCTGCGGAGCGCTGTTGCGGCGTCGGTTGCTTGACACGGTGGCGTGGGCACGTTTTGTCGTGTCCGGCGATTTTGCCAATGCAAAGGCAGTGTGGCGCGCGCATCGCGACTTCCGGAAGATGGCAGCCTGCTATAACACGCATCCGTCCAGGAATTTGCTGCGTGAGCGCCGCGACTGTCGCCGCAATATTATCGTGGACTATTACCTGCGCGGCCGCAAACAATTCAGTCAATTAAAATAGCACTATATTTACATTTTTATCATGAGACTTGCATTATATTTGCTTTTTTCGGCAGGCGTGAGCATCTCCGCCTTCGGTTGGGGTCAGAAAGGCCACGACACAGTAGCGTTCATCGCAGAAAACCACCTTACCCCCGCGACCAAGGCGGCGGTGGATTCCATCCTGGACGGCAAATCGCCGGTGTATTGGGCGAACTGGCTTGACAATGCGAGCCACACTCCGGAGTATGCCTACTCCAAGACCTGGCACTACAAAAACGTGGACGCCGACCAGACCTACGAGAGCATGCCGGCTAATCCTGCGGGCGATGCGATAACGGCTATCAAAGCCCAGGTGGAGAAGCTTTCGGACGCATCCACGAGTAAGGCCGAGGCTGCTCTGGCGCTGAAGATTCTCATCCATGTGATGGGCGACATGCACCAGCCCATGCATATGGGCCGTGCGACCGATCTGGGCGGCAACCGTGTGAAGGTGAAATACTTCAATCGCGACCGCAATCTGCACGGCATCTGGGACAGCGATCTGGTGGAGAGCGCCCACAAGTGGAGCTACACTGAGTGGCAGCAGCAGATTGACCGCTTGAACGAGGCCGAGGAAGCATTGGTGGTCCAGGGCACGGTGGACGACTGGGCGCGCGAGACTCTGAAAATCACCCGCGATGTGTATGCTTTCTTCCCTGCGGGTATCAATGTGAGCTACAATCAGATAGCATACTGGACGCCAACCATCGAGCAGCAGTTGCTGCGCGGCGGCCTGCGCCTGGCCCATGTGCTCAACACCATTTACGACCCTTCGTACGGGAAGTGATTGCCCCCCTGTCTGAGGTCTAAGGCTTAGATTGTAATTGCCCCGGCTGCGGTTGCGCTGCCGGGGCCTTTTTGTGGACTTCTCTCTTCTTTAATCTATGCGCAAAGTCTATCGTTTTTGTGCTGACTTAAGGGAGGCAAGCGATGAAACTGAACGACAAGAGGTTTCGGGGTCTTAATGAATATAAATAGTCCTATAGGGGTTTATCACTTTTTTGTGATGTATTCTCGATATACGCGATAGACAAGTGCGGCATAAAGAACGGCGAAAATAATTGCGAACAGGCCGGCGGAACCTTTCATGAGCTGTAACTGCCGATAGGACAAGTGCTCCATCCAAATCAACATGGCCAACATAAGGGCTATAGTGATTGATATAGCAACTATCGCGCAGTATTTTAATCTTCTGTTGGCCGGTTTGTTGTAGAGTTTTTTTAATTCGTGTCGCGGACCAAGTTCAATCATTCCCATTGGTAGAGTTTTTTGTGTCTTACGCAAAAGTATGAAAATAAATGTTGCGTCGTGAAATCGGCGAGATAGATGTGCCCGCTCCACCGGCTGTAGGTTCAGTGAAAGAGGGCGGTGACGAGGGTGTAGTAGGGCGGCGGGCTGCCGTCGCGGGCCCATAGGATGGGGCTGCCGAGGATGTCGGCGGCTATAGCTGTGACGTCGTAGCCGAGGGCTTCAAGCGAGGGGCGTGCGAGGTCGGGGTGGCGGCATGGCTCGCCGAGGGTGCGCGCGCAGGGGAGGCCGGGGCAATAGGGGCAGCGTCCGCTGAGGCCACAGGCGTGGCCGTCGAGTTCTTGTTCGAGGCGCAGGAGCATGGGCTCGAGGATGGCGCGGCCTTCGGCCATGGCCAGGGTGCCGAGATCGCCGCTCCGTGGGGATGCTGGAGGTTTGGGCGTCGGGTTGTGTGGGGTGATTTTGAGAGCGAGGATGCGGACGTCGGGGAGGGCGTCGATGCGACGCTCAATATCGGGGGAGAGTGGCGGGCACAGCCATGAGGCGGCGTGCATGGGGCAAGCTGCGCAGAGGGCGCGGATGCGTGGCACGTCGCGGCAGGCGCGCAGGGCGGCAGTGGTGGTGTCGGCCTGCAGAAGGGTGAAACTGAAGAGGGGGCTTTTGATAGGGCAGGGGATTATTTTTCGTCGTCGCGTTCGAGGTTCAGGAATCCGTGCCAGATGGCGCTGAGTGTCATGCCTATGCAGTTTTCGCGGACGTAGTCGCGGCTGACTTCTTCGTCGAGGAGGTAGGAGTATTCCATGCGTATCTGGTTGTTGCGCACAATGGCAGTGGGGAGGTGGCGGCGTATGTTGTGGCGGTTGGCAAGCATGTAGAGGTCGCCTGCGGGCTCGTAGCCTTCAGCTTCGGCGAGGAATGTGAGTCGGTTGTTGTTGACGAGTATTGAGATGAATACGTCGTAGACAAAGTCCTGGTCGGCCTGCTGGATGATGAGGAGGTCGCCGTCATTGTCGATGCTTGATGCGATGTGCATCTCGTCGAGGATGTCGCGGATGATATATTTGTCGATTTCTTTCATTACATGGTGTTTTGTGCAAAGATACGAATATAAATCGTATTTGGGATAAGAGTGTGTGAAATTATCGTATTACTGTCCATCCGAGGGGGCCGCGGCGCAGGTGGACTGTTTCGTGGCGTCCGATGCGGAGGCGGCGGTAGCCTTCGGGGTTGGTGGCGCGTGTGACGGTGTGTCCGTCGGGCAAGCGGAGCGTGTACTCGTAGTGGTAGGTTTTGCGTGAGGTGTCGCGGACGTAGCGTCCGCGTCCGATCCGGCGTGTGGGGTGGGATGTGCGCACGTTTCGGGCCACTATGGTGGCTGTGACGGGTGTGTCGGTGTGGTCGGGGGCGAGGGTGTAGTTGAGGGTGAGGAGGGTGAAGTCGGCGACGGCTGTGACTGCGAGGAACACGAGGAGCGCGCGCAGAGGGCGGCGGCGTGAGGTGAGTATGGCGATAGAGGCTGCGAGCGCTGCTGCGATGGCGACCGGCAACCACGGTTCCACATAGGTGCGTGCGTGGAGGAATACGGCTCCTGCTGCAGCGAAGAGGGAGAGGACGGCAGCGATGATGGCAAGCGTTTTCATGGGGGCATGGTGTTTTTTTGCGCTACAAAGTTAAGGAATTGTTTTGTTTGTAAAAATATTGGTGTTGAGAAAAAAAATGATTAAATTTGCGGTGACTAAGCGATGTGGTCTGATCCAAGGTAGGCGGCCCGGCGTTTGGTTGGACAGAAAATATCATAACCAAAAAAAGGTTTTTAAACAAAATAATATGTCTAAAGTAACAGTAGTAGGCGCCGGCAACGTAGGCGCAACATGTGCTAATGTGCTCGTAACAAACCAGGTGGCCGATGAGGTGGTTCTTCTCGACATCAAGGAAGGTGTGTCGGAAGGCAAGGCTATGGACATCATGCAGACGGCCAGCATCCTCGGCATCAACACCCGTCTGACGGGTGTGACCAACGACTATGCCAAGACCGAGGGCAGCGACGTGGTTGTGATCACGTCGGGTATCCCCCGCAAGCCCGGCATGACCCGCGAGGAGCTGATCGGCGTCAACGCAGGCATCGTGAAGAGCGTTATGGACAATGTGCTGAAGCACTCGCCCAACGCAATCGTGATCTGCGTGTCGAACCCCATGGACACCATGACATATCTTATCCACAAGACGAGCGGCCTGCCCAAGGAACGCATCATCGGCATGGGCGGCGCCCTCGACAGCGCACGTTTCCGCTATTTCCTGAGCCTTGCTCTCGGCGTGAACATCACTGAGGTTGAAGGCATCGTGATCGGCGGTCACGGCGACACGACGATGATTCCTCTGGTGCGCTACGCCGCACACCGCGGTCTGCCCGCAACGGAGCTTCTGAGCCAGGAGACCCTGGAAAAGGTGGCAGCCGACACGATGGTAGGCGGTGCTACGCTGACGAAGCTGCTTGGCACAAGCGCATGGTATGCTCCCGGTGCAGCTGCAGCGCAGCTGGTGGAGGCTATCCTGCACGACGAGAAGAAGATGATTTCGTGCTCGGCTCTGCTGGAAGGCGAATACGGCCAGAACGACATCTGCATCGGTGTGCCCTGTGTGCTTGGCCGCAAGGGTATCGAGAAGGTGGTTGAGTTCAAGCTCACCGACGAGGAGAAGGCTCTCTTCGAGAAGAGCGCAGAGGCTGTGCGCAAGACCAACGCCGCTCTGGCTGGTGCTCTTTAAGAGACCGACGACCTAAGAATCTAAATCGAACATCGGGGACACAGGACGCATTGCGCCGACGGCGCTACGCGAGCTGTGCCCCCGAATGGTTTAAGTTAAGTAATTTAGAAATAATCAATTACAGTTATGAAAAAGATTTTTGTGATGGCGATGGCTGCTGCGGCTGTGATGGGCGCGGCATCGTGCGCCAAGACTCAAGAGGCCGCGCAGACGGCGAAGGACGCTATGGAGGTATCGGCAGAGGCTACTGCTGATGCGGCCAAGGAAACAGTGGCTGAAGTGAACGATGCCATCGAGGCCGCAAAAGGTGGCGTGGTGGATCTGAGCGACGACAATGCCTATCGCCCCGGCACGAAGGTGACGGAACTGACTATCCTGGATTTCAACGCTACATGGTGTGGTCCGTGCCGCATGCTTGCACCTGTGTTTGAGGCCGCGGCGAAGACCTACGAGGGCAAGGTGCGCTTTGTGTCGGTGGATATCGACAAGTGCACGGAGACGGCTCAGGCTTTCGGCGTGGAGGCTGTGCCTACGGTGGTGTTCCTGCGTCCCGACGGTACGTCGGAGCGTTTTGTGGGCACGAACGATCTGCTGCCGGCAAGCAAGTTTGACGAGTTGGTGAAGAAGAGTCTGTAAGGCCTACGGCGACGTAGACGTCGCCGCTTCACCGGCCAGCGTGTAGGTGTGTTCGGCGGCGGGAACGCCGCCGAACCGTTCCAGAGACTGCGCGGGTGCCTTCGTCGCCCCACCGGACTGCTTGTTAGCGCTTCATGGGGCTTTACGGTGAGGGGTGTGGGATTTATAATGAATGGTTTTTGATATGAACAGGAAAGAGATTGTGGACAGCGTGCGCGAGCGGCTGGGAATAGAGCGATTGAACGCGATGCAGAAGGCGATGGAGAAAACGTCGTCGAAACATATTGTGCTGCTGGCTCCTACGGGGTCGGGCAAGACTGTGGGCTTCGCGCTGCAGCTGCTGCGGGCAGTGGGCAAGCCTTGCGGACGCGTGCAGGGGGTGGTGATTGCGCCCTCGCGTGAGCTTGTGATACAGACTGCGGAGGTGCTTCGGCGCATTGCCACGGGACTGAAGGTGTCGGCGCTCTATGGCGGCCATTCTGTGGCCGAGGAGAAGGCGACGCTGTCGGTGGCTCCGGACATCGTGGTGGCGACGCCTGGTCGACTGCTGGACCACATTCAGCGCGGGCGTGTCGATGTGGCTACGGCGCGGGCGCTTGTGCTCGACGAGTACGACAAGTCGCTGGAGCTTGGATTTCAAGATGAGATGAGCCGCATTGTGCGGCGCATGCGCGGACTGAGCCTCGTGGTACTGACGTCGGCCACGGAGCCGGAGGAACTGCCGGATTTTGTGGATCTGGGCGGGGCGGCTGTGGTCGATTTCCGTGGCGAAGCTGCGCCGGCTGAGACTCGCGGCGATGTGCGCGCACTGCGCGTGGTGTCGGTGAATCCCGACAAGCTGGACACGCTGGAGGCGCTGCTGCGGTCGATGCAGGGTCAGAGGGTGATAGTGTTTGTGAACTATCGCGATGCCGCCGAGCGGGTGTTCGCGGCGATGAAGTCTGCAGGGTTGCCGGCGGGACTGTACCACGGCGGTCTGGACCAGATAGACCGCGACAAGGCTATCGTGCGCTTCAACAATGGCACTACACCGATGCTGGTGGCTACCGACTTGGGTTCGCGCGGCCTGGATATTGACGACGTGAACGCTGTGGTGCACTACCATCTGCCGTCGACGCCGGAGGCATGGACGCATCGTAACGGGCGTACGGGCCGCATGGGTGCCGACGGGCGTGTATATGTGATAGAGAACGAGAAGGAGACTGTGCCGGAATATGTGGCGACGGATGGCGACTATGTGCCTGTACCTGTGGAGGGCCGGCCTGCGGCATCGACGACGGTGACGCTGTTTTTCGACGCCGGCAAGAAGGATAAAATCTCGCGCGGCGACATTGTGGGCTATCTCTGCCAGCAGGGCGGATTGCCTGCTGCGGCAATCGGCAAAATCGACCTTAGAGACAGGTTCGCGTATGTGGCTGTGCCTCGGGAGTGCGTCAAAGCGCTGCTTGAGGAAATCAAGGATAAGAAATTGAAAGGTAAGAAGGTGAGGGTGAGTGTGGCAAAGTAGCTTTGATGCAAATGTTTTTGCAGGGGAAGTATTAGCGGTAGTCGAGGGCTGAGGGGGAGAAGCGTACGGATGGGGAGGAGAAAACGCGGTCCATGACGCCGGAGGCAAGAACGGTGTCTCGTGAGCCGTGGACGAGGGTGCGTGTGGTGCGGTCGACCACCCAGAGAGTGTCGGCCACGGCGAGGGCCGGGGCGATGTCGTGGGTGGAGAGTATGATGGTCTTGCCGTGGTCGTCGCGCAGGCTCCGGAGCAGGTGCATGGTGTCGATGCGGCTGGCGGCGTCAAGGAATGAGGTGGGCTCGTCCATTATAATCAGTGGCGTCGACTGCGCGAGGGCGCGGGCTATCATTGCTTTCTGGCGTTCGCCGTCGCTGAGGGTGGCGAGTTTGCGGTTGCTCATGCCGTCAATGCCTACTGCGCGGAGGGCGTCGGAGACGATAGCCCGGTCGTCGGCGCCGAGGCGTCCGAACACGTTGGTGTAAGGCGTGCGGCCGAGGGCTGCGACTTCGCCCACGGTGAGGTCGCCGGCGATGGTGCGGTCGGTGAACACCATGCTCATCATGCGGGCCGTGCGGCGCAGGGGTGTGGCGTGCATGTCGCAGCCGTCGATTATGACGTGGCCTTCGACCGGGAGCTGCGTAGCCGCGATGGTGCGCAGCAGTGTCGACTTGCCGCAGCCGTTGGCGCCGATGAGCACGGCAATGCCGCCGGAAAGTGTGAGGTCGACGGGGCTTAGGATGGCGTGGCCGTCGTAGCCTACCGTCAGGTTGCGTAGTTCGAGCATCAGTTGAAGTAAGCTATTTTTCGTCCGTTTAATATTATATATAGTATCACGGGCACGCCGAGCAGCGGCGTGATGGCGTTGACGGGGAGTATGCCCCATGCCGATGGCAGGACGCTGAGCAGGGCAGTGAGCAGCCCTGTGGCGGCGCCTGCGAGGGCTGTGGCCGGCAGTAGCCATGCATGGCGTGATGTGCCGAGGGCGAGTCGGGCAATGTGGGGTACGGCCAGGCCTATGAACGCAATCGGGCCGCACCAGGCGGTGACGATAGCCGTGAGGGCGCCGCTTACGAACATGATGCCCCTTCGCACGCGAGGGAGGCTGACGCCGGAGTTGGCGGCGTAGCGCTCGCCCAGCAGCAGGGCGTCGAGGGCCTTGATGTAGAAGGCCGAGAGAGCCGAGAACAGCAGGGAGAGGGCCGCGAACAGTGGCAGCTGAGCCGGTGTGACGCTTGTGAAGTTGCCGAGCCCCCAGAGCACGAAGGCATGGACACTCTGCTGCGGAGCGAAGAAATTGAGCAGCGATATGGCCGATGAGCTGAGGTAGCCGATGAGCACGCCCACGATGAGCAGCATGGCTGCCGAGCGCACTCGCACGCTCATGGCGAGCAGCAGTGTCATGATGGCGAGCGCTCCGGCGAGCGCTCCCACGAGGGTGGCGGCGCCGATGGCCGCACCACCTCCGATGCCTGCGAGCACCACGAGAGCCACACCGAGGGAGGAGCCGGAGGATATGCCCATGATTGACGGACCGGCGAGAGGATTGTGGAAGAGAGTCTGCATGAGAAGTCCGCTGATGGCCAGGGCCATGCCGCTGAGAGCGGCGCACACGGCCATGGGCACGCGGATGTCGCGGACTATGACACCCCACACGGGACGCCCGGTGGCGTCGCCGGTGAGTGCCCTCCATACGTCGGCCGCGGGGATGTCGACCGATCCGGCCAGCAGGCATGCCGGGAATAGCGCGATGATGAGGGCGGAGGCTACGAGCAGCGTGGCGGGGCGGCGGATGTTCATAGCTTCTCGTAGTAGACCGGGGCTTTATCCGGCACGGCTTCGGGATGGAAGATGGCCACAAAGTCGGCGAGGATGCGCTCGGGGTGGAATGCAATGTCGTTGAAGATGGGTTTGACGGAGGAGTCGCACACGAAGATGTTGCCCTTGGCGAATGCTTTTATGTGGGCGGCGGCGGGGTTATCCTTGGTCAATGCAGCCGGCGTGGGAGCCGGACCAAATGTGCGCATGAGCCAGAAGTCGGCGTCGGCGGCCTTGTCGAGCACGGCTGCGGCATCGAGCGAGAGCGAGCCCTTGCCCGGCGCAGCGGCCCAGGGATAGTCTGCTCCCGCGTCGGCGAGCATGCGCGCCATGTAGCTGTCGCCGGCGGGAACGTACCACACGCCGGAAGTGAGGTTTTCGGTGAGTACGCGCGGGCGGGGAAGGTCTTTTACGGCGTCGCATAGCCGTCGGTAGTCGGTGGCTACGCCTGCGTAAAGGCGGTCGGCCTCGACTTCGTGGCCGTAAAGCGCGCCAATCAGGCGTATCCACTCGGCGCGGCCGAGCGGGGTGTTTTCCATATAGTCGGCCATGGGGATGACGGCTATTCCCGAGCGGCTCAGGACACTATGGTCGCTGCCCTGCATGGGCGAGAGAAGCACGGCCTCGGCTTCAAGTGCGAGAATCTGCTCGACCGATGGCGAAGATGACGCGCCGACGTCGGCAAGATGGCCCGACGCCAATAGCGCGCGCACGGTGTCGTTTTCGGAGAAGTATTGTCCGTCGGCCACGCCTGTGAGTGCCTCGCCGGCTCCGATTTCGAAAAGCGGCGATGTGTGCACCGATGAGAACACCACAGAGCGCTCCACAGGCACAGGCACAACGGTGCTACCGGGCGGAGCGTCGAAAGTGGCGGCATTGGCGCGTGGCACGAGAAAGAGGTGGGCGAGCAGGGTGTTTTTGCCCTGCCACGGGTCGCGGACGAGTACTTCTGTGTAGTCTTCGTGGCGCACCATGGTGAGCAGGGAGGCCTGTTGCGTGAGGGTGTCGCCGGCGGCGGTGTGTCCGGCCGTTTTGCCGGCGTTTCCGCCGCAGGAGCAGAGCATGGCGGCGGCGGTGATGAATGCGGCTATATACTTGAATTTCATTCGGGCTATACAGATTAAATTATTCTATAATGTGGACGCACGGGCGAGAAGGAGTGCATCGCCCAAGGTGAGGCAGGCCATGGCCTCGACGACGGGTACGGCGCGGGGCACAGCGCAGACGTCGTGTCGGCCGTGCGGGATCAGCGTGCAGGTGGTGCCGTCGTCGGCGATTGCGGGCAGCGTGCGCATCATGGTGGCTATGGGCTTGAAAGCCACACGCATGGTGATGTCGGCGCCGATAGAGATGCCGCCGAGGATGCCGCCGGCGTGGTTGGTGGTGCTGCGGAGGGCTGAGTCAAGAGCCTGCGGGGTGTCGATGGATTCGGAGCCGCGCATGCGTGCGGCTGCGAAGCCGTCGCCGTAGTCAAAGCCTTTGGCGGCGTTGATGCTCATCATGGCGGCAGCGAGCATGGCCTGGAGCTTGCCGAAGAGCGGTTCGCCCAGTCCGGCGGGCACGCCTGTGGCGGTGCACTCGACGATGCCTCCGAGGGTGTCGCCACAAGCGCGTGCCTGCTTCATAAGCAGTTCCATGGCGGCGGGGGATGTGGCGCCGCCGATTTCGGTCGCGCGGGCGCTGACAGCAATGCCGGCGGTGGCGATGAACTGTCGGGCGATGGCGCCTGCCGCCACGACCACAGCCGTGAGCCGTGCGCTGGCGCGTCCGCCGCCACGGTGGTCGCGGATGCCGCCATATTTCAGCATGTAGGCGGCGTCGGCATGGCCCGGGCGCATGACGTGGCGCATGGCGTCGTAGTCGGAGCTGCGGGCGTCGGTGTTGGCGATGGTGAATGCTATGGGCGCGCCGGTGGTGAGACCGTCGAGAAGCCCGGAGAGTACGGTGAGCGTGTCGGATTCCCGGCGGGCTGAGGTGCCGGCAGCTCCGGAGCCAGGGCGTCGTCGGTCAAGCTCGGCCTGCACGGCGTCGAGGTCGATGCGCAGGCCCGCGGGCATGCCGTCGAGCACTCCGCCTATGGCCGGACCATGGCTTTCGCCGAATGATGTAAGGCGCAGAAGATGGCCAAAGGTGTTCATCGGACGAGATCGGTTACGGTGGCGCCTACATATGATATAAGGTCGGCGGGAGCGATGGCCAGTTGCAGGCCTCGCACTCCTGCGCTGACGTAGATGGTGTCGAAGTCGGCGGCTGTAGTGTGGAAAAATGTGGGGAAGGGCTTTTTCATTCCCACGGGCGAGCATCCGCCGCGGATGTAGCCGGTGACGGCGAGAAGGTCCTTCATGTGTATGAGGTCGGCCTTCTTGTCGCCGGCAGCTTTTGCGGCTTTTTTGAGGTCGACCTCGCAGTTGCCGGGGATGACACAGACGAAGTGGCCGCATCGTTCGCCTTTGAGCACGAGAGTCTTGAACACGCGGTTGATGTCTTCTCCGAGTTCTTCAGCGACGTGGTCGGCGGCCAGATTGTCGGGGTCGACGGTGTAGGGTACAAGTTCGAAAGATATTCCGGCCGCTTTGAGTAGGCGGGCGGCGTTGGTTTTGGGCGTTGCGGCCATGACAAAATCCATTATATGTGTAATTATGAAGCAAAAATACAAAAATACTGCAAAAAAATAACTAACTTCGCGGCAAAAATAGCGAAGATGATGCAGAATACGCGCGAACAACTTATAGCAGTGGCAAGCCAACTGTTTAGCCGCAAGGGCGTTGACGCCACTACTATGGGCGACATAGCGAATGCGAGTGATCGCGGACGCCGCACGATATACACCTATTTTCGCAACAAACGCGAGGTGTACTCGGCTGTGCTCCAGAGCGAAGCCGACGGCCTGCTTGAACGCCTCGGTGCGATTGTTGCCGCCGAGGGGCCTGTGGAGGATCGGCTGCGCGAATTTCTGTCGGTGCGCCTGGTTCAGCGCCGCAAGCAGAACTCGGCTGCGGCGTCGCTGCGCGCTCTTTTCAAGCCCGACCTGCGCCGCATCAGCCAGGTGCGTCGCATCATGCGTGACCGTGCGCGTGCTTTGCTGCACACACTGCTTGGCGAGGGCATCGAGGCGGGTGTGTTCGACCCGGAACGCTGCTCGATGCTTGAAGGTTTCGCACTCGACTGCATGCACGCCATGGATATAGCCGGCGCCGACAATGCGGTGGGCGGATTGGCTGCGTCGTCGGATTCCATTCTTGATTTTATCATCACAGACATTTGCATAAAAAAGCGCTAAGGAACGGGGTCTAATTATTGTCGTACCGGCTCAAAATTTAGTAGTTTTGTCTTATCGGGTCAAAAAAAGCGTGCCGTATGTGGCAATAAGAGCAAAGTTTTGCGTATTTTTGCAGCATGTTTGAATGCAGATTCATCCGTGCGCTGTTGTTTTTTGTCGCTGTGGCGTGTGCCGCGGTGGCGAGCGCTGCCGTAAAAAGCGATGAAAAGCCATTCACAATCGTGCTTGATCCCGGTCATGGCGGCAAGGATTACGGCTGCGTGGGCAAACTCACCAATGAGAAGACCATTGTGCTTGATGTGGCGAAGCGGCTTGGCAAAATCCTTGCGAAAGAGCATCCGGAGATAAAGCAGGTCTATACCCGCGACAGCGACCGCTATCTGACGTTGCAACAGCGCGCCGATGTGGCAAACGCCGCGCATGGCGACCTTTTTGTGTCGATTCATGTGAACAGCATAGACAAGCGTGCGCGCAACCGCACGACGGTGAAGGGTGCGAGCGTGTACACGCTGGGGCTGCATAAGAGCGACAACAATCTGAACGTGGCAATGCGCGAGAATGCCGTGATGGAGCTTGAACCTGACTATTCGACGAAGTATCACGGCTTTGACCCTAACTCGTCGGAGAGCTACATAATGTTTGAACTGAACCAGAACAGCCATGTGACCAACAGCCTCGAGCTTGCCTCCGGGATGCAGCATGAGCTCATCACCACGGCCGGGCGTGCCGACAAAAGCGTGCGGCAGGCCGGTTTCTGGGTGCTGTGGGCGGCGGCCATGCCGTCGGTGCTTGTGGAGCTGGACTTTATCTGCAATCCGCAGATGGAGCAGTTTCTGAACTCGGAAAGCGGTCGTGAGAAATGTGCCCGTGCTCTGGCCAATGCTATTTCGGCCTATTACACGCACCACCGCCGTGGCGCGGCTGCGTCGTCGCAAGCGGCTTCTGTGGCTTCCGCTGCGGGTGAGGGGCAGGCGCAAGAATCCGGGAAGGAGGCGTCGGAGTCGAAGCCTACTTATCATGTGCAGTTCATGACCTCGGGCACGCAGCTTGCCGCCGGCGACAAGCGTCTTGCCGGCGTTGAGGATGCTGCTTTTTATTATGAGGGCGGGGTGTACAAGTACTATTCCGGCACATTCCCGTCGCTGTCGAAGGCACGGAAGCGGCTTGCTGCTGTGCGGAAAAAGTATCCCGAAGCGTTTATTATCAAGCTGCGGGACGGAAAACGTATATAAAACAGATGCTATATGAACAAGGTATTGAAAAAAGAACTGACGATAGGCGGGCTTGTGATATTGGCCCTGGCCGTTCTTTTCTTTGGAATTGACTTTCTCAAGGGCGTGAATGTGTTCAAGGCCTCCAACTACTATTATGTGGAATATACCAACGTGGAGGGTCTTGCGATTTCGGCGCCTGTGACGCTCAACGGCTTCAAGGTGGGGCAGGTGAGAGAGATAAACTATGAGTTTGACAATCCCGGTCATGTGATGGTGGAGGTGAGTCTCGAAAAGAAGCTGCGTCTGCCGCAGGGCACCAAAGCCGTGCTGACCACCGACCTGCTGGGCACGGCGTCGATAGTGCTGAAGCCCGGCGAGGGCGACGGCTGGCAGAGCGTGGGCGACCGCCTCGAAGGCGTGGCCGACAAGGGTCTGATGGCCAACGTGGGCGGCATGATGCCGACGGTCGAGGCCATTTTTCCGAAAATCGACACGTTGCTGACCAATCTCAATGCCATCACCGGCGACCCGGCGCTGACGGCCTCGGTGAAACGTCTTGATGCCATCACCGGAAATCTTGAGGCAACGACGACGCGTCTGTCTGTGCTGATGGCGCAGTTGCAGCCGGTGGCACGTAATGTGGGCAGCGTCACGTCCAACCTTGACAGCATCACCGGCGATGTGGCCGTGCTGACAGCACAGCTGCGCGAGTTGCCGGTGGATTCTCTCAGCGCCGACCTTGCCGCAACGATTGCCAATCTGCAGGCTCTCAGCGAAGAGCTGAAGAATCCCGATGGCTCACTGGGGATGCTGATGAAGGACCCTGCGTTGTACAACAATCTGAACAGCACGGTGTCGAGTCTCGACTCGCTGTTTGTCGACATCAAGAAGAATCCGAAGCGCTATATCAACATCAAACTGCTTTAGACGGGCCGCCGGCACGGATGATGTTGAAATGTTAAAAGCGAGGGACGTTTGCCGCGTCTCTCGCTTTTTGTCGGTTGATGGTCAGAGCGTTGTATTATATTCGACATTTCCAAATAATAATGCATTTGTTTTTTTGAAAAATTATTGTCAAATTTGCTTTGCAAATATAGCTTCCCGCCAAATAAGATGCCAAAGAACCATCAACAGTTATGGGAGGAGTGTCGTCAGCTAATCAAAGACAATATTCCTCCTGCGCAGTACGACGCGTGGTTTCGCGACGTGACTTCGCTGGGTTTCGACGACATGAGCCTGACGCTCATGGTGCCGTCGGCATTCTTCGTGGAGCAACTTGAGGAGCGCTATCTGCCGCAGCTTGGCGCAGCTATCCGCCGCGTGTACGGACAGGGCGTGAAACTCTACTATCACTTCAACCAGGTGAAGGACGAGCCTCGCTCGGCCGTGAATCTGCGCTCGGCCGAGCCTTCGGCCACAATCCTCACCGCCGGCGCCAAGGGCGCGCCCGCCAATCCATTTGTCGCGCAGCCCGTGGGCGACATCGACCCGCAGCTCAATGCCCGCTACAACTTTGAGAACTATTGCTGCAGCATGAGCAACAAGGTGGCGTGGGGCATCGGACAGTCGATAGCCAACGATCCGTCGATAAAGACTTTCAACCCGCTGTTTATCTTCGGTCCGACGGGCGTGGGCAAGACCCACCTTATCCAGGCGATAGGCATACGCATCAAGGAGCGCGACCCCGGAGCGAAGGTGCTGTACGTGACTGCGCGCCTTTTCCAAAGCCAGTACACAACGGCAGAGGCCAAGGGCACTACCAACAGCTTTTTTCATTTCTACCAGAGCATTGACACGCTCATCATAGATGATATCCAGGACCTGCGCGACAAACCCGCAACGCAGAACACGTTCTTTCACATATTCAATCATCTGCATCAGAACGGCAAGCAGATAATCATGTCGAGCGACTGCTCGCCGGCAGAGATGGAGGGTTTTGAAGCGCGCCTGCTTTCGCGCTTCCGCTGGGGCATGAGTGTGAAGCTCGAGATGCCCGACCTGGACCTGCGACGCAAGGTGCTCGAGCGCAAGGCCGAACAGGACGGGCTGGAACTTTCCGGCGATGTGATAGACTGCATCGCCGCCAATGTGACCGACAGTATCCGAGAGCTGGAGGGTGTGGTGGTGTCGCTGATCGGGCGTGCCACGGTGCTGAACGTGGACGTGTCGCTCGACCTGGCGCGCAGCGTGATAGCCAACGCCGTGCGCATCAACCGCAAGCAGGTTAACTTTGAGATTGTGACCAATGCCGTGTGCACATACTACGACATTGACCCTGATCTCATCTTTACCAAGAGCCGCAAACGCGAAATCAGCGATGCGCGGCAGGTGGTGATGTATCTTGCGAAGAAAATCATCAAGATGCCGTTCACAGCCATCGGCGCCCGCCTGGGCCGCTCGCATGCCACAGTGCTGTATGCCTGCAAGAACATAGAGGAGCGTATGCCGCTGGAGAAACAGCTCAACGACGATCTGCTTGCCATTGAGGCAAGCATCATGGAGTAGTGTCAGTTGAGGTTTTTGTCAACAATTTAATGCTGTTAAAACTGCAACGCGCTGAATTTTAGCGCGTTTCTATTTTGTTTTGGAAAAGTTGAAAAAATGTGGAAATCTATTTGTTGAAAAATTTGGTAAAGCGGCGCGTTTTTCGCAACTTTGCAGTCGGCTAATTTTATGAACCCGTTCTTACCCGGAAAACTACTAAAATATCCCTGAAATCGTGCTCGACAAAAAGACATACACCTACGAGGAGGCCAAGGCTGCCACTCTGGAATATTTCGGCGGCGACGAGCTTGCCGCGCAGGTATGGGCCAGCAAGTATGCCCTTAAAGATTCGTTCGGCCACATATTTGAACTTACGCCCGACGATATGCATCATCGCATCGCCGGCGAGATAGCGCGAGTGGAGGCCAAGTATCCCAACGCTATGAGCGAACCGGAGATATTCGCTCTGCTCAAGGATTTCCGCTATATCGTGCCTCAGGGCAGTCCCATGACGGGCATCGGCAACAGCTATCAGGTGGGTTCGCTCAGCAACTGCTTCGTGATCGGTCTTGACGGACGTCCCGACAGCTATGGCGGCGTGATACGCATCGATGAGGAGCAGGTGCAACTGATGAAGCGCCGCGGCGGAGTGGGGCACGACCTGTCGCATATCCGCCCGAAGGGTATGCCGGTGAAGAACTCGGCGCTGACGAGCACCGGCCTTGTGCCTTTTATGGAGCGCTACTCCAACAGCACCCGCGAGGTGGCGCAGGACGGACGTCGTGGAGCGCTGATGATGACCGTGAGCATCAAGCATCCCGACAGCGAGGCTTTTATCGACGCCAAGATGACGGAAGGCAAGGTGACGGGAGCCAATGTGAGCGTGCGCATCGACGACGATTTCATGCACGCCGTGGAAAGCGGTGAGGAATATGTGCAGCGATATCCCATCGCCGGCGGCGAGCCTCTTGTGGAGAAGAATATTGACGCCAAGGCCCTGTGGGCAAAAATCATACACAATGCTTGGAAGTCGGCCGAGCCGGGCGTGCTGTTCTGGGACACCATCACCCGCGAGAGTGTGCCCGATTGCTATGCCGACCTCGGCTTCCGCACCATCTCCACCAATCCATGCGGCGAAATCCCTCTGTGCCCCTACGACAGCTGCCGCCTGCTGGCCATCAACCTTTACAGCTATGTGAAGAATCCCTTCACTGAGAACGCCGAATTTGACTTCGCCCTCTTCGGCGAGCATGTGGCGAAGGCCCAGCGCATAATGGACGATATCATCGATCTGGAAATGGAGAAAATCGATGTGATTCTCGAAAAAATTGACTCCGATCCAGAAACCGAGGAGGTGAAGGCCGCCGAGCGTAATCTGTGGCTGAAAATCAAGGCCAAGACCGGCAAGGGACGCCGCACGGGCGTGGGCACCACCGCCGAGGGCGACATGCTGGCTGCTCTCGGCTACCGCTACGGCACGCCTGAAGCCACTGATTTCAGTGAGAGTGTGCACCGCGCGCTGGCGCTTGCCGCCTACGGCTCGAGCGTCGACATGGCTGCAGAGCGTGGCGCCTTTGAGATATTCGACGCCGAGCGCGAGAAGAACAATCCCTTCATCGACCGCCTGCGCGAGGCTTCGCCCGAGATGTACGAGAAGATGGTGAAGCACGGCCGCCGCAACATTGCGTGTCTGACGATTGCCCCGACGGGCACGACGAGCCTGATGACGCGCACCACGAGCGGCATCGAGCCTGTGTTCCTGCCCGTGTACAAGCGCCGCCGCAAAATCAACGCCAACGACCCCGATGCGCGCGTCGACTATGTGGACGAGAGCGGCGATGCTTTTGAGGAGTATATTGTGTACCATCCTAAGTTTATCGACTGGATGCGTGTGCAAGGGATAGAGGTGCGCTCCGACTACTCACAGGAGGAACTTGACGCTTTAGTGGCCCGTTCGCCCTACGCCGGCGCCACAAGCAACGACATAGACTGGCTTGAGAAGGTGAAGATGCAGGGCCGCATCCAGCGCTGGGTGGACCACAGCATCAGCGTCACCATCAATCTGCCGTCGGACGTGAGCGAAGATCTCGTCAACCGCCTGTATCTCGAGGCCTGGCATGCCGGGTGCAAGGGATGCACGGTGTATCGTGACGGCTCGCGTTCGGGCGTGCTCGTGGCCATGGAGAAGAAGGCTGCTCCCAAGCCTGCGGTCGAGGTGCCGCACGTGGGCAAGCGCCCCATCGAGCTTGAGGCCGATGTGGTACGCTTCCAGAATAATAAGGAGAAGTGGATAGCTTTTATCGGCCTGCGCGACGGCAAGCCCTACGAGATATTCACGGGTCTGACTGACGACGAGGACGGCATATTCTGCCCGAAGAGTGTGTCGCACGGCAAAATCATCAAGGCCGTGGACGAAAACGGAAACAAGCGCTACGACTTCCAGTTCATCAACAAGCGCGGCTACAAGACCACCATCGAGGGTCTGAGCGAGAAATTCAACCCCGAGTACTGGAACTATGCCAAACTTATCTCCGGCGTGCTGCGTTACGGCATGCCTGTGGACCAGGTGCTGAAACTCGTGGGCAGTCTGGAACTCGACTCGCAGAGTATCAACACATGGAAGATGGGTGTAGAGCGCGCACTGAAGAAGTATCTGCCCAACGGCACTCAGGCCAGCGGGCAGAAGTGTCCGAAGTGCGGTCAGGAGACCCTCGTCTACCAGGAAGGCTGCCTTATCTGCACTTCCTGCGGCACCAGCAAGTGCGGCTGAAGCCAGGCACATCTAAAACAATCAGGTCAAGTCCCCTGCAGGTGGCTTTGGCCTGATTGTTTTATTAAAAAAGATTAAATAAGAGGGTATGTCGGCGATTTTTTCTACTTTTGTTTAATAAAGATTATATCATAAAAAACGTAAAAGATTCTTTGCCATGATGCTCACTTTGCATATTGACTACCATACGCAGTGGGGCGAGTGCCTCAAAGTGTGCGGCAGCGCGCAGGTGCTTGGTGCCGGCCGCGACAATTTCGCTGCGCCGATGACGCCTGGCGACGGCGACCGCTGGACACTGCATATAGATATTCCCGAGGGTGAAATGCCTGTGGCGTACCATTATATTGTGGTACGCGACGGCCACACGGTGCGCCGTGAATGGGGCAAGGACCATGTGCTCGAGTGTGGCGGAGCGGTGCACTGCTGCGCGGTGGTGGATCGCTGGAGCGATATGCCCGACGACAAGCCTTTCTATGCCTCGGCGTTCACGCAGTGTGTGTGCAAGCGGCATAATCCCGCGCCCGCTGTGGAGGCCCGTGCAGGCAAGATTCTTTTCGAGGTCGAGGCGCCGATGGTGGCCCCCGGCCAGGTGCTGGCGATAGCTGGTTCCACTCCCTCGCTTGGCGGCTGGGACACAGCGCAGGCCGTGCGCATGAGCGATGCCGCCTACCCGGTGTGGCGCGCGCTTGTCGATGCCCGCGACATCACCGCCGCCAGCGAGTTCAAGCTGGTGGTGCTCGACAGTGCCACGGGCGATGTGGTGGCATGGGAGCGTGGTGCCAACCGCACGGTGGGTGTCGATCCCGCCATCGGTGAGGCCACGGTGCTGGCCGGACTGCGCATGCGCAATCCTTTCCACTGGAAGGGCGCGGGCGTGGCCATTCCAGTGTTTGCGTTGCGCAGCAACGACGACTTCGGCGTGGGCGACTTCTACGACTTGAAGAAAATGATAGACTGGGCTGCTGCCACCGGTCAGCGCTTTGTGCAGATACTTCCCATCAACGACACCACCATGACGCATACATGGATGGACTCGTATCCCTACAACGCCAACTCTACTTTCGCCCTGCATCCCATGTACCTTCGCCTGTCGGAACTGGGCACGCTGGCCGACAAGAAGCGCCGCGCCCACTACGAGGCCCTCGGCAAGGAACTTAATGCGCTTGAGCTGATTGACTACGAGCGTGTGAACGCGGGCAAAATCGCATTCTTCCATGAGATTTTCGCGCAGGAGGGCGCAGACACGCTTGCGAGCGCCGACTACAAGGCCTTCCTGGAGGCCAATCGCAGCTGGCTGCTGCCCTATGCGGCATTCTGCGTGCTGCGCGACCGCTTCGGTACGCCAGATTTCACGCAGTGGCCCGACGGCTTCGACCGCTATGACGCCGCCCGCATCGAGCGCTTTGCCGCCGATAATGCCGCCGATATGGACTATGTGTGCTACCTGCAGTATCACCTTGACAAGCAGATGCGCCATGTGGCCGCCTACGCCCGCGAGCGCGGCGTGGCCATCAAAGGCGACATTCCCATAGGCATCTCGCGCACGAGCGCCGACGCATGGCAGAGCCCCGAGTTGTTCAATATGGACTCGCAGGCTGGCGCTCCGCCGGACGATTTCTCCGTGCTGGGACAGAACTGGGGCTTCCCGACCTACAACTGGGAGGTGATGGCTCGCGACGGCTACGCATGGTGGAAGGCTCGCTTCAGCAAGATGAGCGAATATTTCGATGCCTACCGCATCGACCACGTGCTGGGCTTCTTCCGCATCTGGCAGATACCGATGGATGCTATCCACGGCTTGCTCGGCATCTTCAACCCTGCGCTCCCTTTCACATCCGACGAGATGTGCTCGGGCTACGACTTCCGGATAAACCCCGATCTGCACACGCGCCCCTACATCATGGATTGGTTTCTCGGCGATTTCTTCGGCGAGCTGACTGATCGCGTGCGCAACGAATACCTCGTGGCCGAAGGTTATGGCCGCTACAGACTTAAGTCCGAAGTGGACACACAGCGCAAGGTGGCGGACCTCTTTGCCGGGGCTGCCGACGATGCGTCGAAGCGCATTCGCGATGGCCTGATGGGGCTGATTGACAATGTGCTGTTCATCGAGGATCCCGTGGAACGCGGCAAATACCATCCGCGCATTTCGGCCCAGCATAGCTATGTCTATCGCTCGCTCAACGATTATGAAAAGTGGTGCTTCGACCGCCTGTACAATGATTTCTTCTATCGCCGCCACGATGCGTTCTGGCATGAGAAGGCCATGCAGAAGCTGCCGCCGCTGACGGGCGCGACGGATATGCTGGTGTGCGCCGAAGACCTTGGCATGATTCCCCACTGCGTGCCATCTGTGATGCACGAGCTTGAGATACTCTCGCTTGAGATACAGCGCATGCCAAAGGATCCGAACACCGAGTTCGGCAACACGGCTGCATATCCCTATTTCTCTGTCTGCACCACTTCTACCCATGATATGGGCGGCATCCGTCAGTGGTGGGAGGAAGACCGTGCGGCCACGCAGCGCTTCTACAACCAGGTTCTGCACGAGAGCGGCCAGGCGCCTTATTTCGCCGAGCCGTGGGTGTGCGAACGCATAGTGCGCCGCCATCTTGAATCGCCCTCGATGCTGTGTATTCTGCCATGGCAGGACTGGATGTCGATTGACGGCGACCTGCGGCGTCACGATCCTCGCGAGGAGCAGATAAACGTGCCTGCCAACTCGCGCCATTACTGGCGCTACCGCATGCACATGAAGCTCGAGGATCTGTTGTTGTGCGACAGTCTCAACGATATATTGCGTGCTGCTATAAAGAACAGCGGACGATAAGCATTTTTGAGCCATAGAAGCGGCCGCGCTCCCGACAGAGGGGGGGCCGCGGCCGGGTGATTTAATAAAATATTTTAGATTTATAGAACAAGAATG
>CAMWNB010000021.1 GCA_947175495.1 uncultured Porphyromonadaceae bacterium | reverse complement strand
GATTCAGAGCGCAATTAATTGTGTGATGATACAAAAGTTACTTTATCATCGCATCTCTCCGGCGCTTTTTGCCTTGTTCCTCAGTCACGTAGCTAAGGCTACGCTCCTTCGTCACAAGACAAAAATCACTCAGAGATATGCGACCCCGGCGTTAACAAATATTGGGGAACGGGCTCTAACTCAAACGGCGGAGGCGAGGCGGCTGCGGGAGCGGGAGACGCGCTGAAGGACGACGGCGGAGATGAAATAGGCGAGGGTGAGCCCCCACAGCCATAGATAGGGTTCGCTCTGCTCGGCGAGAGAGGCGCCGTTGGAGTTGATGCGGATGAAGCCTTCCACGCCCCATGTGGCCGGCACGGTGTCGGCGATGGCGTACCAGAAATCGGGCATCGCAAAGCGTGGCCATGTGAGGCCCGAGAGGAACAGGAACACTACCGATGTGAACACTATGTAGATGAAACAATCCTCGCGGGTGCGCATCAGATGGCTCAGCGTAAGGCCGAACATGGCCGAGGCGGTGAGGAAGGGCACGATGAAGAGCATCCACTGCAACGCTTCGCCCTGGTGGGGCAGATTGAACCACACGGGCACATAGTGGAGGATGTAGATGGTGGCGGGGATGTAGAACACCACGTAGGCGAGCGCCTTGCCGAGCACCGCGGCCATTGGGCCGGATTCGGTGTCGACGCGGTCGGTGAGCCGGTCGCCGCGGCGGCGTCGCTCAGCAGCTGTGCCGGCTATCAGGCATATGCCGAGAATCATGCTCTGCTGCAGGATGAGCACGACAATGCCCGGCATGATGAATGAGGCGAAACCCTGTTGCGTGTCGCCCAGAAAACTGGTGTCGACGCCCACCGGGGAGGCCGAGATGGTGCTTGCGGGCAGGCCTATGGAGTTGATTCGCTCCCGGGTGATGTCGGCTCCGGTCTGCAACTGCACTTCGGTGAGGGCGCTGAGGGCGGCGCGATAGCGCAGCAGCAGGCTCATGTCGCTGAAATAGGTGACGTGGCTCTGCTCGCCGGAGGCGATGCGCTGCGCGTAGTCCGAGGGAATTTCGAGGATGCCGATGACATCGCCTTCGGCCCACATGCGGCGTGCTTCCTGCATGTCGGACGCGTAGTCGTAGAGCTCAAGCTCGGGTGTGGCGTCGATCATGCGGGCGAGCTTGCGCGATTCGGCGCTGCGGCAGTGGTCGACGACTGCAAAGGGCAGGTTGTCCACTACCTCTGGGTTGTAGATGAGCGTGTACACGATGGGGTAGGCAAGCGGCAGCGCGATGAAGAAGAGCATCACGCCCATGTCGTGCACAATGACGCTCATCTCGTGCCGGAACACGCGGCACATGTCGGCGAAGCCAGTGACTATTGATTTGAAGGGGTTCATAATGCTCGCTTTTTAAGGTACATACACCGGCTTCAGACAGGCTTTTCTGAGCCTCCACAGCAGCGTGGAGGCCACAAGCGGAAACGCTATCAGCGCGGCGAAGAAGTAGCGCGAATAATAAACGGGCAAGCCGTTGAGAGCCTGGTTTACATAGATGAGGAAATAGTAGCGCACGGGCAGGATGTAGCTGAAGATGGCCAGGCTGCCGTACATGCTCGCCACCGGGAAGGAGAATGCCGCGACGGAGAATGTGAGTATGCCGGTGAGAGCCGCCAGACTGAGGCCAAGGCGCGGGTTGGGAAGAATGGAGGCCATGAACACACCCATGGCCTGCGATGCCACCACCATCAGTGCCATGGCTCCGGCCATGGTCCAGATGCTGCAGTTGAGAGGAAAGTCGAAGAATCCGAACAGCATTCCGAGCATGGCCATGCCTGTGAGCAGCCACACGAGAGTCTGCGGCAGCAGTTTGCCGGCGAGGGCGCGCAGAATAGAGCCGTCGGCCGTGCGCAGCCACTCCACGGAGCGGCCCGTCTTGATTTCTTCGGTGATGGTGAACACCGTCAGCAGCAGAATCATGAACTGCAGCAGTGCCGGCATGAAAGAGTTGGTGAGGTAGTAGTTGTAGTTGGTCCAGGGGTTGCCTATCGCGTTGGTGTCGACCACGACCGGCTGAAGCATGGCTTGTGTGGCGCGGTCGGTCATGCCGACAGCCGTGAGCTTGGTCTGAGCCAGGCTTCCGGAGGTGAGCACGGCACCGGTCTTGAAGCCCTTGAACGACAGTGTGCCGGGCACAAAGAAGCTCATGTTGGTGAACAGGCTGAGCGACGGGTTTTTGCCGGCCACTGCGTCGCGCTCGAAATTCTCGGGAATAAGGAAAAATCCGAACGATTCGCCTGTGCGGACTGCCGCCATCGCTTCTTCGAACGAGTCGTAGTGGTAGCGTATGTCGAGGAGCTCTTCGGCGTTGAGCATGCGTGTCACCTTGCGCGACGACGGCGACAGGTCATTGTCGACGATGCCCACGGGGGTGCGCAGCGGCAGCCCGCTGTGCATCAGGCTCACGAAGAACACTGTGGTCAGCAGCGGCACCACGGCCATGGCGAAGATGTAGAGCCTTCGCGAGGCGAGCCTGGCAACGCCCAGACGTAGAGAGTCAGTGAATGCCGACATGGGGGTGGATTATTTGTTGTAGATGATGGACATTCCGGGGCGCAGACCGGGCACTTCCTCGGTGGGGCGTGCCTTGATTTCGAAGGTGCGGCTGTCCCACGAGCCGGTGGTCTTTGTTGCGCGCCAGGTGGCATAGGAGCCCATGTCGCGGATGTAGTAAATCTCGGCTTCGATCTCTTTCTTGCCGAGGGCGGGAATCATCACTTTGATGTGCTTGCCCATCGGGAGGTCGTTGAGCAGTTCCTCGCGCACGTTGAAGATGATATGTCGGTCGTCGCTGCGGAGCACGCTCATGATGGGCGCTCCGAGCGACACCAGCTCGCCCGCCTCGGGGTAGACCTGGTCGATGGTGCCGGCGCAGGGCGATGTCAGGAAGGCATCGTCGAGCACGGCTTTCACCTGGTCGACGCCTCCGGCTGCTGCCTGCACGAGTGCCGCGGCGCTTTGCTTGTCCTCGCTCTGAGCTCCGGCCACGGCGAGGCTGTACTGGCTCTTGGCTGCGTTCTCGGCGGCCACGGCGGCATCGTAGGCGGCTTTGGCTTCGTCGCGTTTCTGCTCGCTGAGCACTCCTTCGCTGTAGAGACGCTCCATGCGGTCGTAGGTCTTCTTTGTGATGGACGCTGCGGCCTTGGCCTGCTGCCAGAGGTCGTAGGCGCTCTGCACGATCTGCTTGCGCGTGCCTGCGTCGACTTTGCGGTTCTGCTGGCGCGCCACGTCTTCCATGGCCAGGGCCTGTGCGAGCTGTGCCTCGGCCACGGCCGAATGGATGCGCACCAGCGTGTCGCCGGCCTGCACGGTGTCGCCCTCGTGGGCGTAGAATTCGACGATGCGGCCGGGCAGTTTGCCGGAGATACGCACAGTGGTGCCTTCCACCTGGCCCTCGATAATCTCGGAAGGTTTATTCATGAAGCAGAAGCCAATGATGGCCACTACGGCCACTACGGCGACTATGACGGCCACTGTCAGAATCAGCGAGCGGTTGGCTTGTTTTTCCTGCTGCAGGGCGTTGTTACTGGTGTTGTCGGTTGTTGCCATGACGGTATGTGATGTTTTATTGTTCTGTTATAATGTGCCGAGTACTTTCGACAGGTATGTGTCGCAGAGATGCACGTCGATGAGTGCGTCGATGAGTTCGGAATGGGCTTTGAGCCACGCGGTCTGAGCTTCCATTACGTTGTCGGTGGTGGCCACGCCCTCTCTGAAGGCCAGGGTGGCCGTGCGCAGGTTTTCGTCGGCGCTTTCCTGGTTGACGCGGGTCATGGCGTAGGTCTTCACGGATTCCTGCGTGCGGAATGCAGCCTGTTTCACCTGCAGGTCCACCATCTCGCGGGCGTCGTCCATGCGCAGGCGCATCACTGTCTCCTCGCTTTCGGCAGCCTTGTATTTGTTGTAGTTTCCGCCCCAGTGCCAGATGGGGATGGTGAGCATGGCGCCGACAGAGAACGCGCCGTTGAATTTCTTGGCAAAGCCGTTGAACATGTTGGGGTTGCTGAACGAGTAGGTGCCCACGATGGCGAGGTTGGGCAGCATCGAGGCCATGGCCACTTTTTTCTGTTGGCCGGCAATGTTAATGCCCATCTGCAAGGCACGGAGGTCGGGGCGCGCCTCGTAGACTTGCTCCATGTCGTATTCGCGTGCGGGGGGAGTGGTCGCGCTGATGTCGTTGATGTCCTCGTCGGCCAGCAGCATGGGCGAGTCGAGCGGCAGGCCGCACAGCTGGGCCAGCGCCATGCGCGAGAGCACCAGTCCGTTGTCGACTTTGGTGAGGTCGACGCGGGCTGAGTTGAGCTTGACGTCGACACTGAGTTTGTCGGCCTTGGTGGCCACGCCTTCGCGCACCATGAGTCCGACGTTGCGGTCGAGCGAGTCGAGCAGGCTGACGTAGCTTTGGGCAAGACGCTGTTTGGCCTTGAGCGACACCACCTGCCAGTAGGCGGCGTCGACGGCGTAGATGACGTTTTCGGCCTCGTTGTCGCGCAGCGCTTCGGCCAGGTCTTTGGCAAAGCCTGTGAGCTTGTTCATGGCCACTATCTTGCCGCCCATGTAGACCGGCTGGGTGAGGGTGACAGCGCCGAAGAACACGTTGTGTATGTCGAAAGTCATGGCGTCTTTGGGGATGAGAGCCACGGTCTCAGGCACGTACTGGCCGTCGGGTCCTTTCACGGGCATGCCGGTCTCGGGATTGGTGACGAGGTTGAACTCATACTTTCCCGTTTTGGGATCGAAGGTCTTTGTGGGCAGCAGCTGGTCGGAGCCGAACACGGCAAGGTCCTTCTGATTGTACATGTAGCCGCCGGCAAAGTCTATTGCGGGCAGATAGGCGGCGAAGGCCTCTTTTTTCTGATACTCGGCGGTGCGGATTTTCTGGTCGGCCACCTTCATGTCCTTGTTGTTGACAAGCGCCATGGAGCGGCATTGCTCCAGGGTGAGCGGCCCGTCGGGTGCGGCAGGCTGCTGTGCGGCAATCATTCCTATGGCTGCGAAGGTGGCTAATGTGGTGATTAAAGCCCTCATAAATATGAAGTTGAAATGTTTTGTTCTTAAATTCCGGTTGTGGAGTGCAAAATTACGGATTAATAAGACTATCCGCAAGTGGGCGCGTGTGCCAAAAATGTCCTGAATGTTTGAATCTTATACCATAATAACATACCACCCCTTCATTTGTTCAATTCTGACGGACCGGGGACTCCATTCCGTATCCGGCGCAAAAAAACTGCGGCGGCCCGTTGTGGGGCCGCCGCAGCTTTGAGGGGGGTGATTATCGTTTCCACACAATTGAAGGCACGGGGTGGAGATACCAGTCGGTGTTGTTTTCCTTGTTGAGAATCCATTCGCCGACCTCGGGATAGGCCTGTTTGATGCTGATGCGTTCCAGAGGCCACTGCCATGAGCCCGGCACGCAGAGAATCTGCGGCACCGCGCCGGCTTCGGCGGCGGTGATGTCGATGACGTCGTCGGTCCAGTTGCCTTCCACGCCTTCGTCGCTTTGCTTCACCTTGATGTGGAAGCCTCCCATCTTGCTGTCGATGACGCCCTGCAGGTTGGCCATGCTGAAGTCCTCGGGCACTTCTATGGTGACACTTTCGGCTGTGCCGGTGGCGCGGCCGGTGTTGAGCATCACGGTGTGGTCGTGCACGCCGAAGAACTGGTTGACATGGGCATAGTTGCCGGAGCCGCTGATTTCCTGGTCGTTGTAGAACATGCGCATGGGCAGCGTGCCGCCGGCGGCCAAGGGGGTGACGGTGGCGGTGGTTTCGCCGCTTACATGCTCTATCTTGAGCACGAGGTCGTTGAAGTCGAAGTCGTCGGTGGATCCAAGGTCCTCTACGGCGAGTATCCACGACATCTTCGGGTGGTCGATATCTTCCACGTCGGGAATATCGGCGGGTATGTCGGAGGATATGAAGAACATCATGTCGTTAAGGTCGTGGGGGCTGCCATAGTCCTCGAAGCCAAGCACGCGATATGTGCCGGTGGGCGCTTCGTACATGTAGGTGGCGGCAAACACATCGGAACCGACAATCTCCGGATTGTAATGTGCTTCGGAATAGAAGCGCCGGTAGCCGTCGCTTATGGGCATGCCGTCTTCGCCGATTTTCAGGCGCACCACGTCGACATTGTCGATAGATGGCTTTTTGTCGACTGGGTCGCTATAATACCATACTCGCAGGTACATGCCGAATTTGGTGCCGGGTGCGATGTCGATGTGTACTCCTCGCGATCTCCATCCGCGGACTTCTTGCCCGTTGCTTGAGCTTGGATGGCTTTCCCGGTTTTCGCCGGGATAAATCCAGTCATTGATCGGACCCACGGCGATTGCAGTGATATTGATGTGCGTAGCATCTTTCACTTCATACAGCATGTCGGTTATCTGGAACAATTTGAAAGCCGCATTGTCAATAGCGTCTTGTGCTTTGTAAGCGTCGCTGTTGATGAAATAATCGATGTCGAAGTAGGTGTTCACACCATTTTGGCCGGCGAGGTTAAAGTAGTATTTATTGACTTCGCGAACCTTCAGCAGAAAGCGGCGTTTGAAGATTCTCCAGTCCTCGGCAGAGAATTGGGTGAAATCCGTGAGACCGTTGTTGTTGAAGTCCGCAGGGTTAAGTTGCGAGCCCGCTAAAAGGAGAGCCGCATCCATGGGGTTCTGTGGGTCGCGGAGAGGGATGTTTCCTTTGGCCGGCACTTTGTCTTCAGCGTCGGGGTCGCCGTAGGTGTAGAGCAGATTGCCCTGGGTGCCGTCGATCGGTGAGATTTTGTTGGAGTAGAATGGGATGTGCACCATCTCGTTGGCCTCTTCGTCGATGTAGTAGATGCCGATGGTGTTGTAGCTGTCGGTCTGCCAGTAGGTGGGGTAGACGGTGAAGTCGCCGTTGGATATGAAAGTGAAGTTCTGCACTACCTTGCCAAGGTTGTCCTGATCTTCGGGAAGATAGTTTTTGAACGCCATGACGCCTTCCTCGGTGAGAAATCGGTAGGGGGCGCGGGTGATGGTGACTTTGCTGTCGCCGCCTTCCCAGATGGCGCGGCCGCTGCCGGCGAAGTCGACTTTGGCTCCGAGGGCCACCTCGTAGCTGTGGAAGTCGTCGCTGACGCGCACACGGTCTATTCCTTTGGGGATGTCGAAGGCGATGTGGCGGCTGCCGCTGACGCCCTTGTAGTGGGCCAGCAGATACTGCTTGTCGCCGATGGTGGCGGTGACGCGTATGTCGGAGGGCTTCTCGGTGCTGACGTCGACGCCTGCACGGGTGGCGATGTTCCAGTCGTGGGTGGTGTCGAAAATTCCGAATTCTTTTACGAAGGCGCGTGTGTATTCTTCGTTCTTGTCGATAGTCGCAATTTCATCGGTGCATGCCGTGAACAGGCATGCGGCTGCTCCCATTGACGCAAGGATACAGGCCGTGGCGTGGTGTTTTAGATTCATTATGGTCTGATAAAAGCAAGATAAAATAATAGAAGGTAAAGTTCCGGAGGCAAAGATAATGATAAATAGGCGTTTGTGCAAATTTTTAACAATAAATTTCAACATGGTTATTTCAGCTACCCCGTTGGTGAGGCGACAGAAAAAGCGCGGCACCCGTGCGGATGCCGCGCTTTGCCGGTTTGGGACGTAAAGTGTTTATTTGCCGGTGGCTTCTTTCAGCGCGTCGCACCAGCCTGCGTAGGCGGGTTTGCGGCTGTAGTTGCTGTCCCAGATGCCGATGGGTTCGCCAGCGCGCCATCCGCTGCCTTCGGGGCTGTCGGTGGCTGCCCACTGCACGATGCCGTACTGCTGCTCCTTCGGGATGATTTCGAAGAACTTGGTGACGATGAACTTGTAGTAGTCGCTCATCAGCAGTTTCTGCTCGTAGGTGAGGTCGGGGGTCATGATGGTGTTGCCCTGTTCATCCTGGATGCCCATATCGAGTTCGGAGACGTGGATGAGCTTGCCGCTTGCGGCGAGCTTGGTGAACATGTCGACAACGCACTGTTCCTGCTTGGCCTGGTATTCGGGGTTGAGGCTGTAGGTGACGTGCATCTGCGTGCCTATGCCGTCGATGCGGGTGACGCCGTCGGCTTCCCACTGGCGGATGGTGCGGATGAGTCCGTCGGTCTTGGCCGTGTTGTTGTAGGCTGCCTCGAGGTTGTAGTCGTTGGCGAAGAGCAGGAGCTCGTCGGGGTTGCCTCCGTACTCAGCGAATGCCTCGCGGGCATACTGAACGGCATAGCGCACGTAGTTCTCGCCGAGGTAGTTCTGCCAGTAGAACTCGTTGTCGGTGTCTTCGCCGTACTTGACGCCGTAGCTGCCGCCGTCGGCGATGGCTTCGTTGACAACGTCCCATGCGGTGACGTAGCCGTCGCAGGCTTCCATCATGCCGTAGATCCAGCGCTTGAGCTCGCCTTTGAGTATCTCGGCCTTCTCCTCGGGAGTGAGGGGGATGGCGTTGGCGCTCTTCTCGATGTCGAACTCAACGTCGTCGATGTAGAACTGGGCGGCGTCGGGCGCGGATGCGAGGTTGAAGGCGATGGTGCGGCAGCCGTCGGAGCCGGCCTGCTCTGCGGTGATGGCGCCGCTGTACTCGAAGTCCTTCCACTCGGTGGTGCAGTTGAGCGTGCCGATGAACTGCCAGTGGAGGTAGGATCCGGGTGCGCCGTGGGCCTGCGTGGAGATGCTGCGCACGTCGGAGCAGCGGTAGCGGAACTTGACGTGGATCTTGTCGCCTTCCTTGAGAGCGGTGGAGGTGGTGATGAACAGTTGCGAGTCGTAGTCGTTGGCCGGGTTGCCTGCGATTTCGGCTACATAAACCTTGCCTGTGCCGGCGGGGTCGTCTACCACGGGTGCGGCGTTGTCGCCGCTGCCGGGCGTGCGGGAAAGGATGTTCTCTGTGGTGCCGTTGTCGGCGTCGCCGCCGTTGATGAGGCTCTGGCGGATGGTGACGGCCGCAGCCTCCTTGTGTGTGAGCTTGACGCTCTTGAACTGTACGGTGCCCACGAAGTCGCCGCATTGTGTCAGCAGATGCGAGCCGCCTTCAAAGGCGGGAGTGAAGGTGAATGTGTAGTCCTTCCACTCGGGGCCTGCGGTGTAGTTGACCGATGCGGTTTCGCTCCAGGTGCCGATGCCGCCGCGGATGTTGGCTTCTCCGCCGAGAGTGCGGGCAGTGACGGTGAGCGTGTACTCCGTGTCCTTTACGATGTTGAATCCGTCGGCGATAAAGAACTGGAGGTCCCAGAAGTTGTCGGCGGCTTCGGGATTGACCACCTCGAGGCAGCCGTCGTCCGTGTTGATGGCAGCTGTGGCGCCTTTGCCCCACTGACCCCACATGGAGTAGCCGCTCTGTGTGCCCCAGTCGATCTCATAGTCCACGACCTCGTTCTTCTGGTCGGGGTCTATGTCGAGTTCTTTGTCCTGGAGGAGGCTGAGCAGGTAGCTGCCCCTCTGCTGGGAGTGCCAGCAGAGAGTGTGGCCGAATATTTTGAGTCCGCCGTTGCGCGCGGTCTCGATGGCTGTGCGGATGGTGCCGAAATCCATGGCGCCGTCGGCGTTCATCACGAAGTTGTGCTTCATGTGGTTGCCGAAGGTGACTTCGTCGTAGTTGGCCACGGCGAGGGCGTAGACGAGTCCGCGCTTGTTCATCTCTGAGGCGTCGAGAGCGCCGCCGAGGCGGAAGAGCGGGCCTACGTTGCTGTAGTTGATGTACGACTTGATCGCTCCGTACTCGTTGAGCCACTCGTACTGTGAGGTTTCGGCCGAGGGCTCCACCTTGAAGTCGTTGGTGTTGAAATCGTCGGCGCACGCAGCCAGCATGACGGCTGCGGTGCCGATGGTTGCTATGTTGAGCAGTTTCATTGTGTCAGAAATAAGGCGTTAGTTCTTATACTCGGGGGTGAATTCCTCGTACGACACGTTGCGGCTCTTTACCACGAGAGTGTCGAGGGTGGCCACTTGGCGTGTGCCGAAGTCCACGGTGTAGTCGAGGTAGAGGGCGTTGCGGTCCTTGTTGCCCCAGCTGTTCTTGTCGCCGTTGCGCACGAACTTGCCGGTGCCGGAGGCTGTGCATCCTGCGGTGGCAGTGGAAACGGTGCACTGGTCGTTGTCGTCGAACGTGAGCACGAGCTCGCATGTCACGGTCTGCTTGGATCCGTCGGGGAGAGTGAACACGGTGCTGACCGGGTAGACGGCCGTGGAGAGGTTGCGGGTGTAGACGGTGCGGAGCTCGTCGTTTTCTACATACTGTTCGTGGCGCACGTTGGTGGTGGTGACGCCGCCTTCGGTGATTTTGTCAAGGCCGCGGACTGCGTACTCGGCGTCGTACTTGTTGATGTACTTGACGCAGTAGAGCACATAGTCCTTGGGCAGCTCGCTCCATGCGGACGAGAGTGTGCGCGGGGGCGTGTTGCCTTCGGCCACGGGAGTACCTGTGAGGATGCGGTCGGCACCTTTCTGACTCTTGATCACCAGGGGAATCACATAATTGTTGGCCAGCGCGTCGGGGTCGTCGAAGAAGGCGTCGGTGAATTCCACCTCGACACCGCCCATGTGGGAGCCGGCGTAGTCGATGGTGTTCGAGGCCAGCCTGTAGTAGCTTTCGGGCATGGCCTTGACGGGGCGTGTGCCGTCGAAGGTGAGGTTGTCGGTGAGCGAGGGGTCGGCTGCAATCTCGAGGGTGATGTTGCGGCCTTCATAGGCGCCGCCCATTGTTGCGTAGATGGTGCACTTGTGGGCGTTGTCCATGCTGGTGTCGTAGGTGTCGTCGCCCATGACAAGGGTGCGCACGGGATACTGCTTGGCGAAGTACACCGAGATGCCGCCTTCGAAGTTGGGGAAGTCCTGGCCGGCGTTCTTGCACGATGTCATGGAGCCTACGGATGCCAGGGCTGCGATGATAGCTGTATATTTGATGATTTTCATGTCTTTGTGATATTGATGGTTGAAAGAAATAACGGAGAGAGGCGCTGAATATTACTTCCAGCCGTCGTTCTGCACGAGATTGTTGAACAGGATGGTCTCGCTGTAGGGGATGGGACCGTAGTTCATGTAGTCGTGATAGTTGCGGTTCTCCACGTCAATGACGTCGTAGTGCAGCGTGCCGCCGTTTTTGGTGATGCGCATGCCGCGTGCGGTCTCGTTGAGGTCGGCCTTCCAGCGGCGGAGATCCCAGAAGCGCACGTTCTCGAAGCAGAGCTCGAGGCGACGTTCGTTGCGGATGAGTTTTCGCATCTCGTCCTGGCTGCCTTTGATGCTCTCGAGGTAGGGGTCTTCGCCGCCCACGCCGATGCCTGCGCGCTTGCGGATGGCTTTCACGATGTCGTAGGCGCTGTAGCCGTGTGTGCCGCGGCCTACGGGACCCCAGGCCTCGTTGGCGGCTTCGGCGTAGTCGAGATAGAGCTCGGTGTAGCGGATGCGCACGTTGGCGTGGTCCTGCTCGGTGTTGACGGAGGGGTCGACGTTGCACAGGCTGTTGAGGAGCTTGCGCATGTAGTAGCCTGTGCGGGTGCTGTAGCCTTGCTCGGCGTTGAGGGCGTCGTTGTTGGTGCCGTATGTGCCGGAGATGATTTCGGTGTCGTTGTGGCCCCATTTGCTGCCGTTCACTACGATGTAGAGTGCCAGACGCGGGTCGCGGTTGGCGTAAGGATTCTGCGGGTCGTAGGTGGCGTTTCCGTCGGTGATGGGATAGCCGGCGGCGTCGGGGAACGCGTCGACGAGGTTCTGCGTGGGATTGACACGGCCGGTGCCGCGGAGCGAGGGCGGGAAATTGTCCTTTTCGAGGGTGTTGCTCTGGCTGATGTTGTCGCGCCAGATCACTTCGCGGTTGGCACCGGATGTGAGTTTTCTCACTTCGTTGCCGGTGTAGTAGAGGTGTCCCTGGTCGTAGAGGCCGGCTGCACCGTTGTTGAGGTCGAGTACGGCTGCAGCGCGGTCGGCTGCCTCGGCCCATTCGATACCGGAGCCTGCCGAGAACGCGGGGCTGGCGGCGAGGAGGGCGGTCTGTGCGGCAATCACTTGGGCCACGCGGCCGCTCATGCGGCCGTTGAAGTCGGCGCCGCACACGCGGACGTACTCGTCGATGCTCACTCCGAGCTCACGGTATTTGGCGGGAATGTCGCTTTCGCTGGTGATGTCGGTGTAGTCGGTGGGCAGAAGCGAGGTGGCCAGCTGCACGTCGTCGAAAATCTGCTGCACGCATGCCTTGAAGGTGGCGCGGGGCTGGTTGAAGTCGCTTGATGCGGTTTCGGGCTCGAGGAGCACGGGCACGCCGAGGAGCTCGCTGCCGACCCAGCCGCCGTGCTGGCGGAGCAGGTGGTACATGAACAGCGCGCGCAGGCCGTAGGCCTCGCCTTTGAGGCGGTCGACGAACATCTGCTGCACACGGTCGTTGGTGCTGAAGTCCACATCGTCGACCTTTGTGAGCAGCAGGTTGACGAACTGGATGCCGCCGCGGCCGTTCTTCCAGTAGGAGAGGGTGCCGTTGTTTGCGGTCCAGCTGCCGGTGGCAATCTTGAGATATTCGTTGGAGTTGTTGTTGCTGACCGCGTCATCTGTGGCGAGGTCGGAGTTGACGCCTGTGCTGTAGGGCATCAGGAGGTAGGCGTCGTAGAGCAGGCCGTCGGCGTATTTGGGGAAGTCCTCGGTCGAGTTGATGTCCTGCGAGGGCTCGAATGCGGGCTCGAACAGGTCGTCGCACGATGCGGAGGCAAAAGCCAGGGCAGCTACGGCTGCTATTTTATAGATAGATTTCATAGTGCTTAGCGAGGTTTAAATCTTGACGGTAAGACCTACGTTGAACAGGCGGTAGGCGGGAGCCGAGCCGATGTTGCGGTCGAGAATCTTGCGGTTCTTGCCGAAGGTGAAGAGGTTGTTGCCGCTGACGTAGATGGAAGCGCCGCTGAGGAAGCATTTCTTCATGAGCGATTCGGGCATGTCGTAGGTGAGCTGGACCTTGGCCAGGCGGAACGCGTCGGTCGAGTAGATCCAGAAGTCGGAGGCCACCTTGTTGGCGGCGCCGTCGCCGGTGGTGAGACGGGGCAGGGTGGCGGTGGCGGCGTTGGTGCCGTTCCATGCGTTGCGCATCTCGGAGGAGTATTTCTCTGTGCCGGTGGCGTAGTAGTAGCTGTTGCCGGCCAGCGAGCCGTGGCCGCCCCAGTTGCCTGTGCCGAGGGCGAAGAGCGTGAAGCCCTTGTAGTTGAGAGTGAGGTTGAGGCCGAGCATGAAGGGCGAACCGTACCATCCGGCCTTGCCGAGGTACACCTGGTCCTTGGAGTCGATCACCTTGTCGCCGTTTTGGTCTATGTACTTGATGTCGCCGGGCTGTGATTCGCCTCCGAGGGCGCTCTGGTCGGGCCACGCCTCGATGTCGGCGGCATCCTGGAAGAAGCCGGCGTTCTGGTAGCCCCAGAGGCCGTCGATGGGCGTGCCTTCGCGGTTCTGATAGGCGTACTCGTTGTTTTCGTCGCGGCGTGTGGCTTTGGTGTCGTACCATGTGCCCACCACACCCACCTGCACGCCTACGTCGCCGAAACGCTTGTTCCAGTCGATGGCGAAGTCAAGGCCCATGCGGCGGTTGGCATTGTAGTTGACATAGGGCACGAAGCTGGCTGCGGGATAGTAGGTGGAGAGATGGTCGGGGTACTTGGTGTTGGCGCTCGGGTTGACGAGCAGGCCGCTCATCTCGTTGACGAAGAAATCGACGTGGGCGTTGATCATGCGCTGGAAGAAGGAGCCCTTGACGGTGGCGCTGAATTCCTTGCGCTTGATGAACGTGAGGTCGAGGTTCTCGCCGCGTTCGGGATAGTAGGCTGCTGCTCCGCCTTTGTCGCCCCAGCTGAACCAGCCGCCGGGCACGTAGGCTCCGCGCCACATGTAGTAGTCGGTGATGTCGAGGTCGCTGTGCACGATGCTGCCGCTGGCGCTGATCGAGAGATCGTCGACAGCGGTGCTCTCACGGAACAGGTCGTCTTTCATGCGCCAGCCCAGAGTGAGCGAGGGTGAGAAGGCGGTGCGATGGCCGGGAGCCAGCTTGGCGGAATGAACCACGGCAGCCTGGAAGTCGGCGAAGTAGCGTCCGGCGTAGTCGTAGGCGGCGCGGAAGCCCAGGTTGACGTTGCTGGTGCGGTGGTAGACACCCGTGAGGGTCTGCTGCCAGCCGGACGCCAGGATCATGGCGTCGACGTTGTGCACCTTGTTAAAGGTGTTGCGGTAGCTGAAGTCGGCGTTGAAGCTGATGGTCTGGTTGTCCGTGCTGTTGCTGACGTTCTGCACGCCGCTCTTCTTGTCGATGCCTTCCTGCACGAGGTCGACGATGAGGTCGTTGCCGGCGTAGTTGCTCCAGGTGGGGATGAACACTGCATACTCGTTGTTGAACGCGGTGTTGTACGACGTCTGGTAGTCGGTGGCGAACTGCGTGTGGAAGGTAAGACCCTTGAGCAGACGGGCGAGGTTGATGTCGATGCCTGCGTTGAACTGGAAGTTGCGTGCGGTGTGCTTGTTATAGCCGCCGGCGTAGTAGTTGGCGAAAATGTTCTTGTTGTCGATGTTGGTTCCGCTCAGGAAGTACTTGCCGTCGATGATGTTGCTCGTACCGCCTACGAGCTCGAGGGCTGCGAGGGCGTTGGGGTCGATCATGCTCAGGGGAATGAGCGGGGAGATGCGGTTGGGACGGAACGTCGAGGCTGTCTGCCAGTAGTTGTTGCCGTCGAGGCTGTGACCTTCGCGCGAGTTGTAGAAGGTGGTGTATGTGCCGACGTGAGCTGCGAGCCAGTCGGTGATGTCCACGTCCACATTGCCGCGCACGCTGAAGCGGTTGATGTTGTTGTCCTTGGCTTCGCCTACCTTGAACACGTCGTCTTCGTAGAAATACGAGATGTTGGTGTAGTAGCGGGCGCGCTTGTTGCCGCCGCTGATCTGGGCGGTGACGTCGTAGCGGTTCTTCACCTTGCCGATGAATTCGTCGTTGTAGAAGTCAACGTTGGGATAGCGGTAGGGGTTTACGCCGGAGGCCGTCTTGTAGATGTCGGTGAGGCTGTAGGTGGCATCGAGGTTGTCGAGCGAGCGTGCCTGGTTGTACATGGTCATGTACTCGGCGGAGCCGAGATATTCGGGATAGCTCTTTGCTACGTTCCAGCCGGCGTTGGCGTTGACGGAGATGCTCAGAGGCTTGTCCTCGCCGTGTTTGGTGGTGATGAGGATTGCGCCCTTGGCTGCGCGGCTGCCGTAGAGCACGGTGGCTGCGGCGCTTTTCAGGAATGTCATTTCCTTAACTTCGCTGGGGAGCACGTCGCCGGCGCTGCGGGGCACGCCGTCCACAAGCACGAGGTAGCCGCCGTCGTTGTCGCCGTCCATGGCCCATAGCGATGCGCCGTTCCAGCCGCTGACGAAGCCCTGCATGTTATCGAGAATGCCGAAGGTGTGGTCTTTCTTCTGGTTCTCTTCTACGTTCACGACGGAGATGCCGCCTACGATGTCGCTGGGAGCGGCCTCGCGGAAAGTGGCTTCCGTGTGAAGGTCCTTGCCGACGCTGTCGGTATCGGCCGTGGCCGCACCGGCCTTTGCAGGCAGGAGGCAGACGGCGCCCATCAGCACGATCAAGGCTTTTTTCTGTGTCGGTATCATATATTGAAATGTGATATTCTGATGATTAGAAATTAGGAAAGAGGATTACCATCCGGGGTTCTGCTCGAAGCCTACGTACATCTGGGTGTCGTTCTTCTTGAGCGGGAACCAGTAGTGCTTGGCTGTGAATGCGCGCTGGAACACGGGCTCGGTGTGGAATTCGGCCACGCGTGCTTCGGCGGGGTCGTTGTCCTCGTAGAACTTGTCGTCTTCCACGCGGATGAACTCGTGGGAGGTCTTGAGCGTGTACTTGGGCTCGGTGAGCAGCAGCCAGCGCTGCAGGTCGTTGAAGCGAAGTCCCTCGAAAGAGAGCTCGACGGCGCGTTCGCGGCGCACTTCGTCGAGGAAGCGCTCGCGGCTGGCGGTGAACTTGGTGGCCACATGGCCGGCGCCGCAGCGGTCGCGGATCACGTTGACGGCATCGACGGCAGTGCGCGAGTAGTTGTCGCTCTTGCCGGAGGCTCCGCTGGCAGCTCCGACTGCTTCGGCGTACATCAGATAGATGTCGGCCAGACGCATGTAGGGCACGTCGGCGTTGGGGTTGATGCCGTAGCCGTCGGCTTCGTCGGTGTCGTTGCAGGTGTGGGGCACGAGTTTCTGATAGAGGTAGCCTGTAGAGCTGCCCGAGGTGGTCTCGCGATAGTCGCCGCCGGTGTAGAGCGAAGCGTACTTCATGGTTTCGCGTGCGCCGTTGACGTATTTGAAGCCGTCGAACACGATGTCGTGGTAGAAGCGGGGGTCGCGGTCCTTGAAGGGGCGGTTGATGTCCCATTCGGAGTCGGGATCGTCGAGGGGAAGGCCGTTGGCCATGCCGTAGTTCTCGACGTAGTTGGCAGTAGGATGGTGCACGAGGTTGTCGGCGCCGCCGGCGAGTTTGTTGGGGCAGAAGGTGCGGGAGTAGTTGTAACGCACATAGGAATTGCTTCCGCCGTTACCCCATGCCACCGTGCCGCCGCGGAAGATGGACTCGGTGCTGCCGGGCACGCGGCCCTGGTTGCGGGAGCTCCAGAAAATGTCGCTGTAGCAGGTGGTGGCGTCGTCGGCCTTCTCGTGGTTGTAGACGTTCTTGTAGTTGAACTCTGCAAGAGCGTACTGGGTCTGGCCGCTCTCCACGAGGGTGAGGAGTTCGCCGAAGGCCTTGGCTGCGCGCTCGCAGTACTGGGCGTTATAGTTGTAGGTCATGCCGCCGCCGGTCTGGGCACCGTTCTCCATCAGGGGCGAGCCGGCCCAGAGAAGGCTCTTGCCGAGGTAGCCGAGAGCCATGATTTTGTTGATGCGGAAATCGTTGTGGCCTACGGTCTTCTTGCCGGTGGTGGTGTTGTCCCAGTTGATGGGCAGAAGGTCGGCGGCCTCGCGGAAGTCGGCGGCGCACTTGTCGGCTGCTTCCTGGAAGCTGAGACGCTGCTCGGTGGGGCTTTCGCTTGCGGGGATGGTGCGGTCGAGGTAGGGCAGTCCGCCGAGGAACTGCATCATCTCGAAGTGCCACCATGCGCGGAAGAAGAGCAACTGGCCGCGGATGAAGCGGCGCTCCTCATCGGTGCCGACGAAGTTGTCGAGGCTTTCGAGGCCGAGGTTGCATTTGCGGATGCAGTACCATGCGTGGCCGTAGAGAGCGTGGCTGGACTGGTCGGTGTTGCGGGGATCGAGGCGGTCGGCGCTCTTGTCGAACCAGAAGCCGGGCTGTCCGAGCGTGCCGTCCTGCCATGCCCAGAAGTTGCCGAGGTCCACCTGGTGGAGCATGTGCCAGTTGCCGTTGGGCACCAGCCACTCGTCGTCGCCGAGGTTCCAGGTGCATGTCCAGTAGTGGATGTTCTTGTTGGGCACGCAGTTGTAAATCTCCTCAATATAGCCCTGGAAGTTGGTGAAGTCCTTGAAGGCATCCTTGGAGTCGACCGTGGAGTCCGGGTCCTTGTCGAGGTAGTCTTCGCAGGACGTCAGCATCGTGCCGCCGGCGAGAGCCATAGCGGCGCAGGTGATGAATGTGGATATTTTGAGTTTCATTGCTTTCATGATGTTAGAGTGAGAACTTCACGCCGAGGTTGAAACGGCGGGTTGTCGGATAGGCCGAAGCGGCGTAGCCGTAGTTGCTCTCGCGGTCGTCGGGCATGCGGGTCCAGAGCCACAGGTTGTTGCCGTTAAGGTAGACCTTGAGGTTGGTCAGGCCGAGCTTCTTGATCCAGCCGGCGTTCCAGGTGTAGGCTATTTCCACGTTCTTCAGGCGGATGTAGGAGCCGTCGTAAATCCATTGTGTGCCGTAGGCGTTGCTGTTGGGAGTGGAGAGCCAGCGGGGATATAGCATGTCGCCCGAGCCGTCGGCGGCCCACCAGTCGCGGTGCAGGTCGTAGGCATTGTTCATCTGGTTCTCGAAGCTGCGCAGGTCGACGGTGCGGCTTACGCCGGTGACGCCGTAGAACTGCGCGAACACGCTGAAGCCCTTCCACTCGAAGCCGAGGGTGGCGTTATAGGTGTTCTGCGGAGTTTCGGTGTAGCCGTAGGGAGCCTGGTCGTCGGCGTCGACAACGCCGTCGCCGTTGAAGTCGACGATGTAGTAGTCGCCCGGGAGACGCTGGTCGTTGAGCTCACTGAACGCGGGCGCGCCGTAGATCATGTCGTAGTTGTTGAGGAAGCCTGCGTCGATATGTGAGCGGTACTGCCCGATGGCGTAGCCGGCCTGCTTGAGGTAGTCGGGCTTGAGCTGGGGATCGTCGCGGTCGATGATCTTGTTCTTGGCGTGCGTCATGTTGAGGTTGGCCCATACGCGCATGTCGCGGTTGATGGGATAGTTGAAGCGCAGTTCAACTTCAAAACCCTGGCTCTCGGCACGGCCGAGGTTGGCCGTGGGAGCGCTGCCGCCGAAGTAGCTGGGCACGGAGCGGTCGGAGCCCTTTACGAGGATGTCTTTTCGCTTGTCCTTGAAGATTTCCACGGAGCCCGCGAACATGTCGTTGAGGAAGCCGTAGTCGATGCCGAGGTTCATCTTGGTCACCTTCTCCCAGTGTGCGTCGGGGTTGCCCATCATGGTCTGGTAGTAGAAGGAGTAGGGGCTGGTGTTGCCGGGACGTGCGGAGCCGTCGACAATTGCGTTGCCGCCAAAGGCCCACTGGTCCATGTAGAGCCAGCGGTCGCCGGTGTCGTCACCGATTTCACCATAGCTGGCGCGGATTTTCAGGTTGTTGACGTAGGGCAGGAGAGCCTTGAAGAAAGGTTCGCCACTGATGCGCCAGCCGATGGCACCGGAGTTGAAGAAACCGAAACGGTAGCCCTTGCCGAATTTCTCGGAGCCGTTGTAGGCACCGTTGTATTCAATCATGTAGCGTCCGTCGAAGCTGTAGGTGGTACGGAACACCCAGTCTTCGCGGTAGCGGGGGATTTCACTGCCGTAGGCGTCTTCCTGGCGGGTCCATACGCCTGTGGCGCCAACGTCGTGCTTGCCGTCGAACTGGCGTGCCCAGTTGAGTTGCAGCTGATAGTTGACGTGGCGCTGGGTATTGCCGTTCTGGATTTCGCCCGAGTGCTGGTTGAGACTGGGGTCGGTGTGATAGTCAAAGTGGGTGAGGCCGTCGTAGGGTTCTTCCTGCACGGCGCCGGTGGCGGGATCGATCCATTTGCGCTTGCGTGCGGCGCCTGAAGGAATCTCGATGCCGCGTTTGCTCTCTACGAAGAGGTTGTCCCACGAAATCATGCCGCGGAAGTTAAGACCCTTTGTGATCATGCTCAGGTCCTGCTCAAGCACGAAGTCTGTGTTGATGCGGGTGGTGGTCATGCGCATGGTGCCGGCCGAGAGGATGTTGCCCACGGAGTTGGTGGTCTGAGCGGCGTTCAGCGGGTAGTAGCCGATGGCGCCGTCGCTGTACTGCGGCATGAAGATGTCGGGTGCGGTGCTGTAGACCGAACCCCAAATCTGAGCTGCACCCCAGTCGACGGTGTACATGCCCGAGCTGTTGAACGGGGTTTTGCGCGACGAGTTGGAGCCTGCCACGTTCACCTTGAAGGTGGTGGTGGGGGTGATGGAGAAGTCGAGGTTGGAGCGCACGTTCAGACGGTTGTAGGCAAAGCCTGTGTTGAAACCGCGGTCGGAGTCGAAGCTGCGGAAGAGGTCGCCTTCATCCACGAAGTCCACTGCCGTGTAGTAGCGCACGAATTTAGTGCCGCCTGCGATGTTTACATAGGCGTTGTAGCTCATGGCATTGTCCTTGAAGAGTTCGTCCTTCCAGTCGATGTTGGGGTAGCGCTCGATGTCCTCGATAGAGGTGCGGTAGCGGTATTTGTTGATGCGGGCCTGGGGCACGAGGTAGCTCCACGATGCAGGGCTGAGCGCGAGTTCGTGCTCAATCACACGGTTGTGGAGCATGAGGGCGTCGTAGGAGTCGTACTTGTCGGGAAGGCGTGAGATGGTCTTCATGGTGGCGGTGAAGCCGACGTCGACCTTGGCTTTGCCTTCGGTGCCGCGCTTGGTGGTGATGAGGATGACGCCGTTGGCGCCTTTCACACCATAGACGGCAGTGGCCGATGCATCTTTAAGAGCCGAGATGGACTCGACGGAGCTGATGTCGACAGAGCTCATGGGACGCTCGATGCCGTCGACAAGCACGAGAGGCGACGAGCTGTTCCAGGAAGAGGCACCGCGGATGGTAATCTGGGGCTCTTCGTCGCCGGGCATACCGCTCGACTGGGTGGTGACGACACCGGGCATGTTGCCGGTGAGGGCGGCGCCGATGTCGTGGATGCCGGCAGCGCGCTCAAGCACAGCGCCCGAGGTCTGGGTGATGGCGCCTACTATAGATGCTTTTTTCTGCTGGCCGTAGCCCACTACCACCACTTCTTCGAGAGAGTTGCTGTTGGGCTTAAGTGTTACGTCTAAGGTCTTGCGGCCGTTCAGTTTGATTTCTTGTGCTTCCATGCCCACATAGCTGAATGTGAGCGTTGCGGTCTTGACGTCGGGCACCTGGATGGTGTAGTGGCCGTCAATGTCGGTGGTCACGCCGGCGTTCTTGCCTTTGAGCATTACGCTGACGCCGATAAGGGGTTCGCCCGTATCGTCGACCACAGTACCGGACACGTTTTCTGCGTGGGCCGAGAAGGCGCTGCACAGCAGAATCAGTGTCAGCACTGAAATGCATCGAAATAATTTCTTTACATTTTCCATGTGTTGGTGATTGGTTTGGTTCAGGTTAAGTGAATTTTAATGTGCTTTCATTCTTGATGTTGGCAAGATGAGTGTTTCAGGTGTTTTAGTTCTTTTCTGTTTTTCCGGTTTTAGATAATTTCTTTGGTGTTGGTATATATATTTAATGTGAATTGCGCATGGATGTGGCGTACGGGCCCACGGTGGTGCCGGTGAATCCTCCGGCTGCCGCTGTTGAGGTGTGTCGGGCGTCCACTCCTTCGGCCACGGTGTCGAACTGTTTGCCGCCGTCGGTGGAGCAGGCGAAGTCGTAGGTGAGGCCGTCGGGACTGCTTACGCGGAGGGTCACTGCGGGCAGCGAGTGGTCAATGGAAATGCTGCCGATTGTCTCATAGCCTTCCGGACTGGTGCGGTCTACGAACACGATGTCGTTGCCCTGTGCGTCGAGGCCGCGGCCGAGAAAATACTGGTGCGTCTCGTCTTTGAACACGAGAATGCCGGCTGCCTGAGATGCGCTGTCGGGAACGAATGTCATGGGGGTGGAGGCTGTGAATGTGTGGTGCTGGATGCGGCGAGCCACGAAGGCGGGAGTGCCTTTCTCGGCTGCTGTTGCAGGCGCGCACGCGAGTGCGAGATGACCGGGGACGGTGGTGAGGCTGTAGAGGTCGGTGGCAGGAGTGCGCAGCGTCATCCAGGTCTGTGCGAGATTGGTGCTGTCAAAGCTCTCCTCGGCTTTGAAGTTGCCGAATGTGCGGTTGGCGTCGTCGCGCGCCACGCCTTCGCGGCGTGCGGTCATGGCCACGGGCTGCATGTCGGGGTTGATGATGGGCCAGCCGTCTTCGGTCCAGGTGACGGGCAGCATGAATGTCTCGCGGCCGAGGTTCTCGAAACCGCCTTTGTTGGGACGGCATGCGAGGAACACTGCCCACCAGTCGCCTTCGGCAGTCTGCAGCAGGTCGGCATGGCCGGCGCATGTGATGGGATTGGGGCGCGAGGGGTCGAGGTTGCGCTGGGTAAGGATCGGATTATTCTCATAGGGGGTATAGGGACCGAAGGGCGTCTTTCCGCGGTATATAACCTCGCTGTGCCAGTCGCCGGTGCCTCCTTCGGCTGTCATGAGATAGTACTCTCCGTTGATTTTATAAATATGGGGGCCTTCGCACCAGATGGGCTTGTCCTGCGGACGCCATCCCTTGTTGACGACAATTTTGCGTTCGCCCACACACTTGTCGGTGGCCGGGTCGAATTCCACGACGCGCACTGTGCGGTGGCCTGCGTATTCCGGTTTGCCGTCGGGAGCGTCGTCGTTGTTGACTATGTAGCCCTTTCCGTCCTCGTCGAAGAAGAATGCGGGGTCTATTCCCTGCACTTCAGGCAGATAGATGGGATCGCTCCATTCGCCCGAGAAAGGATCGGTGGTCTTTACGAAGAAGTTGCCCGCGCCAACGTTGGTGGTAATCATGTAATATGTTTTGTTGGCGGGGTTGTAGCTGATTGCGGGTGCGAAAATGCCGCCGCTGATGTGCTGTCCGGGGAAGTTCTCAAGCTGGCTCTCGCGATTGAGCACATGGCCGATCTGGCGCCAGTTCACCATGTCGCGGCTGTGGAAGATGGGCACGCCGGGGAAGTAGCAGAAAGTCGATGTCACCAGGAAATAGTCGCCTTCTCCGTTTGTGCACAGGGAGGGGTCGGAATACCAGCCCGGGAGGATGGGGTTGTGATAGCTCGCGCTGTCCGCAAGCGGACAGACAGCATATATGCTGTCGTTTCCTTCGTAGCTGAAACTCTCGAAGAGAGCTGTGCCGGGCACGGGATCGGCACTCTTGTGTGTGGCCGTGCAGGCTGTGGCGAGGATTGCTGTTGCGGCTATTGCAATGGCGTTTCTCATGGTGGGGTGAATGAATGTTTCTGATTAGGTTTAATTTTTATGCAAAATTAGCCTGTTGAAACAAAAATTAATATCTTTTTCGTAACGCAAGTTTAGGTAGTTGTAACATGTGGGCCGAATGTCGCAGATTTATGTTACAAATGTTTCGCGTGGCGTAACACTGCGATTGATAATCAGTCAGTTGGCGGTTTCTTCGGTTTTAGCTTCGCTGTATTCGCTTGGCGTCACGCCGAAGAGACGCTTGAAGGAAGTGGTAAAGCTGCCGGCGTTGCTGAAACCAGTGAGGTCGGCTACTTCGGCCACCGACAGGTCCTTTTCGCGCAGCAGTCTCGCGGCCTGGCGCAGGCGTGTGTTTCGGATGAAATCGCGTGGCGACTGGTTGGTGAGTGCCTTTAGTTTTCGGTGGAGATGAACGCGGCTGAGACCTACATCGGAAGCAAGCTGCTCCACGGTGAGTTCGGGATTAGCCATTTCCTTGTTGATTACGGACATTATGCGGTTCATGAGTTTTTCGTCGTTGGAGGCCACCTCGATTTTGTCTATCTTGTCGTCGTGTTCCTGGCTGCCGCTGTAGCGGTTCTTGAGGAGGCGATATCGCGACAGCACGCCGGCGATTTTGGATCTGACGATTTCGATGTTGAACGGCTTTGTGACGTAGTCGTCGGCCCCTGCCTCGAGAGCGCTGATGTTGTCCTCGTCGCGCGTCATGGCTGTCACGAGAATCACCGGGATGTGGTTGAGGTTGATATTCTGCTTGATGGTGCGTGTGAGTTCAAGACCATCCATCACGGGCATCATTATGTCGCTGACGATGAGGTCGGGTGCGCGATGGAAGATTAATTCAAGGGCCTCGCGTCCGTTGGCGCAGGTTGTCACCTTGTATTTATCTGACAGTTCGTGGGCAAGATAGTTGCGGATTTCTTCATCGTCTTCTGCGATAAGCACATGGGCTGCGGCCACACCGGTGCGCTCTTCCACCGGCTCGTCGAGGTCGGGCACAAGCAGGCTTTTGGCGTCGCTGAGAGGGATGCCGAGGCGCACGGGACGGGAGCCCGGGAATGCGTCGTCGGTCATGTCGCGGGCGGGGGAGTCCTGGCTGCTTTCTGCAGGGATTGTGACGGCAAAGCAAGTGCCGGGACCTTCCGGATTGTCGGTCACGGCGATTGTGCCCCGGTGCAGGCTCACAAGCTGGTAGGTGAGGTGCAGTCCCACGCCGGTGCCTCCGGCGCTGTTGCCGTGGGCCTGGTAGAAACGGTCAAAGATGCGTTGCTTGTCGGCATCGGGCACGCCGATGCCCGTGTCGGTCACGGAAATTGTCACCGTGTCGTTTGTTCTGTCGGCAGCGAGGCGTATGGCGATTTGACCGCCTTCCGGGGTGTATTTTACGGCGTTAGACAGCAGGTTCATCAGTATCTTGTCGAAGTTGGCGCGGTCGATGTCGGCTGCGGTGTCGTCGGAATCGTAGTCGAAAGTGAGAGTGATTTTCTTTCCGGCTGTCACCTGGGCAAACGTGTCGCAAAGATCATTGATGAAGGGCACGAGAGGCGTGCGGCTGAGTGTCAGCCTCATTTGCCGTTTCTCGATTTTGCGCAGGTCCATGAGTTCGTCGATGAGGCGCAGGATGCGCTTGGCGTTGCGCAATATGAGGCCGTACTCGTGTCGGCGTCCGGTGTCGGTGTCGGTGGCGAGCAGTTTTTGAAGCGGACTGATCACCAGCGACATGGGCGTGCGTATCTCGTGGGATATGTTTACGAATGATTGCAGGCGTGCTTCGTTTATCTGTTCGGTGTGGGTTAGTTCGAGCAGTTCGGCGCGGTGGCGCATGCGGGTGGCGTAGCTGCGTGCTATCCACCATAGCAGCATCAGCAGCGATGTGGCGTAGAGCGCTTTGGCCCAGGCTGTGGCGTACCATGGACTTGCGACGAAGATGCTGACAGTGCGAGTCTCGGACTCTGCAAGATTGTCGATGGTCTTGAATTTCAGACTGTGTTTGCCTGCGCCGAGGTTGTGCAGATTCACGATGTTGGTGCCTGCGCGCAGTGTTTCCCAGGGCTTGTCGTCGATAGCGTAGGCAAAAAGCACCGATTCGGGGCGCCCCAGCTCTTTGGTGCTGAATTCCACGGAAAAGGAACTGTCGTATGCACCCAGATGGAATTCGGAAGTGTCGTAGACTGGCTTGTCGCTGTGCACCGGTTTGCCGTGGGCGTGGAACTCGGCTATGCGTGGCGTCCATGAGCGGCCGGGAGCAGTTATGTCGCGCGGATTGAAACAGGTGATGCCTCCTGTGCCGCCGAAATACATCCGGCCTGTGCCGGCGTCCTTAAATGCGGAACTTTTGTAGAATTCGTTGCCTTGCAGGCCGTCGTCGAGCATGAAGTTGGCGATTGTGCCGCTTTCCGGGTCAAGGCGCGACAGGCCGGAATTCAGACTTGCCCATACATGGTTGCCGTCGTGGCGGATGGCGTAGACGGTGTTGCTCAGCAGTCCGTCGACGGTGGTGTAACGGCGGTGTTTGCCCGTTGCCGGCACATAGCTTACGATTCCGTTGGTCGTGGCCAGCCATATGGTGCCGTCTGGACCCTCATCCATGGAGTAGACCACGTCCTCGCTGATGATTTTAGTGATTACTGGTTCGGCAAGCGACACATTGTTGACGGTCTGCAGGCCGGAATAAGTGCCTATGTACAGAGAGTTGGTTTTTGGAGAATAATACAGCGAGGCGATCCACGGGTCGATTTTTTCGCGCCATCGAAAGTCTGTTATGGCGGTTCCCGTAGCGAGGTCGTATTTCACAAGACCGGAATTGAGCATTCCCAGCCATACGTTGTGGTCGCGGTCCTCGGTGATGGAGAAGCACACATTGCCCGGTCGGTTGGGGCCATCGCTGACATCGATGCGCCGCATGGCTCCGGTGTGGCGGTCGACGATGCCTACGCCGCGCAGATATGTGCCCACCCAGATGTTGCTGTGGCTGTCTTCGAACAGGCACATCGGTGCCGCTATGTCGTTGTTGTACAGATGGGATGTGCATGTTCCTGCGGCATCGATAGTGTAGATGCCATCGTTGTCGGCGCCCACCCACAACGTGCCGTTGCGGTCGCGCATTATGGCCGATACGCAGTTGCTGCCTATTATGTTGCGGTTGATGGATTTGTGGCCTATGTAGTCGAATGAGTTGGCTTGTGTCGGAATCATGGCTACGCCGAACTGATAGAGGCCGATCCAGAGATTTTTGTCGGCGTCGCGCATGGCGCAATGGGCTTTCTGCCGTTCGGAAACGAAGTTGCCGTCGCCGAAACGGAAGTGGGTATTCGAGCCGGTGGCGGGGGTGTAGACCATGATGCCGCCGCCGTCGATGGCCTGTACGATGTCGCCGTTGGTGTCGGCAAACACCCATTTCACCTCTTTTCCGATACTCCCTGTGAGATAGTCGAACGCTTGTGTGTCACGATTGAACCGGATGAGGCCATGCGATGTGGTGCCGGCATACATGATGCCGTCGGAACCGATGGTCATGGAGGATACGGCCGGATCGTTTTTGGCTCCGAAGAAACGGGTGAATGTATTGTCCGGCGCAATCCGCAGCAATCCCTGTTCATCTTTCGACAGCCAGATGTAGCCGTCGTTGTCGAGCACAGCGCAATGTATGTCTTTTATGATCTGTCCCTGAGGTCGTATGTCGCAAAGGCGTGTGGTCGGCGCGTCGGATGGAGCGAAGGTCTTCAGCGAGTCGCCTATAATCCAGTATTCATTGTTGTTGCGGCGCACGATCTGGTTGACGGATGCCATGAACGTGCTTCCGTCAGCGTCGACGAAACGCGGTCCGAAAGAATCAGACTCGGGATAGTAGCGCTGAAGTCCTCGGCGCGTGCACACGAAGAGGCGTCCGTCGGCATCCTCGAACACCGACTTTACGAAGTTGTTGCACAAAGAGGTGCTGTCGCCGGGTATGTTGCGGTAGATTATGAACTTGTTGCCGTCGTAGCGGTTGAGTCCGTCTTCAGTCGAGACCCACATCATGCCGTCGCGGTTCTGGTACAGTTGGTTGACAAGGCTGCTTGAGAGGTCGTGGTCGGTATTGAACAGGTGGGTGGACTGTGCGTGGCACATGATGGCTGCTGCGCACAGTAACAAGGCGAGTGCTGTTGTTCTTTTCATGACAGGCGTGTAGGCGTAAGGCTCCGGCTGGCCGGTGATGTTTTTCGTTATGGTATCGTTTGTAATGTAACACAAAATTACATCTTTTAAATGTAACTTGCAAAATTTTTCTTTCGAAAAAGGCTAATTTAATGAGTGTTATTTAACAATGTTACATTCGTATAAATAAACGTTACATCGCGCGAAGCCGCTTTGCCGTGTGATTTGTAACTTTGCAAACAAATATAGTTTCGTATCTGTCCATGAAAATACTGCGCATATTCCTTTTGCCGATTTGCGGCATCTGTTCGCTTGCTGCGACGGCAATCGACCATAGCGGTATAACCAGCGACCACCTTGCCGCCGACCGCTTTACTCTCATCGAAAACAATGAACCGACTCCCATAGTTGTGGCAGATGCCGAGAATTCGGCAGTGCGGATTGCCGCCGCCAATCTTGCAGCCGATTTTGGCCGTGTAGGCGGTGTCGAGGCAGTCGTGTCGGACAGTCCCACCGGGAAGCGAGTGATAATGGCCGGCACTTTCGATGGCCCCACGCTGAGAGCGCTTGCCAAAGCGGGGAAAGTCGATGTGGCCGCGTTGAAAGGCAAGCGCGAAAAATATGTGATTTCGTTTGTGCAGAATCCCGCTCCGGGTGTCGAAGAGGCTTTGGTGGTGGCCGGCAGCGATCGCCGTGGCGCTGTCTATGGCATATACGAACTGTCGGAACAACTCGGAGTGTCGCCTTGGTACGACTGGGCCGACGCGCCCGTGGCTCATCGCGACAACGCCTCGATAAAGCGTGGTGTCTATACGGCCGGCGAACCCGCTGTGCAGTATCGTGGCATATTTCTTAACGATGAGGCACCCTGCTTGAGTTCGTGGGTAAAGAATACCTACGGCACCGACTACGGCGACCATCGTTTCTATGGCCGTGTTTTCGAACTCATTCTGCGCCTGCGCGGCAACTTCATGTGGCCGGCTATGTGGATGTGGTCGTTCTATGCCGACGACCCCGAAAACAGTGCGACGGCCGATGCCATGGGCGTGATAATGGGCACTTCCCACCACGAGCCTATGGCCCGCAACCATCAGGAGTGGGCGCGCAAACGCAAGGAGTACGGCAAGTGGAATTATGCAAGCAATCAGCAAATGATCGACGGATTTTTCCGCGAGGGCATACGGCGAGCCAAGGACACTGAGGACGTGGTGACCATAGGCATGCGCGGCGATGGCGATGAGGCCATGAGCGAGGATGCTGATGTGGCCCTGCTTGAGAAAATCATCTCCAACCAGCGCAGAATCATAGCTGAAGAAACGGGCCGCAAGGCCAAGGAAACACCACAGGTGTGGGCGCTTTACAAGGAGGTGCTGGACTATTATGACAAGGGGCTCCGCGTTCCCGACGATGTGATAATGCTTGTGTGCGACGACAACTGGGGCAATGTGCGCCGTCTGCCCGATGCCAAGGAGCGCAAGCATCCGGGAGGGTGGGGCATGTACTACCATGTAGACTACGTCGGTGCGCCCCGCAACAGCAAATGGCTTAACATGACGCCGATACAGGGCATGTGGGAGCAGTTGCGGCTTACCTACGACTATGGAGTGGACCGTTTGTGGATTCTTAACGTGGGCGACCTCAAGCCCATGGAGTATCCCATCACTCTTTTCCTTGACATGGCCTGGAACCCCACGCGTTACAATGCCGACAATTTCATGGAGCATTCCGTGGAGTTCTGTAATGGAATCTTCGGAGAAAAACATGGTGCGGAAGCTGCCCGCATACTCAATCTTTATAGTAAATACAACGGACGCGTGACAGCGGAAATGCTCGACGCTTCCACCTACAACATCAACAACGGCGAATGGCGCCGCGTGGCTGATGAATACGCCCGCCTCGAGGCTGAGGCTCTACGCCTTTATATGGAGCTGCCCGAGGAGGCGCGCGACGCTTTCTTCGAACTCGTGCTGTTTCCGGTGCAGGCGATGTCCAACCTCTATGAGATGTACTATGCACAGGCTATGAATCTGAAGCTCAGTGCGGCCGGCGACCCCGTGGCCAACGATTGGGCCGACCGTGCCGAACGCTGTTTCCGTCGCGACGCCGAACTTGCCGACGCATACAACAATAAAACTGCAGGCGGCAAATGGCGCGGCATGATGACGCAGAAACACATAGGCTACACTTCATGGAACGACAACTTCCCGGCCGACACACTGCCCGAGTTGCATCGCGTGGAAACGACAGATCGTGCCTCGGGCGGCTACGCGTCGCAGGCGGCCAAAGGGGTGGCTGTCATTGAGGCTGAGCATTTCTATGCGGCCGATGCAGCCGCCGGCACAAAGTGGACCGTTATTCCCGACATGGGCCGCACTCTCGGCGGAGTTGCGCTGATGCCATATACGGAGACAACCGATGGTGCATCCCTTACATACAAAATCATAGCACCCGAGGCGGGAGTGGACTCCGTGGATGTGCATGTGGTGGTGAAGTCGACGCTCGACTTCCTGCACATCGGAGGCCACACCTACCGGGTCGCGCTCGACGGCTGCGAGCCGGCTGTGGTGAACTTCAACTCCGATCTGAACGAGTCGCCAGAAAATATCTACACGAAATTCTATCCCACAGTAGCCCGTCGGGTGGTCGAGAAAGTGGTGCGTCTGCCTTTGGGCAGCGGTAATGAACACATGCTCACTCTCCAGCCGATGGCTCCGGGCATTGTTTTTGAAAAGATAATATTGGATTTCGGCGGCTATGAACCTTCGTATCTTTTCATGGACGAGACGCCCTATGGAAAGGCGGATGTTACACGCTGAGTGAAATTGGTTACATCGGCCGATTGGTTTTAGCATTAGAAAGAGTAAATTTGCAAAAGATAAAAAGACACCATGAAACGAATCTTAGCCACAATCATAGCCGCGGCAGCTGTCCTTGCAGCATCCGGCGGCACACGCCTCGAAGGAAGAGGGCCGGCAGCGCGGCTGAGTGTTGACGGGCAGCCGTTTGTGATACTCGGCGGCGAGCTTGGCAATTCTTCCGCCACATGCGATGCCGACATCGAGGCTATCTTCCCGAAGCTCAAGCGCATGAATCTCAACACTGTGCTTGTGCCTGCTTATTGGGAGCTCACCGAGCCGCATGAGGGACAATTTGATTTTGCCCTTACAGACAAGGTGATTGATGAGGCGCGCCGCAATGGCCTCAAAGTGGTGTTTCTTTGGTTCGGCGCGTGGAAGAATTCCATGAGCTGCTATGCTCCCGAATGGTTCAAAGCCGACACAAAGCGTTTTCCCCGCTCCCGCACAGCCGCCGGCAAGCCGCTGGAGATTGCATCGGCATTCTCGTCCGAAGTGCTGGAAGCCGACCGCGCTGCTTTTGGCAGATGGTTGCGCCATGTGACTGATTACGACAAAGACAACACGGTGATAATGGTGCAGATTGAAAACGAGATAGGCATGCTCGAGGATGCCCGTGACCACTCCAAGGCTGCCGATGCGGAATATGCCAAAGGAGTGCCGCCGGCGCTCATGAAGTATCTCGCGTCAAACAAAAAGAATCTGCACCCTGCTCTGGCCGGGAAATGGAAGCAGCATGGCGAGCGCAAATCCGGCTCGTGGGCAGAAGTGTTCGGCAACGACCGCTACACCGACGAATATTTCATGGCCTGGAACTATGCTTCCTACGTTGAACAGCTCGCGCGCGAGGCTCGTAGCATCTGCGCACTGCCACTGTATGTGAACGCAGCGCTCAACAGCCGTGGGCGCCGCCCCGGCGAATACCCGTCGGCCGGCCCGCTGGCCCATCTCAAGGACATATGGCATGCCGCAGCTCCGAGTGTCGACATGCTTTCGCCCGACATCTACGACAGCGGCTTCGAGGATTGGGTGGCGCAATACGCCCTTCCGGATAATCCACTGTTTATCCCCGAGGTGAAGCGTGGCGACGAAAACGGTGCGCAGGCCTATTATGTGCTGGGTCATCACGATGCCATAGGCATCAGTCCGTTCTCCATCGAAAACGGCAACGATGATCCCGGCGCCCCCATGGCGGCCGCATACGCCACGCTGGCCGAACTGACGCCGCTGCTTGCCCGCTATCAAGGCAGCGACGCCATGGACGGTGTGCTGCTGAGCGCAGAGAAGCCCGAGACAATAATCACTGATGGCCGCACTCGCATCACTCTGTCGCACTACTTTACCCTGCCGTGGGACCCGCGGGCCAAGAACGGTTCGCCGTGGCCACAGACCGGCGCCGTACTCATTCGCCTCGCCCCCGGCGAATACATTCTGGCCGGCACGGGCGTAGTGGCTAAATTCGAGGATGTAAGCGAAGGCCGCGCTGCTGCCAATCTCGGCGAGGACGGATTTCTCAACGCCGGAGCCGACCGCTCTGAGGATGCAGGGCCGACGTCCGCCGCCCGCGTAGGTCTGGCCACGGTGGAGGAAGTGGCAGTCGCTGCCGACGGCAGTTTCAGCCGCGTGCGCACTTTCAATGGCGATGAGACGCACCAGGGACGCCATGTGCGCATCAGTGTCGACGACAACAAGATTCTGCATATAAAAACCTATAACTACCGATAATGAAAAGCATAGCATATATATTCTCCGCGGCCACGCTGTTGCTCGGCGCATCCGGCGCCGATGCCCGTGTGTCGCTGCCACAAGTGCTCTCCGACGGCATGGTAGTGCAACGTGGCGAGCCCGTGCGGCTCTGGGGCACTGCCGATCCGGGCGAGAGTGTCACGGCAAAAAGCGATGCCCGCAAGGCCAAGGCAGTGACAGTGACGGCCGACAGTGCAGGCCGATGGATGCTTGAACTTCCTGCGCTCAAGGCCGGAGGTCCATACTCAATCACCATCAATGACATTACATTGAAAGATGTGCTCAGCGGCGATGTGTTCCTCTGCTCCGGTCAGTCCAATATGGAGCTGCCCGTGCGGCGTGTCACCGACATGTTTGCCGACGAAATAGCAGCCTACAGCAACCCGCAGATACGCGAGTACAAGGTGCCGCAGACCACTGCGTTCCACGGCCCGCTCTCCGACACGCCCGCTTCGGCGTGGCGCGAATGCGCGCAACCCGATGTGATGGCGTTTTCCGCCCTCGGCTATTTTTTCGCCAAGGCACTGAACGAGGCCACAGGAGTGCCTGTCGGCATAGTCAACGCCAGCTGGGGCGGCACGCCCGTGGAGGCATGGATGAACGAGGAGAGCCTGGCTCCGTGGCCTGCCGACATTGCAAAGAAAAAAGTGTATGAGGACGATGGTTATCGCGAGCGCATCAAGCGTCTTGAAGGTGAGAATTATGCCCGATGGAACGGTGTGCTGTTTGCTTCCGACCCCGGCCGTCAGGGAGGAATGCAATGGTGCGACCCGGCTCTTGACGACAGCGACTGGCCCGAGGTCGACCTGCTTGAAAGCGCATGGGGGCAGAATCCCGCCAATGGTTCCAACCTCAATGGCTCGCATTGGTTGCGCCGCCATGTGTCGGTAAGCGCCGGGCAGGCCGCAGGTGCTGCTACGCTGCGCCTGGGTTGCTTCGAGGGCGCCGACTCAGCCTTTGTCAACGGCACATTCGTAGGCACCGTTGGCTATCAGTACCCTCCCCGCATCTACACTGTACCTGCCGGCGTGCTGCACGAAGGCGACAATGTGGTGACGGTACGCTGCATCAGTGGTGGCGGCCGCCCGCAGTTCGTGCTCGACAAACCCTATAAACTCATCTACGCCGACGGCAGCGAAACCTCTCTCGAAGGACTGTGGAAGCACCGCACGGGTGCGCAGATGCCTGCCGGCCCCGGCATGATGTTCTTCCAATACACTCCCGTGGTGCTTCACGACGCCATGATAGCCCCGCTGCAAGGGGTGAACTTCGCTGGCGCGGTGTGGTATCAAGGCGAGTCGAACGTGGGCAACCGCCGCGAATACGCTGCCAAACTCAAGACAATGATGGCCGAGTGGCGCACGCTGCTGGGCGATGATATGCTGCCTTTCTACGTGGTGGAACTGGCCGACTTCCTGCACAAAAGCGACACCGGCGGCCGCAACGCATGGGCAGAGATGCGCCGCATGCAGGCCAAAGCGACCGAAGAAACACCCAGAGCCACGCTCATCCGCAACAGCGACCTCGGCGAGTGGAACGACATCCATCCTCTCGACAAGAAAACCCTTGGCAAGCGCGTTGCCGACGCGGTGCTGACCACACTACCTGCAAAAAAGTAACTTGACCATACCATGAACGACACTCTCAACAAAGCCGAAAGCAAAGGTTTCTACAAACTCGGCTGGCTGCAGCGGATAGGCTTCGGCTCGGGCGACCTTGCCCAGAATCTGATTTATCAGACAATCAGCATGTATCTGCTGTTTTTCTATACCAACGTGTTCGGTCTCGACCCTGCGGTTGCAGCCGTCATGTTCCTTATTGTCCGCATAGTCGACGTAGTGTGGGATCCCATTGTGGGCGCTTTTGTCGACAAACACAATCCCTCGCTCGGCAAGTATCGTGCATATCTCGTTCTCGGCGGCATACCACTCACCGGTTTTGCCATACTTTGCTTCTGGAACGGCTTCAGTGGTTCGCTGGTGTATGCTTATGTCACATATGTAGGCCTGTCGATGTGCTATACGCTCGTCAATGTGCCCTATGGCGCTCTCAACGCATCGCTGACGCGCGACACCCATGAGATTACGGTGCTGACATCCACCCGCATGTTCATGGCCAACGCGGGCGGTCTTGCCGTCGGCATGGGCATACCACTGCTCGTAAAGGCATTTGACCCCACGGAGACACAGGATCTTTCGTCGAACGACTATGCCTGGTTCATGACCATGCTCATCTATGGCCTCGTAGGCCTGGCGTTGCTCATTTTCTGCTTCTCGCAGTGCCGCGAGCGTGTGGTGATGGACAAGAGCGAGGCCGACAACGTGCGCGTGAGCGACCTTTGGCTTGAGTTTGTGCGCAACCGCCCCCTGCGTGTGCTTGCGTTTTTCTTCATTACTGCATTTGCCATGATGGCAATCAGCAACAGCGCCGGTGCGTACTATATGAACTACAACCTCGGAGGCACCGCGGCCGAACTCTCCATTTTCATGGGTCTCGGTTCCATTCCGGCCTTCATCTTCATGCCTCTTATTCCATGGATTAAGCGGCAGGTGGGCAAAAAGGGAATGTTCTATATATTTCTGACAACCGCCATCATAGGAATGGTCATGCTTTATGCCATATCCGTAGTCGAGTCCCTTCGCAGCCACATGTGGATGGTCTATGCGGCCCAGTTCATCAAATCAACCGGCGTAATCGTGGCCACCGGCTATATGTGGGCTCTCGTACCAGAGGTAATCAGCTTCGGCGAGTACACCCACGGTAAGCGGATCAGCGGCATCGTCAACGCCCTCACCGGCATCTTCTACAAGGCGGGTATGGCCATGGGCGGCGTGGTGCCGGGCCTGGTGCTTGCTTTCGTCGGCTTCAACAAGGACGCGGCCGCGCAGTCGGCCTTCGCCCAGCAGGGCATCCTTTGGCTTGTGGCTGTGATTCCTGCCATTCTGCTTCTACTCTCCATGTTTATCATCTCGCGCTATGAACTCGATGACAAACGCATTGACGAAATCAATGCCGAAATAGAACGTCGTCACATAGGAAAATAAAATTATGAAGACTACACTTGCTACCCTGTTTGCCCTCGCCACTCTCGGCGCAGGCGCCGCCGTGCCCACCGTTGCCGACCCCGCTCTCAAGGATGTGTTCGGAGACAAATTCCGTGTGGGCGTAGCCATAAACGACGATCAAGCCAAAGAAATCGATGCCGCAGGCGCCGAGGTTGTGCGCCACCACTTCAACAGCATCGTGGCCGAGAACGTGATGAAATGCGAAAAGATACATCCCGAAAAGGATGTCTACTTCTGGGACGATGCCGACGCTTTCGTCGAGTTTGGCGAGCGTAACGGCATGGTCATCATAGGCCACTGCCTCATCTGGCACAGCCAGCTCGCGCCATGGTTCCCCTACGACGACAATGGCAACTATGTGAGTGCCGACGAGCTCAAGAAGCGCATGCGGGACCATATACACACCGTAGTCGGCCGTTACAAAGGCCGCATCAAAGGCTGGGACGTGGTGAACGAGGCGATAATCGAGAACGGCAGCTACCGCAAGTCGCCTTTCTACGACATCCTCGGCGAAGAGTTCATTCCGCTGGCTTTCCAGTATGCCCACGAAGCCGATCCCGATGCCGAACTCTATTACAATGACTATGGCATGAATGTGGCCGGACGCCGCGATGCCGTGGTGCGTCTCGTAAACGATCTGAAGAAGCGCGGTCTGCGCATCGATGCCATCGGCATGCAGGCCCACATGGGCATGGACTACCCCGATTTCAACGAGTTCGAGCAGTCGATGGACGCATTTGCCGCCACCGGATGCAAAGTGATGATAACGGAGTGGGACATGAGCGCGCTGCCCACGCTGACGCGTTCGGCCAACGTGGCCGATGCCGCAGGTTTCGGTAAGGTGATTAATCCTTATCCCCACGGTCTGCCCGCCGAGGTCGCAGCCGAATGGAACAGCCGCATGGATGCCTTCTTCAGCATGTTCCTGCGCCATTCCGACGACATTCTGCGCGTGACTGCATGGGGCGTGTCCGACGGCGACTCCTGGAAAAACGGCTGGCCTACGCCCCGCCGCGAGTATCCGCTGCTCTTCGACCGCAGCTACCGTATGAAGCCCTTCTTGAAAAAACTCGCGGAGTACCATGCTGTGAAATAGAAAAAATAAATTTAGAAATAAAAAATAATTTTATAACTTTGGCGATATGAAACGCTATCTGTTCCCAGACGACTTTATGGCCGATCCGAGCGCACATGTGTTCAACGGCCGCATATATATATATCCTTCCCATGACTGGGAATGCGAGAATGTGGAAAACGACAACGGCGACCAGTATGTGATGAAGGACATGCATGTGCTGTCAATTGACGGCGACCCCATGACCGGCACGGTGACTGACCACGGCAAAGCACTCGACATCGCCGATGTGCCCTGGGCGGGACGTCAGCTCTGGGACTGCGACTGTGCCGAAAAGGATGGCAAGTACTATCTCTACTTCCCTCTCAAGGACAAGAACGACATCTTCCGCATAGGCGTGGCCGTGGCCGACAGGCCCGAAGGTCCGTTCGTGGCCGAACCCGACCCCATCCGCGGCAGCTATTCGATGGACATCTGTGTGCTGCACGACGACGCCGACGGAGAGTACTACCTCTATTTCGGCGGCCTCTGGGGCGGCCAGCTTCAGCGCTACCGCGACAACAAGGCTCTCGAGTCGGCTTATCTGCCCGAAGGGGCAGAACCGTCGCTGCCAAGCCGCTGCGTGCGCCTCTCCAAGGATATGCTTCAGTTTGCCGAAGAGCCACGCCCCGTGCAGGTGGTCGATGCCGATGGCAAACCTCTGCGTGCCGACGATCCGCATCGCTTCTTTGAGGCTTCGTGGGTGCATAAGTACAATGGCAAATATTACTTCTCTTATTCCACCGGCGACAGCCATCTGCTGTGCTATGCTGTCGGCGACAACCCCTATGGACCGTTCGTATATCAGGGAGTGATTCTGACACCTGTTGTGGGATGGACCACCCACCATTGCATCATCGAGTACGAAGGCAAGTGGTATCTTTTCCACCATGACAGTGTTCCCTCCGGCGGCAAGTCGTGGCTGCGCAGCCTCAAGGTGTGTGAGCTTACCTACGATGCCGACGGCCGCATACAGACCATCGACGGCGGTGGCACAGGCGAATGATGAGACGTTTAGGCTACATATTGCTCTGCATGTTGCTTGCCGCGTGCGGCAAGAACGCGGACGTTCTCACGCCTGCGGTCGTGGCCACCTGTTATCTTGCCGGGACTTATCCCGGCGAGGTGGAAATGGCCATCGACTCTGTGAGCGGCGATTTCACATCGCCTGACGGCTTCCGCATCGAGCGCGGTGCCGATGGTGGAGTGACACTGTCGTCGCCATCGGAGGCCGGCCTGCTCTACGCGGCCTGCCGCCTTGTGCAGCTGCACGCGACCGGTGCCGATACGGCCGGTATGTGCCGGGTGGAGAATCCCGCCTGCGAGCTGCGCCTGCTCAACCATTGGGACAACCTTGACGGCACCGTGGAGCGCGGCTATGCCGGCCACAGCATATGGAAGTGGGAAGAACTGCCCGACAGCCTGTCGCCGCAGTATGCCGATTATGCCATGCGATGTGCCGCAGTGGGTATAAATGGTTCGGTGCTGAACAATGTGAACGCGTCGCCGCGCATTCTTTCCGCAGAATATCTCCCTAAAGTAAAGGCTATTGCCGACGAACTGCGTCCCTATGGCATACGCACATATCTGTCGGTGAACTTTGCTTCGCCCATGGCTCTCGACAGCCTTCCGACGGCCGACCCGCTCGACCCGGCAGTGCGCCGTTGGTGGGCCGATAAGGCCGACGAGATATACAGCCTCATTCCCGATTTCGGCGGATTCCTGGTGAAAGCCAACTCCGAAGGACAGCCCGGCCCCTGCGATTTCGGTCGCAGCCATGCCGAAGGAGCCAATATGCTGGCAGAGGCGCTCGAGCCTCATGGCGGCGTGGTGATGTGGCGCGCGTTTGTTTATTCGCCCGCCGACGCCGACCGTGCCAAGCAGGCCTATCTGGAATTTCAGCCACTCGACGGGCAGTTTGCCGACAATGTGATACTGCAGGTCAAGAACGGCCCGGTGGATTTTCAACCGCGCGAGCCCTACAGTCCGCTGTTCGGAGCCATGCCCCGGACGCAGCAGATGGCCGAACTGCAGGTGACGCAGGAGTATCTCGGCCATTCCAATCATCTGGCATATCTTGCGCCCATGTGGAGCGAGTTTTTCGAATATGTCGACCCCGCTTCTCTCAGAGGCATTGCAGGTGTTGCCAATGTGGGCGACAGTCCCTGTTTGACGGGCAATCCCGTGGCCGATGTCAATTGGTACGCTTTCGGGCGTATGGCGTGGGACCCCACGTTGTCGCCAGCCGAAATCTTTGACGAGTGGGCTGCGCAGCATCTATATAATAATGTGGCTGAAGTGCCCGACAGCGTGCGCGCCGCCGTGCGCGACATGTTCCTCGGATCGCGCGAGGCTGTGGTGGACTATATGATGCCGCTGGGACTGCACCACCTGTTTGCCTTCGGTCACCACTACGGTCCCGAGCCATGGTGCGATGTGCCGGGTTCTCGCCCCGACTGGCTGCCGCGCTACTACCATCGGGCCGACCGCGACGGCATCGGATTCGATCGCTCGAGTCGCGGCAGCAATGCCGTGGGCCAGTATCCCGCATCGTTGTGCGACAAACTCGACAACATAGACACATGCCCCGAGCAGTTCCTGTTGTGGTTCCATCATGTCCCGTGGAGCCACCGCATGCGTAGCGGCCGCACACTGTGGCAGGAACTCTGCGCCGCCTACGACCGCGGCGTGCGCACCGTTGCGGCTTATCCTGCAGTGTGGGACGACGCTCGCCCCTACCTGCTCCCGGGGCTTTACGAGGCTGTGGCGCCGCGCCTGCGCACGCAGGTGAAGGACGCCCGCTGGTGGCGCGATGCCTGCCTGCAATATTTCGCACAGTTCTCGCGCATGTCCCTGCCGGAAGGTATGGAACGTCCGGCCCGCACTCTTGAAGAATATATGGCGGTGAAGTTGCCGATCACCAACTTCGAGTGCCCCTCCGACTCTCTCCTCGATTCCTATAGATGATATCAACCAAAACACAACATTGCAATGTATTTATTAGGTTATGACATAGGCACATCCTCAGTGAAAGCTTCGCTCGTCGATGCCGCCACGGGCCGTGCAGTTGCCTCCGATTTCTTCCCCAAACAGGAAGCACCTATCAAAGCCCTTCATACTGGCTGGGCCGAGCAGGATCCCGACAGCTGGTGGAAATATCTCAAGGAAGCCACCGCTTCCGTCGTGGCCAAGGCTGGAGTGAAGCCTGCCGACATCGCCGCCATAGGATTCTCCTATCAGATGCACGGTCTGGTGTGTGTCGACCGCTACCTCAAGCCGCTGCGCGACTCCATCATCTGGTGCGACAGCCGCGCCGTGCCCTATGGCCGTGCTGCGTTCGATGCCCTTGGTGCCGACAAGTGTCTGAGCCATCTGCTCAACTCTCCCGGCAACTTTACCGCCGCCAAACTGGCATGGGTGAAGGAAAACGAGCCGGAAGTGTTCGAGCGCATCTACAAGATAATGCTCCCTGCCGACTACATCGCCATGCGCATGACCGGCGAAATTGTGACCAATCCCGAAGGCCTCTCCGAGATGATGCTCTGGGATTTCAAGACCGATTCGCCGGCTTCGTTCCTGATGGATTGGTTCGGTTTCCCTGCCGACATCCTGCCCGAGGTGCGTTCCACATTCTGCGAGCAGGGTCGTCTTACGGCCGAAGCCGCTGCCGAACTTGGTCTTGCAGAAGGCACTCCGGTGACTTATCGCGCCGGCGACCAGCCCAACAACGCGCTGTCGCTTAACGTGTTCGAGCCGGGCGAAGTGGCCTCCACCGCCGGCACGAGCGGTGTGGTGTATGGCGTGAACGGCACAGTCGATTACGACCCGTTGTCGCGTGTCAACAATTTCGCCCATGTCAACCACACTGCCGCAGCTCCTCGCATCGGTGTCCTTGCCTGCATCAACGGCACAGGTATCCTCAACTCGTGGGTGAAGCGCAACGTGGCTCCTGCCGGCATCAGCTACGACGATATGAACGAACTGGCCGCCCAGGTGCCCGCAGGCTCGCTCGGCGTCAGCATCATGCCTTTCGGCAACGGCGCTGAGCGTCTGCTTGAAAACCGAGAGACCGGTTGCTCCATCCACGGCATCAACTTCAACGTGCACGACCGCCGTCACATCATCCGTGCCGCCCAGGAGGGCATAGTGTTCTCCTTCATGTACGGCATTGAAATCATGCAGACGCTCGGCTTGGCCGTAGACCGCATACACGCCGGCAAGGCCAACATGTTTCTCAGCCCCGTGTTCCGTCAGACGTTGGCCGACGTGAGCGGAGCCACCATCGAGCTTTACGACACCGACGGCAGTGTAGGAGCAGCCAAGGGTGCAGGCATGGGCGCAGGCATCTATAAGAACCGCGACGAAGCCTTCGCCTCGCTCGAACTCCTCGGCCGCGTCACTCCCGATGCAGCCACGCGTCCTGCTGTGCTCGAGGCCTACGCGCTCTGGAAAGAGCGTCTTCAGAAGTGATACGAAATAATTGTAAGAAATATCAATAAACTAATTCTTTATACAATGGCAAAAGAATATTTTCCCTCAATCGGTAAAATCAAGTACGAAGGCGTAGAGAGCCACAATCCCATGGCTTTCC
>CAMWNB010000020.1 GCA_947175495.1 uncultured Porphyromonadaceae bacterium | reverse complement strand
TAGGCAAAGTTATCCCCGAACTCAACGGCAAGCTCACCGGCATGTCGATGCGCGTCCCCACCCTCGACGTCAGCGTTGTCGACCTCACCGTGAACCTCGCCAAGCCCGCCACCTACGCTGAAATCTGCGCTGCCATGAAGGAAGCCAGCGAAGGCGAACTCAAGGGCATCCTCGGCTACACCGAAGACGCAGTCGTAAGCAGCGACTTCCTCGGCGACGCACGCACCTCCATCTTCGACGCCAAGGCTGGTATCGCACTGACCGACACCTTCGTAAAGGTTGTCAGCTGGTACGACAACGAGATCGGCTACTCCAACAAGGTGCTCGACCTCATCGCTGTCATGAAGAAGTACAACGGCTAATCAGCCACACTTCCACCCATAAAAATCGCTCTGCGGCCCCGCCGCAGGGCGATTTTTTTTGTCGCCTGCGCAGCGTTCCGGTCCCGGCAAGCCGACTTTTATTTGCATGGTACGGAAAAAATGCGTAACTTTGCGGCCACAGTGGAAAAATTTGGCTGCTTGCAACCACTTGAAAAAATGCTAAAACTGCAATCCCGGAGCGCCCGAGCGGCGCCCGTCAGCATATGTGCCTACAGCAGCCCGCACCACAAGAGGGCCGCTGTTTTTTTGTTTTTAATCACTACATCAATAAGATATGAACTATCTCTTCACATCAGAAAGCGTAAGCGAAGGCCATCCCGACAAGGTGGCCGACCAGATCAGCGACGCCGTGCTCGACGAGTTCCTCGCCCGCGACCCACAGTCGAAAGTGGCATGCGAGACCCTCGTGACCACCGGCCAGGTGGTGCTCGCCGGCGAAATAAAAAGCGACGCCTACGTCGACCTCCACGAGGTGGTGCGCCGCGTAATCAGCGAAATAGGCTACAACGACAGCCGCATAGGCTTCGACGCGCAGAGCTGCGGCATCCTCTCGGCCATCCACGAGCAGAGCGGCGACATCAACCGCGGCGTGGAGCGCGAGCACCCCGAAGAGCAGGGAGCCGGCGACCAGGGCATGATGTTCGGCTACGCCACCAACGAGACGCCGCTCTACATCCCCGTGACCATCGCCCTCGCCCACGCCATCCTCAAGGAGCTCTCCGCCATCCGCCGCGAGGGCCGCGAGATGACCTACCTGCGCCCCGACAGCAAGAGCCAGGTGACGGTGGAGTACGACGAGCAGCACCGTCCCGTGGGCGTGCACACCGTCGTGGTGTCCACGCAGCACGACGAATTCATCCTGCCCGACGCCGACACCACACAGGCCGAGGCCGATGAGGCCATGCGCAGCCGCATCGAGAACGACGTGCGCACCATCCTGCTGCCCCGCGTGCGCAAGGTGCTGCCCGAAGGCATGAAATATCTGCTGGACACCAACTTCCGCCTGCTCGTGAACCCCACTGGCAAGTTCGTGGTAGGCGGCCCCCACGGCGACACCGGTCTGACCGGACGCAAGATTATCGTCGACACCTACGGCGGCCGCGGAGCCCACGGCGGCGGCGCCTTCTCCGGCAAAGACCCCTCCAAAGTAGACCGCTCGGCAGCCTACGCCGCCCGCCACATTGCCAAGAACCTCGTGGCCGCAGGCGTGGCCGACCGCGCCCTGGTGCAGGTGGCCTACGCCATCGGCAAGGCCGAGCCCGTGAGCCTGCTTGTCGACACGCAGGGCACTGCCCGCGTGGCAGCCACCGACGCCGAGATTTCCGCCAAGGTGGCCGAGCTCTTCGACATGCGCCCGCACGCCATCGAACAGCGCTTCGGCCTGCGCAAGCCCATCTACCGCGCCACAGCCACCTGGGGCCATGTGGGCCGCACGCCACGCCACGTGCAGCTGCAGTTCAGCTCGCGCTACGACGCCGAGCCCATCACCGTCGACGCCGAGCTCTTCGCATGGGAGAAGCTCGACCGCGCCGACGACATCCGCGCCGCCTTCGGCCTCGCGTAATTCCGGAAACATAACGGCAGTTGCTATGTTTGCATTTCCTCAGCAAACATAGCAATTGCTTTTTTTTGTGCCCCGGAACGATAGATTTGCCCTATGACTCCGCTCCGACCACATATATCAGCAAAAAACACACAAACTCGCGATTTCGTCAACTTATCCAACGTATTTGTCAAAAAAACAAACAAAAAGTTGCCCGGTCAAAAGATTATATATAAATTTGCACACCAACATCAATCAAGTATTATGCAAATCAAACACACCCGGCTTTCTGTTGCAAAGAAATTTTTGGCATTGACGGTTTTGGCCGCGGCATGTCTCGTGGCAAAGGCAGCCGGACCCGCGACACGAATCGAAGGCACATACCATGCAGTTTATGAATGTGCCAACACTACCGGAGGCCTTGACGCCACAGCTTCCGGCACGGTAGTGTATTATGTGGACGGCGACGGCAAGGTCGATTATAAGATATATGCCGACAGCGTAAGCGGCACGTTTCAAGGAAAAACCATAGACAAAGAAACATTGGCAATAAAAGCGCTCAACGGTTTTTGGCCCACACCATTAAACACAGCCAATGCCGACAGCGTGCTGTCGGATACGGAAACGGAGCTAATACTGTCATACGACGTTGCCGCCCGCGTCAATTCCGACGATGAGAAACTTATGCGCATGACCGGAAGCGCTTCCAAAATAAAGACATGGACCATCACTTGTGCATACGCGCCGACCCATGAAGCCACGGTCTCCACAGACTCGCTGCGCGCCATAGGGCAGAACCTGGACATCACCGCGACCGGAGCCAATTTCCGCCGGCTGTTTGACGCAAATTCCACAGAGTGCCATGTGAGCATCACAATTGACATCACCGATGTGGCCACGCTCGACCCCAAGCAGGCCAAAGCCGCGCGTAAGGCCGACAAAAAGCGCTTCACCGACAGTCTCGACTGATTCCGGACATCTCCGCTTCATTCCACGGGCAGACGCGCGGCGTCTGCCCGTTTTTTGTCTATTACATAACCACGGATCGCCCGTCTTCTCAATTTGAGCACAACAAAAATGCCACCGACGACAGAATCGCCGACTATCGCCGAAAACGATCTCGCATTTAGATTGTTATTCTTTATATCAATTAATGTTGCGCAACAATAGAACGATGAAACAATTCATTTCTCTGCTTTTTATAGCCAATCTCGCCCTCTTCCTCATCTCATCCTGCAAGACGGACTCCGAAGCGGAGAAGGCGACAACGGAAACCACAGCCACCGCGCAATGCTACAGCGGAGGCCCCGGCACAAGCACCTGCGAAGTGCCTGCCGGAATCGACATAAACGGCGAGACAACCATCGGCTGCTCCGTCACATGCGACGACGGCTACTACGCCTGCTGCGGCCTCAGGTGCATATGCATTCCCGAATCATGAAGCTACGCCCGTCTCTTTCGGCAGCCCTATTACTGCTGCCGCTGCTCATCACATTGCTTTCCTGCGGCGCCGACACGCGCCCCGAGCCGCCGCGCAGCCTGCGCGTCGACATTGACCGATGCAAGGCAGGCGTCGTAGACTCCGCCCGCCTCGTCAGTCTTGAAGCCTCCGCGCAGTCGCTGCTGTTCGGCATTGATCATCTGCTTCCCACGGGGAGCAGCTATGTAGTCGCCTCTCGCAACAAGCTGCGCGCCTTCGACCGCCGCACGGGCGCCTACATCTGCGACATAGCCCGATACGGCTCCGGCGAGGCCGACTTTTCCGACATCTCCGACGTATGGAGCCGCGGCGACACCATTTTCGTGTTCGATTCTAACGCCAAAACGCTTGGTGTCTATCTCGCCGACGGCACATTCATAGAGAAGCGCCGGCCCTTCGCCCGCACGCAGTTTCGAAAGAATCAGCCCATAAGAAAATATTTCACCATGGCCGACGGCGACGTGCTCTCCATCAACGGCTCGACCGGCGGAAGCACCGCACGCAATCCTCTCGTGTCGGCCTACAACCGCGATTATTCTTATCGTGCCCCGATTGACGGCCGCGACGTGAAAGAAAGCGCTTACCTGATGGACGGCGCGTGCCTCGACACCGCTCGCTGCCGCCTGCTCATCTGGGAGCCGCTGCGCGACACGATTTTCGCAGCCGACGACAGCGGCGTGCGTCCGCTCTACGTTCTCGACGCCGGCCACCACGCATTCCCGCCACAGCTGCAGGCCCTCGGAAATCTGCAGGAAAGAATGTCGGCTTTCTTCACCAAAGATCCGGGCCGGCAATACGTCTCGCTCATCCGCTATCTGCAGCCCGACGGCGACAACCTGTATTTCTGCCTTGCCGGAAACGACCGCCGGAACTACATCGTGCGGTACGACACCGGCACCGACAGTTGCACCGTGCGCAGTTTCACATCTCCCGACGGGCGATACACTCAAACCACTTTTTTCCTTCTGGACGCCGACAGCCTGCGCCTTGAGATGCGCGACAACGCCGACATCGAGGCCAACCCTGCCGTCTATTCCTTCCACAAAAGCGAAATGCAATGAAAAGGACAATTCTGCTCGTCATAGCCGGCGCGCTGCTCTTCTGTCTGGGATTCCAGGTGTCGGAGATTATGGGAAAGCACACAACAGACCCACAATCTGACATAGAATCCGCGCCGGCAACAGCCGCCGACATCGACATGGAGGCGGAAATCAGCGCCGAATTTGAAGGCGCGCCTCTGAACGACTCCGTCAAAATACTCAATTATAAAGGCGAGCCGGTGGGACTGGCGGCCATATCAGGCGACAGCATTTTAGTGGCACGTTTCTCCACATCCGCCTGCCGCCCGTGCGTAAATGCCCTTATGGCTTCCCTGCAGCGATTCGCCCGGTCTCATCCCGACCGAAGGATTGCAGTACTTCTCAAAAACGCGCAGCTGCGCGACCTCTACGTCATGGCCCCCGATTTCGGACCTCAGTTCTCGCTCTATTCGTGCGACGCACTTCCGATAGACTTTGAAGACGCCGGCACTCCCGTATTGTTCAAGGTAAACTCCGATGGCAAAGTGACGGGGCATTTCACATGCCGCTACGGCGATTATGAGCGGACCGACAACTATCTGCAGGGCCTTTGAAAAGGGCGGAAACCCTGCGAAATCACCAAAAATGCGGACGCCCGCCCGCATTTTTTGCATAGTTTGCAGATTTTGATTATCTTTGTGCGCTTGTATCGAAAAAACAAATAAAACCACTCATATCATCAAATGGCAACCTTAGAAAAAATCCGAAGCAAGTCGGTGCTGCTCTTCGTCATCATCATCGTGGCGCTGCTTGCATTCATCCTCGGCGACTTCCTCACCTCCGGCCGCACATACTTCGGCTCGGGCACAACTGTGGCTGAAGCCGCCGGCGCCAAAGTAGACTACCACGCCTACCAGGCACGTCTCTCGCAGCTCAGCGAGCAGTACCAGGCCCAGGGCCGTCAGTTCGACAACGACGTCATGAGCCAGAACGTAATCCAGGAACTCCTCGTGGAGCAGCTCCTCAACAAGGAGTACGACCGCCTCGGCATCACCGTGACCGACGCAGAGCTCACCGCCGCAATGACCGGCGACATGCCCCACCCCGCCGCCGCACGCTTCATCTCGGGCCTCTCGCAGCAGCTCGGCCTGCCCGCCCCCTCGGGCTCGGCCGTGTACGACGCCATGACGAACCCCGCCAAATACGGTCTCACTCCCGAGATCGGCAACCAGATAAAGACCGCATGGGCCGCTACCGAGGCCGACGTGGAAGCCGCCATGAAGAACGAAAAGTTCAACCGCCTCGTGGCCGGCCTCTTCACCGCCAACAAGCTTGACGCGCAGTCCGTCTACAACGACGGCGCCGAAGCCCGCAGCATCGCCTACACGTCCAAGAACCTCAGCGCGGCATCGGACGTGGACGTGACCGACGCCGACGTGCAGGCCGTGTGGCAGGAAAACAAGGAGGCCTACCGCCTCAACGACGAAACCCGCGCCGTGGAGTACATCCTCGTGAGCATCGAGCCTTCGCAGGCCGACCGCCTCGCAGGCCAGAAAGAAGTGGAGGACGCCCTCATGGCCCTCAACTCGCAGCCCGGCACCGACGGCGTGAGCGCCAGCACACGCTTCCTGGTGAACCGCATGGAGGCTCCCGCATCGCAGATCACCAACCGCGCCCTCAAGGCCTTCGCCGACACGGCAAGCGTCGGCTCGGCCGTAATCCTCAGCCATGTCAACGACAGCTACACGCTGGCCAAGCTCATCGGCAAGAAAAACAACATCGACTCCATCCAGGTGTCGTACCTCATGGCCCAGAGCCCCGAGATGCTTGACAGCGCCCTCACCGCAGTGCGCGGCGGCGCCACCATGGCATCGCTCAGCGACGGCCGCACCATGCAGGGCATCGACAGCACATGGACATCGCTGGGCGGCGGCTTCCCCGAAGCCCTCGCCGAGAAGTTGACCAACGCCACCGTGGGCGAGGCATTCGCCTACACCGACTCCATCCAGGGCCAGCAGGCAGCAGGCATCTACCGCGTGGAGCGCCGCCATGCTCCCGTGGCCTTCTACGACCTGGCCGTGATCGAGTACACCATCGACCCCTCCAACGAGACGCTCGCGCAGCTCTCGACCGACCTCAACACCTTCCTGGCCGCCAACTCGTCGGCTGACGACTTCAGCGCCCACGCCGCCGAGAACGGCTACAACGCCATTCCCGCCATGGTGAGCGCATCGACTGCCGGCGTAGGCAACGCACGCGACAGCCGCGGCGCCGTGAAGTGGGCCATGGAGGCCCGCAAGGGCCAGGTTTCGCCCTCGTTCCAGGACAACAAGCAGACCTACATCATGGCCGTGGCCGTGAAGGACATCTACGACGGCGACTACCTGCCCGCCACCGCTCCCGCCATCAACGACCAGCTGCGCCAGCAGGCCCTCGGCAAGAAGCGCGGCGAGGCTCTTGCAGCCAAGTACGCCGGCAAGGCCAACAACGTGGCCGGCTATGCAGCCGCCATGGAGTCGAAGGTCGACACCATCAACGTAGTCTTCAGCCAGGCCATGCTGCCCGGCATCGGCTTCAACGAGAGCGCCATCCAGGGCGCCGTGGCCAACGCCCAGAAGGGTGCCGTGACCGGCCCCGTGGCAGGCAACAACGCCGTGGTAGTGTTCGAAGTGCTCGACACCAAGACCGAAGGCCGCCCCTACAACTTCGACGAATATGCCGCCCGCTTCAACCAGAGCCTCGGCATCAACCACTTCACCCCCATCCAGCTGCTGCTGGGCAAGAACAAGGTGAAGAACTACTCGCTCAACTTCGTGCAGAGCGCAGTGCAGGACTAAGCAACTCAAGCCATAACAATTTTGAAAGCGACGGAGCCTCCCGGCCCCGCCGCTTTTTTTTCATACCTTAACGCGACAACAATTCGGGCCGTTCTGCGTTTTTAAATTAAATAAAGGATTCACACATTATGCACCAAGCCCTCTTCAACAGCCACTACAACCTCACTGCCGGCGAAAGCGACGCCCACTCGCTCATGCCCGTAACGCTCATGGTGGAGCGCATCATCGAGATAGCCACGCGCCATGCCAACAGCCTTGAAGTGGGCTACGAACAGCTCAAGACGGCAGGCATCGGCTGGGTGCTCAGCCGCATGAGCCTCGCAGTGGACCGCTTCCCCGCCATCAACGAGGACTACGCGCTCAACACCTGGATAGAATCGTACAACCGCCACTTCTGCGAGCGCGGCTTTGAGGTGCTCGACGGAGGCGGCAACGTGATAGCCCGCGGCCGCTCCACATGGGTGGCCATAGACATGCGCCGCCGCACGATGGCCGACCTCTCCGAATTCGAGCGCGACGCCATCCCCTGCCTCGACCGCGACTGCCCCGTGGAACCGGTGCGCAGGATGGGCGCGCTGCCTGCCAACGCCGAACGCGAGCCGCTGCACTTCGGCTACTCCGACATCGACTTCAACCGCCACGTCAACACCGTGCGCTACATAGCCCATGTGCTCAACCACTGGCCCCTGCACCACCACGACCGCTACGCCGTGCGGCGCCTCGACATGGCCTTCAACCGCGAGCTGCGCTACGGCGACCCCGCCGAGCTGCGCGTGGCCACGGCTCCCGACGGACACACCGCCGAGTGCGAAATAGCAGGCAGCGACGGCTCGCGCGCGGCGGCATTCCGCATCTTCTGGCAGCTGCGACGCGACATGGACTGACGCCGCGATTTGGAAATGTCGCGCGTGTTTATTACCTTTGCCATATCACCGAAAAACCAACGCCATGGACAAGAAATTCACAATCACCGTGGGGCGCACATTCGGCAGCGGAGGACGCGTGCTCGGTCGCCTTATCGCCGATCGCCTCGGCATATCCTTCTACGACAAGCGCCTGCTGCTTGAGGCGGCTCGCCAGAGCGGAGTGGCGCCGGAATACTTCGAGCGCAACGACGAGCGCATGCCACGCTTCATCTCGGGAGTGTTTTCTTTCGCCCACGGCTACAACCCCATGGCATGGTACTCCGACCCCACCAGCATCAGTTCCGACAGCATCTACAAGGCACAGTGCGACTTCATCCGCGAGCTCGCCGCACGCGAGAGCTGCGTGATAGTGGGCCGCACGGCCGACTATGTGCTGCGCGACGTGCCCGGCGTCATCAACATCTTCGTGCACGCACCCGAGCGCGACTGCATCAGCCGCATCATCGAGCGCCACGACGCACTGAGCCCCGACGAGGCCCGCGCGCTGGCGCGGCGCGCCAACAAGCTGCGCTCGTCGTTCTACAACTTCTACACGGACAAGACCTGGGGCGACGCATCGAGCTACGACCTCACCGTGGACTCGTCGCTGATGCCGATGGAGCGCCTCGCCGACTTCATTATATCCTACGTCCGTCTGCGTCTCGGCTGAGGCCGCCACAGCAGCTGACCCGCAAAATATTGTCAGTTCGGAGTTTTTTTGTATTTTTGCATACCAATACTTCTGCATTATGACCGAACAAGACATAAAAATGCTCAAACAGGATGCCGACGGGCTTGCCACCTACGAGTATCTGGCCAACAACATCGAAACCTGCTTCGACGATCTCGACGCCATAATCGACAACATGACCAACGTGGACCGCACGGGCCAGTTCCTGGCCAGTGCCGCACGCTATCTGCACGCCATCGACAGCGAGCGCTACGCCGCCGCCGTCGAAAAACTCGTGGCAGCCACCATCGACAAAGACCGCGAGCACGCATATCTGCCGTCGCTCATACGCGGCATCTACGGCGACAACTTCGCCGAAGGCGCCGAGGAACGCTGCGCCACCGACCGCAACTTCCGCCGCATGTACCAGCGCCTCTTCCCCCGCCCCGACAGCCTCTAAACCACACCTTATAATGAAGAATTTCTTCCTGCCCCTCGTCGTGGCCATGGGCCTCGGCAGCTGCGGCACGCAAGCCGCGGCCGACGCCGCCGCATCCTCCATGGCCGATGACGGGAAGGCACAGCAATCCCAAGAGAACATGACCCAGACAACAGACAGCTCCAACGTGAAGGTGGAGGTGGAAACCACCATGGGCAGCTTCACCGTACTGCTGTACGGCGACACACCCCGCCACCGCGACAACTTCGTGAAGCTCGTGCGCGAAGGCTACTACGACGGCACGCTCTTCCACCGCGTCATCAACGAATTCATGGTGCAGGCCGGCGACCCCGACTCGCGCACCGCCAAGCCCGGCCAGCAGCTGGGAGCCGGAGGTCCCGACTATAAAATCGACGCCGAGATCGTATATCCCAAGCACTTCCACAAACGCGGCGCACTGGCCGCAGCCCGACAGGGCGACCAGGTGAACCCGACGCGCCAGAGCAGCGGCTCGCAGTTCTACGTCGTCACCGGCAAGAAACTGGCCGAAGGCGACCTGGCCCGCATCGAGCAGTACATGCAGCAGTCAGAGCGCCAGAGCGTGTTCAACCGCAAGGTGCAGGAGCTGCGCCGGCAGATCATGCAGATGCAGCAGGCCGGCGACCAGGCAGGCCTCAACGCCCTGCAGCAGCGGCTCATCGCCGAGACCGACTCAGAAGTGGCCGCCAACCCCGCCAGGCTCACTCCCGAACAGCGCACCGCCTACACCACCGAAGGCGGCACGCCCCACCTCGACGGCCAGTACACAGTGTTCGGCGAAGTGGTCAGCGGCATGGACGTCATCGACAAAATCGAGAAGGTGCCCACCGGCGCAGGCGACCGCCCGCGCGAAGACGTGCGCATCATCAAAATGAAAATCAAAGACTGATGCAGCCCATCCATCGCTTCACTCTCGACAACGGCCTGCGCGTGGTGCACATGCACGACACGCGCACGGCCATGGTGGCGGTGGATGTGATGTACGACGTGGGCGCACGCGACGAATCGCGCGAGCTCACAGGCATGGCCCATCTGTTCGAGCACCTGATGTTCGGCGGCTCGGCCAACGAACCCGACTTCAACGGCGCCCTCGAGCGCGCCGGAGGCGTGAACAACGCCTGGACCAGCCCCGACTTCACCAACTTCTACGAGCTGCTGCCCGCCCAGAACATCGAGACAGCTCTCCGCGTGGAGAGCGACCGCATGCTGGCACTGTCGTTCCGCCCCGAAGTGCTTGAGGTGCAGCGGTCGGTAGTCATCGAGGAATTCAAGGAGACAGTCCTCAACCGCCCCTACGGACGCGCGATGCACGAGCTGCGCGACATGCTCTACAAGCCGGCCCACCCCTACTCGTGGCCTGTCATAGGCCTCGAGCCGGCCCACATCGAGCGCGTGACCGACGCCGACGTGCGCGCGTGGTTCTACTCGCACTATGCGCCCAACAACGCCGTGCTGGCCGTGGTGGGCAACGTCGGCCCCGAACGGGTGCGCGAGCTCGTGGAGAAATGGTTCGGCGACATCCCGCGCCGAGCCGTGCCGGAGCGCACCATCCCCGCCGACGCCTACCACACCGCCCGCGACACCGGCATGTGGCGCGAAATCGACGACCGCGTGCCCTCGCCCCTCGTGCTGCTGGCGTGGCCCATGGCCCCTTACGGCGCCGAAGGCTACACCGAAGCCGACATCATCACCGACATACTCTCGGCCGGACGCGCCTCGCGCCTGCGACGCAACGTGATGGCCCGCCATCCCGAGCTCATGGCCGAGGCCGACGCATCGATCATCGGCTCGGAGCACGACGGCATGCTGCTGATGGACTGCCGCGTGGTCGACAACTCCCGCGAAAGCATCGTCCGCGCACGCGAATGCCTGCTCAGCGAGGCCTTCGCGCTCACCGTCCCGGCCAACATCACCCGCCACGAGCTCGACCGCGCCATCAATCGCTTCGAGGCCCGACAGGCCGTCGAAGGACTGTCGGCCGTCGAAATGGCCCGACGTCTCGCCACGGCCGAAATCCACGGCGAGAACCTTGACGACGAGCTCGTGCGCCGCCGCAAAGTGACCATAGAATCCGTGGCCGAAACCGCCCGGAAAATATTCCTCAGATCCGACGGCGCCACACTCATCATAAAACCCGAAAGCTGATGGCACGCCACAACGACACAGGCCGATTCGGCGAAGACGCCGCCGCGGAATATCTCGCAGGACAAGGCTACGCAATCGTTGACCGCAACTGGCGATGCGGCCGCATGGAGATAGACATAGTGGCCCAGCGCGGCAGCCGGCTCGCCATCGTGGAAGTGAAGACACGCACCGACACCGGCGACGACCCCATCGAGGCCGTCGACCGCAAAAAACAGCTCGCCATGGTGCGCGCCGGAGTGGCCTATCTCAACGCCCGCCGGCTGCCCCACGAGCTGCAGTTCGACATAATAGCCGTCAGCGGCACCCCCGACAATTACAAACTCGAACACCTGGAGGACGCCTTCTATCCTCCCCTTAAAACATACTGACTATGAACGAATCCGCCAACCGTCTCGCAGCTCTCCGCGCCGAGATGAAACGCGCCGGCATCGACGCAGCCATCATACCCCAGGCCGACCCACACATGGGCGAATACCTCGCATCCCACTGGCAGGTGCGCCGCTGGCTCAGCGGCTTCAACGGCTCGGCAGGCACGCTGGTGGTCCCGGCCGAAGGCAACGCACTGCTCTGGACCGACTCCCGCTACTTCCTGCAGGCGGCCGAGCAACTCGCCGGCACAGAGATAGAACTCATGAAAGAGGGCCTGCCCGACACTCCCTCCATTGAAAGCTGGCTCACCGCCACCCTGGCCGCCGGCGCCACCGTGGGCGTCGACGCCATGCTCTTCAGCACCGGTGCCCTCCGCGCTCTGCGTGCCGCCCTCAAGACCCGCGACATACGCCTCAACACCACATTCGACCCCATCGACAGCATCTGGACCGACCGCCCCGCGCTGCCCAAGTGTCCCGTGTTTGTCCACGACGAGAAATACGCCGGCCGCAGCGCCGCCGACAAGATGGCCGAGGCCCTCGAAGGCGCGCGCATGCACGGCGCCGACGCCCTGTTCGTGTCGGCCCTCGACCAGGTGGCGTGGCTGCTCAACATCCGCAGCAGCGACGTGCGCTACAACCCCGTGGCCACCTCCTTCGTCTACCTCGGCCCGGAAGGCAACGTGCTCTTCATCGACGCCAACAAACTGCCCGCCGACGTGCTCGCCTATCTTGACAGGCAGGGCGTGACGACGCAGCCCTACACCGCCGTCAAATCCTTCATCTTCAACCTCTCCACCCGCCGCCGCGTGCTTCTCGATCCGGCTTCCACAGCCTACGGAATCCTCGAGGCCTTCGGCGACCGCGCCGTGGAAGGCACATCGCCCGTCGCCATGCCCAAGGCATGCAAGAACGACGTGCAGATAGCCGGCGTGCGCGAAGCCATGAAGCGCGACGGCGTGGCCCTGGTCCACTCGCTCATGGAACTGGAGAGCCGCATGGCCGCCGGCGAGAAAATCACCGAGATGGATGTAGCCGAAATCCTGCGCCGCAAGCGCTCGGAGCAGCCGCTGTTCTTCGACGAGAGCTTCGGCACCATAGCCGGCTACGGCCCCCACGGCGCCATCGTGCACTACGAGGCCGACGAAAAGAGCAACGCCACGCTGCGCCCCGAGGGCCTGCTGCTCATCGACAGCGGCGCCCAGTATCTCGACGGCACCACCGACATCACACGCACCATATGCCTCGGCGACCCCACCCAGCAGGAGCGCGCCGACTTCACCCTGGTGATGAAAGGCCACATAGCCCTGGCCACCGCCATCTTCCCCGAAGGCACCTGCGGCACACAGCTCGACGCACTCGCCCGCCAGTTCCTCTGGCAGCACGGCCTCAGCTATCTGCACGGCACCGGCCACGGCGTGGGCCATTTCCTCAACGTGCACGAAGGCCCGCAGAGCGTGCGCCTCAACTATGTGCCCGCCCCCCTCACACCCGGCATGATCACCAGCAACGAGCCCGGCCTCTACCGCGAGGGCGTGCACGGAATCCGCTGCGAGAACCTCGTGCTGTGCGTGCCCGCGCTCGACACCGAGTTCGGCCGCTTCTACAAGTTCGAGACGCTGACGCTCTTCCCCTTCGACACACGCCTCTTCGCCACGGAGATGATGACCGAGGCAGAACTGTCGTGGGTCAACACCTACAACGAGCGCGTCTGCAACGAACTCTCCCCCATGCTCGACGCCGACGCGCGCGCATGGCTCGAATCCAAAACCCAAGCAATTTAAGAAACGACACATGGCACTCATAATTCCTGTGCGCGGCTTTACGCCGCAGATCGGCAAGGACACATTCCTGGCCGAAAACGCCACCATCGTGGGCGACGTCGTCATGGGCGACGGCTGCAGCGTGTGGTTCAACGCCGTGCTCCGCGGCGATGTCAACAGCATCCGCATCGGCAACCGCGTCAACATCCAGGACGGCTCGGTGCTCCACACCCTCTATCAGAAATCCACCATCGAGATAGGCGACGACGTGAGCATCGGCCACAACGTCACCATCCACGGCGCCAAAATCCACGACCTTGCCCTCATAGGCATGGGAGCCGTCGTGATGGACGACGCCGAGGTGGGCGAAGGCGCCATCGTGGCTGCCGGAGCCGTGGTGCTGTCGCGCACAAAAATAGGCCCCAACGAGCTGTGGGCCGGCGCTCCCGCCAAGTTCATCAAGCCCGTCGACCCCGCGCAGAGCCGCGAGATAAACGAGCGCATCGCCCACAACTACCTCATGTACTCCAAGTGGTACGACGAGGAGAAGTCCGAATCAACCGAATAACCGATCCGGCCGGGCGGCATCCGACGCCCCGGACCACAGAACCGAAATGAGCGAAGCGCGCCTCCGACTGAGCCTGAGACACTTCGGCCGCACCGCATTTCTGGTGACGGCCGCAGCCGTCGTGGCCATGTTCCTGTGGGTCAGCGACGGCCTGGTGCGCGACCTCTCCCGCCAGGAGCGCGAGCGCATGCAGGTGTGGGCCGACGCCACGCGCGAGATGGTGCGCGTGCTGTCCGACGACTCCGGAGCCGCAGCCATCGACGTCGACTTCCTGCTCGGCATCATCGAATCGAACACCACCATCCCCGTGCTGCTCACCGACGACGCCGGCAACATCCTCCAGCACCGCAACTTCCGCCTGCCCGAGCAATGCGACTCGCCCGCACCCATGGACCTGACTCCTGCCAACGAGCTGTTTCTGCAGCGCAAGCTCGCGCATCTGTCCGGAGGGCACAACGTCATCGACTTCGAGATAGCCCCGGGCATCCGGCAGCATCTCTACTACGAGGATTCCACCATGCTCAAGCGACTGAGCTACTACCCGTATGTGCAGCTCATAGTGATGCTCGTGTTCATCGCCGTGGTGTATTTCGCCGTGCTCTCCACCAAGAAAGCCGAGCAAAACAAGGTGTGGGTGGGCCTCAGCAAAGAAACCGCCCACCAGCTGGGCACACCCATATCCTCGCTCATGGCATGGATGGAGCTGCTGCCCGACATGGGCGTGGACCCCGACACCATGACCGAGCTCAACAAAGACGTGCAGCGACTCAGCTCCATAGCCTCGCGCTTCTCCAAGATAGGCTCCAGGCCGCAGATGGAAACCACCGACCTGCGCACCGTCATCGACGGAGCCGCCGGTTATATGGCCACACGCGTGTCGGGACGTATCTCCCTCGCCGCCCGCACCGGCTCCGAGCCGCTGCCCGTGCTGGCATGCGCGCCGCTGTTCGAATGGGTGATGGAGAATCTCATCAAGAATGCCGTCGACGCCATGAGCGGCACCGGCAGCATCACTGTGACTGCCGGACGAGCCGCAGGGCGAGCCTACATCGAGGTGGCCGACACCGGCAAGGGCATCCCGCGCAAAAACTTCAAGGCCGTGTTCTCGCCGGGCTTCACCACAAAGAAGCGCGGCTGGGGCCTGGGCCTCACCCTCGCACGCCGCATAGTGGAGCAGTACCACGACGGACGCATCTATGTGAAATGCTCCACCCCCGGCGTCGGCACAACTTTCCGCATAGACCTGCCGCTGGCACAGTAGCCGCACACTTTTTTTCGTTTTTTTCAGCAAAAATCATTAACTTTGCACCTTAGGGCGGACTACGCCTTGCCAAAAACGCTAATTCCTAACCTTTTAAATACCACTTACAGCACTAAAATGGCAACAAAACAGCAACAGAAGGGCAATCTCATCGCCATCATCGCGATGTTCTTCCTCTTCGCCATGATTTCGTTCGTCACCAACCTGGCGGCACCGATCGGCACCATCTGGAAAAACAACTACGAATGGAGCGGCATGCTCGGCAACCTCATGAACTTCCTCGCCTACCTGTTCATGGGCATCCCCGCCGGCAACCTGCTCGTGAAAATCGGCTACAAAAAGACTGCCCTCTGGGCAATGGTCATCGGCATCATCGGCCTCGTGTTCCAGTATCTCTCGAGCATCGTCGGCACCGAGACCGCAGTGTTCTCCGTAGGCTCCGACGCCGTCACGCTCAACTTCATCATCTACCTGCTGGGCGCATTCATCTGCGGCTTCTGCGTGTGCATGCTCAACACCGTGGTCAACCCCATGCTCAACCTCCTCGGCGGCGGTGGCAACAAGGGCAACCAGCTCATACAGACCGGCGGCGCCCTCAACTCCCTCAGCGGCACCATGACCCCCCTGTTCGTCGGCTCGCTCATCGGCATGGTCACCGCCCAGACATCCATGACCGACGTCGCTCCCCTGCTGTGGATTGCCATCGGCGTGTTCGCCTTCGCGTTCATCGTGCTCAGCTTCGTGGCCATCCCCGAGCCCCACATGAACAAAGGCGGCAAGAAAGTAAAATACAGCCACAGCCCCTGGAACTTCCGCCACACCGTGCTCGGCGTGGTCGGCATCTTCTTCTATGTGGGCATCGAAATCGGCATCCCCGGCATGCTCAACTTCTACCTCGCCGACAGTTCCGCCAGCGGCATCCTCGTGAACGCATCGGCCATCGCCGGCGCCGTCGTGGCCATCTACTGGCTGCTCATGCTCGTAGGCCGCCTGCTCTCCAGCGCAATCTCCGGCGCCGTCAGCAGCCGCGCCCAGCTCATCGTTGTGAGCGCCGTTGCCATCTGCCTGATCATCGCCGCAATCTTCCTGCCCGACAGCGTGCGCGTGTCGATGCCCGGCTATAGCGCCACCGACGGCTTCACCATGGCCGAAGTGCCCATGAAGGCCCTGCTCTTCGTGCTTTGCGGCCTGTGCACCTCCGTGATGTGGGGCGGCATCTTCAACCTTGCCGTGGAAGGCCTCGGCAAATACACCGCCCAGGCCAGCGGCATCTTCATGATGATGGTTGTGGGCGGCGGCGTCATGCCCGTGATTCAGAACGCCATCGCCAACAGCTGCGGCTACATGACCTCCTACTGGCTCGTAGTGGCCATGCTCGCCTATCTGCTCTTCTACGGCCTCGTAGGCAGCAAGAACGTCAACAAGGACATCCCCGTTGACGACGAGACCCCCGACGCACGCGACCTCTGATTTCTCCGCACAAAAAGCGCTGACCGGCCAAACATCCGGTCCGCGCTTTTGTTAATAATATATAAGCTCTAACTTACCACCTGTTATAACCTTCACACACCATTTCAGCCAATGGACCAGAAACTTCTCACTCGTGCGGCCGACAATGTCCGTATTCTTGCAGCTTCCATGGTAGAAAAGGCAAAGTCCGGCCACCCCGGTGGCGCCATGGGCGGTGCCGATTTCGCCGCTGTGCTTTACGCAAAATACCTTGTCACCGACCCCGACGACCCGAAGTGGCCCTTCCGCGACCGCTTTTTCCTTGACCCCGGCCACATGTCGCCGATGCTTTATTCCGTGCTCGCACTCACCGGCAAGTTCTCCCTCGACGAGCTCAAGCAGTTCCGCCAGTGGGAAAGCCCGACACCCGGCCACCCCGAAGTGGACGTCATGCGCGGCATCGAAAACACCTCCGGACCGCTGGGCCAGGGCCACACGATGGCCGTAGGCGCAGCCATCGCCGAACGCTTCCTCGAGGCCCGCTTCGGCGATGTCGTGGCCCACAAGACCTACGCCTTCATCAGCGACGGCGGCGTGCAGGAAGAAATCTCGCAGGGCGCCGGACGCATAGCCGGCTACCTGGGCCTGTCCAACCTCATCATGTTCTACGACAGCAACCGCGTGCAGCTCAGCACCATGGTCGACGCCGTGGACCGCGAGGACGTGGCCGCAAAATACCGCGCCTGGGGATGGAGCGTGCTCGAAGTCGACGGCAACGACCCCGCCGCCATCTGCGAGGCTCTCGACAAAGCCAACAAAGAGACCCAGCGTCCCACGCTCATCATCGGCCACACATCCATGGGCAAAGGTGCCGTCAAGGCCGACGGCGAATGCTTCGAAGGCCAGTGCAGCACCCACGGCCAGCCCCTCAGCAAGAGCGGCGCCGACTTTGCAGCCACCATCGCCAACCTCGGCGGCAACCCCGAAGAACCCTTCCGGATTTTCGACGACGTGGCAGCCCTCTATGCCGAGCGCGCCGACGAGCTGCGCAAGCTCGTGAGCATCCGTCGCCAGGACTACCGGGCATGGAGCGCAGCCAATCCCATCCAGGCCGCCGAGCTCGAAGGATTCCTCGCAGGCCGCCTGCCCGAAATCGACTACAAAGCAATCGCCCACAAGCCCGGCACCTCCACCCGCCAGGCTTCGGCCGACGTGCTCAGCGTGCTCGCACAGGAAGTGCGCAACATGATTGTCGGCTCGGCCGACCTCGCCAACAGCGACAAGACCGACGGCTTCCTCAAAAAGACCCGCGCACTCACCAACGGCGACTTCGGCGGCGCATTCCTGCAGGCCGGCGTGGCCGAGCTCACCCTCGCATGCATCATGAACGGCATCGCCCTGCACGGCGGCCTCGAAGAAGCATGCGGCACGTTCTTCGTGTTCAGCGACTACATGAAGCCCGCAGTGCGCCTTGCCGCCCTCATGGAGCTCCCCGTGAAATACATCTGGACGCACGACGCATTCCGCGTGGGCGAAGACGGTCCCACCCACGAACCCGTGGAGCAGGAAGCCCAGATACGCCTCATGGAGCAGATCCGCAACTTCAGCGGCAAACCCTCGCTGCTGGCCCTGCGCCCCGCCGACGCCGCCGAAACCAGCGTGGCATGGAAGATGGCCATGGACAACCACGACACGCCCACAGCCCTCATCCTCTCCCGCCAGGACATCCCCGACCTGCCCGCGCCGGAAGGCGTCGACCGCTACGATGCCGCCCTCGGCGCCCTCAAAGGCGGCTACACCGTGGTCAAGTCCGAAAAACCCGACGTGGTGCTCGTGGCCAACGGCTCCGAGGTGAGCCTGCTCTGCGAGGTGGCCGTGCTGCTCGAGGCAGCAGGCGTGCGCGCCGACGTGGTGTCGATGCCCAGCACCGGCCTGTTCAACGTGCAGCCCGCCGACTACCGCGCCGAGGTGCTGCCCGCAGGCGTGCCCCAGTTCGGCCTCACAGCCGGCCTCCCGGTGACGCTCAAGATGATCGACGGCTTCACCGGCAAAGTGTTCGGCCTCGAACGCTTCGGCGCATCCGCCCCCTACAAGGTGCTCGACGAGAAATTCGGCTTCACGGCCCACAACATCCTTGCCGTGGTGGCCGAATATCTTGGCCGCGACATCGTGGACCTGCCCCGCTGACGACATAGAAGCCGGCGGTATTCTCCGCCGCCGGCTTCTTAAAATAGCCCGAAAACAACAAAAAAAGCCGTTTTATTGGTCTGAAATTAGTTTTTTTTCACACAAACACAATCCGTTTAAAAAAAAATTGCTAATTTTACGCCCGATTACAACATAAATCACGCATTCAACTACACACTAATATTAGTTTTATTTATTTATGAAAAAAGCTACTTTCTTTGCTTGCGCTTGCGCCCTTCTGATGGGACAATCGCTCATGGCCCAGGAGCCTGCTCAGGAGGTTACCTACGTGGAAGATCCCACACAGGGCATCCTGCTGAACAAGTTCGAGAACAACTGGTTCATCACAGTAGACGGTGGTGTTGGTGTTTACTTCTCGAAGTTCGACCAGCACCGCAAGTTCACCGACCGCTTCGCTCCCGCTGCCGACATCTACGTCGGCAAGTGGTTCTCGCCCGTAATCGCCCTCCGCGCCGGCGCAAGCTGGATGCAGAACAAGGGTCTGGCTGCAGGTCCCGTTGGCGGCACTCTTCTTGACGAATACCGTCCCGACGGCTTCTACAAGACGAAGTACAACCAGGTAGGTCCGGCCTTCGACGCCATGATCAACCTCACCAACTGGTGGTGCGGCTACAAGCCCGGCCGCGTTTACAACGCTATCGCCTACGTAGGTGCCGGTGGCTACTTCACCCTCAACAACGACTGGGAGACCATCCGCGACACCAACATCTTCGGTCGCGTCGGCCTTATCAACAGCTTCAACCTCAGCAAGCGCGTTGCCCTGTCGCTCGACCTGCGCTACACCTTCATGGACGGCCACAACGACGACATCAACGTTCCCGCCGACCACATCTACAGCAGCCTCAACGCTTTCCTCGGCGTTACCTTCAACCTCGGCAAGACCAACTGGAGCGCTCCCGTCGTTCCCGTTTGCCCGCCCGCAGAGAACTGCGACGCCCTCCGCGCCCGTCTCTCCGCTGCCGAAGCTCGCGTAGCCGACCTCGAGCGTCAGCTCCAGGACTGCCTCAACCGCAAGCCCGAAGTGATCGAAGCCGAGCCCGAAGCTCTCGCCACCATCTACTTCCCCATCGGTGTTAGCCGCCTCACCCGCGAGGACAAGAACATCGTCAACGCTATCGCCGACGTCCTCAAGGCCGACACTTCCAAGAAGTACGACGTTAAGGGCTACGCCGACACCTACACCGGCACCGACGCCATCAACAACCGCCTCCGCGACCAGCGCGCCGGCAACGTTGTCAAGCAGCTCATCAGCCGCGGTGTAAGCGCCGACCAGGTAAAGGCTATCCCCGTACAGGGCAACCTCCACGGCGACAACGAAGCTCTCGTAAGCCTCGACCGTTGCGCTGTGATCATCGAGCGCTAAGCTTTAAAGCCACAACTTTTCTAAAAGACCGGCTCGCCACACGGCGGGCCGGTTTTCTATTATCCGCACCGCTGTTTCGCTTGTTTCACTGTTTCGGGGTGAAACAGTGAAACAGACTGAAACACACACCGTGGCTGCCGTCCCCTCAGCCCCGTAACCACCATCTACCCAACAACTTAAACAAAGTTACTATAAAAACAAGCAAACACAATCCGCAGCAGCAGGCGCTGTTTCGCTTGTTTCGCTGTTTCACCCCGAAACAGTGAAACAGACTGAAACAAGCAACTGAAACAAAAGCGGCCCGACGGATATCCGCCGGGCCGCAGTGCTTATGAAACGATGTGCGCCTACACGTTGAAGCGGAAGTGCATGATGTCGCCGTCCTGCACCACATAGTCCTTGCCTTCGACGCCGAGACGTCCGGCCTCGCGCACGGCATTCTCGCCGCCGAGCTGCACATAGTCGTCGTACTTGATCACTTCGGCGCGGATAAAGCCCTTCTCGAAGTCGGTGTGGATGATGCCGGCACAGCGCGGAGCCTTGCTGCCGCGTATGAAAGTCCAGGCACGCACCTCGTCGGGACCTGCGGTGAAGTAGGTCTGCAGGTCGAGCAGAGCGTAGGCGGCACGGATGAGGCGTGCGACACCGCTCTCCTCAAGGCCGATGCTCTCGAGAAACTCGCGTCGCTCCTCGTAGGTGTCGAGCTCGGCAATCTCGCTTTCGGTCTGGGCGGCAATCACCATCAGCGACGCGCCTTCGGCCGCAATGGCCTCGCGCACGGCTTCGACGTAGGCGTTGCCGGTGGCCGCGGAAGCGTCGTCGACGTTGCACACATAGAGCACGGGCTTGGATGTGAGAAGGAAGAGCTCGCGCACGAATTTCTGCTCGTCGGGCGTGTCGAAGCTGACGCTGCGAGCCGGCTTGCCCTGCTCGAGGGCATCCTTGATGCGCTTCAGCACCTCAGCCTGCATCTTCGCGGCCTTGTCGCCGCCGGTCTGGGCCTGCTTGACGGTGCGCGCCAGACGGCCGTCGACGGTCTCCATGTCCTTGAGCAGAAGCTCGTAGTCGATAATCTCCTTGTCGCGCACGGGATTCACCGAGCCGTCGACGTGGGTGATGTTGTCGTCGTCGAAGCAGCGGAGCACATGCAGGATGGCATCCGTCTCGCGGATGTTAGCCAGGAACTTATTGCCGAGGCCCTCGCCGCGCGAAGCTCCCTTCACGAGACCGGCAATGTCGACAATCTCGACTGTGGCGGGCACCACGGAGCGTGGCTGACACATGTCGACAAGGCGTGTCAGACGGTCGTCGGGCACGCTGATCACGCCCACATTGGGCTCAATCGTGCAGAAAGGAAAATTGGCCGACTGGGCCTTGGCATTGGAAAGGCAATTGAACAGGGTGCTCTTGCCCACGTTGGGCAGACCCACTATGCCACATTTTAAAGCCATTGTATATTGATTGGTTTATGAAATAATCGATTCAGACTGCAAAGTTACTAAAAAAATTAGTAAATTTGCGGGTTAATATATGAATCAGAACACTCAATCTCCCAATGTTTACCGCCGGGGCGCGTCGGACGGCGCGCTGATGGGTCTCGTGCTGTGCGGCATCTTCGCCTCATGGGCCTTGTCGATGCGCATGCCTCTTGCGTCGCTTGCCTTCCCTCTGCTGTGCATCGCGGTGCCTGTGCTGGCCTATGTGCAGCTGCGCCGCGGCTATCGCGCCGACCTCGGCACGAGCACATTCTCGGCCTTGTGGATGCACGGCATCTGCACTTTTTTCTTCGGCTCGCTGCTGATGGCGGCGTTGTCGATCGTGTGGCTGCGCTGGTGGGAGCCGGGTCTCATAAACGCGTCGCTGGCAAGCGCCGCCGACGTGTACGCCCGTCTGGACTCCCCGCAGGCGCAGAAAATGGCCTCCGACGTGCAGAAGATTATCGACATGGGCCTCACCCCGCGACCCATCGACGTGGCTCTCGCGCTGCTGTGGGCAGGAGTGTTCTCCGGTTCCATCCTGTCGATGATTTACGCGGGCATCATCCGCGCCATCGGCTACAAATCCAAGAAATGACGACATGGACATCTCAGTAGTAGTGCCTTTATACAACGAAGCCGAATCGCTGCCCGAGCTCGAGCAGTGGATCGAGCGTGTGATGCGCGACCACGGATTCACCTATGAGGTGATATTCGTCAACGACGGCAGCACCGACGAGTCGTGGCAGGTGATACAACGCCTTGCGGAGGCCAACCCGGCCGTGCGCGGCGTGTGCTTCCGCCGCAACTATGGCAAAAGCCCGGCTCTCAACGTGGGTTTCGCCCGCGCCAAGGGCGATGTGGTCATCACCATGGACGCCGACCTGCAGGACTCTCCCGACGAAATCCCCGAGCTCTACCGCATGATCACCGAGGACGGCTACGACCTCGTGAGCGGCTACAAGCAGAAACGCTACGACCCTCTGTCGAAGACCATCCCGACCAAGCTGTTCAACGCCACGGCCCGCCGTGTCAGCGGCATCCACAATCTCCACGACTTCAACTGCGGCCTCAAGGCCTATCGCAGCAAGGTGGTGAAGCACATAGAGGTGTACGGCGACATGCACCGCTACATCCCCTATCTGGCCAAGCTGGCGGGATTCCACCGCATAGGCGAGAAGGTGGTGAAACACCAGGCCCGCAAGTACGGCAAGACCAAATTCGGCCTTGACCGCTTCGTCAACGGCTATCTCGACCTGATGACACTCTGGTTCACCGGCAAATTCGGCGGCAAGCCGATGCACTTCTTCGGCCTTGTGGGCTCGCTGATGTTCTTCCTCGGCCTTGTCTCGACGGCCGTGGTGGGCCTCACCAAGCTCTACCACATGCACGCCGGCCACCCGTACATCCTTGTGACAGACTCGCCTTACTTCTATCTGGCCCTCACCCTCATGCTGCTGGGCTCGCAGATGTTCCTCGCCGGCTTTGTAGGCGAACTTGTGGCCCGCAACGCACCGGGCAGAAACCAATACGAAATCGACGCCGAAATCAACGCCGAATCCAGCACCACAACTATTTGAATCTCACCCAAAATCATGGAACTCAACTCCTTCGCCCAATTCGCCAACCTCGTTTCGTCGCGCCACAGCTGCCGCAAGTACAAAGACACGCCCGTGGACCACGACCTCATACGCACCGTGCTCGACACCGCCCGCCTCGCTCCCTCGGCATGCAACCGCCAGCCCTGGAGCTTCATCGTGCTCGAGGGCGAGCAGGGACGCGACATCTGCGGCCGCGCCTACGACCGCGAATGGATACGCACGGCTCCGTCGTTCATCATCGTGTGCGGCCACCACGACGAGGCCTGGCACCGGCCTTTCGACGGCAAGGACCACACCGACGTGGACATCTCCATCGCCACCGAACACATCTGCCTGACTGCCACCACTCTGGGCCTCGGCACATGCTGGGTGTGCAACTTCGATCCGGCCACGCTCTCGGCCGACCTGCATCTGCCCGAAGGCGTAGAACCCATCGTAATCATCCCCATAGGCTATCCCGACTACGACGAGCAGGCTCCCGCACGCAAGCGCAAGGCTCTTGACGACATCCTGCAATGGGGCGTAAAATAGCCACACCCGTAGTCGCCGCTCTGCTCGCGCTGGCCGCGGCCACCGGCTGCAACACCAGCGGATGCCTCGACAACCAGAGCGCACTGCCTCTGGCCGAGTTCCGCTCGTCGGCCACCGGGGCCGCCATCGCTGTGGACTCGCTGGAGGTGGTGGGCGTCGATGCCCCCGACGGCGATGTGCTCAGCGAGGCCACTCCGTCGAAAACCCAGCTCTACCTGCCCATGCGCTCCACCAAAAACAACACCGCATGGCGGCTCATCTACCGACAGAAGCACCTCGAGCAGGCCGGCATAGAAGATGTGGTGAGCTTCGACTACGAGAGCATCCCCTATTTCGCATCGGAGGAGTGCGGCGCGACTTACCGCTACCGCGTCACCCACGTCGACTACACCACCAACGTGGTGGACCGCGTGGTGATGGCCGACTCGCTCATCACCAATGTCGACCAGGTGAGCATACTCATATATTTCCGCACCGGCGGGCCCGACGGGGAGGGGGGCGAGGAATGATGCGCCTCGTCATTGCCTTCGCTCTGGCCGCGGTGGCACTCTGCGCACCCGCCCAGCGGCGCGCCACGCCTGTCAACACGCCTGCCACGACCACGCAGAGCCGCAACGAACTGCGCGGCGACACCGCCCGCATCAACGCCGAGCGCCGCGCCGCCTCCGTCAGCTATGTCGACGACAAGGGCATGGTGGTGTGGGTCGACACCATCACCGGCGACAAATGGGTGGATTCGCTCGCCGTCACGTCGGGCATCCCCAAGATGCAATATCCGCTGCTGCACTCCGTGGCCGTGTCGGTCGACATCTGGGACGCCGCCATGCGGCTTTTCGGCCAGGACTACGGCCTCGCGGGTTTTGCCGCCGAGCTGAACCTGCACAACCGCTATATTCCCGTGCTGGAGGCGGGTCTGGGCACAGCCTCCCACAAACCATCGGGAGGAGGCTATGACTACCGCTCGGCCGTGTCGCCCTATTTCCGCATAGGCGCCAACTACAATTTCCTGTACAACAGCAACCCCGACTATATGCTCGTGGCCGGGCTGCGCTACGGCTTCTCCTCGTTCCGCTGGGACGTGCGCGATGTCACCGTCGATTCGCCCTACTGGGACGAAACGGCCACTTTCAACATCCCGTCGCAGAGCTCGACGGCCGGCTGGCTCGAGGTGTGCTTCGGGCTGCGCGTGAAGCTGTGGGGGCCGGTGTCGGCAGGCTGGATGCTGAAATATCACTCGATGCTGCACTGCACCACCACCGCCTACGGACAGCCCTACTATGTGCCGGGCTACGGCTCGCGCAGCGGCGCCCTCACCGGCGCGTTCTACATCACCTATACGCTGCCGCTGCACCATAAAAAGCATCCCGAGGCGGAAGCAAACTAAAAGCCTATCCGACAATAAAAAAAGCGCGCACCGGCAATGCCGGTGCGCGTCTGGTATTCTCGGGGTTCGATGATTATTTCACAAGCACTTTGGCCACATTGGCGCCCTGGCGACGGATGTAGACCTGGCCTGCAGCGGGATTGTCCACGCGGATTCCCTGCAGGTTGAAGTACTCTACGGGAGCGTCGGAGCCGCCGTCGGCGGTGATGTCGTCAATGCCTGCAACATCCACATAGTTGGAGAACTCCACACGCATGTAGTTGATCATTTCCTCTTCATCGACGTCATATTCCTGCAAGGTGTAGGTCAGAGGATAGCCGTAGGTGGGGTCGTACTCGATGGCGCCTTCCATGAGCGCTTCGATTTCGCTGTAGGTGCCGTCGGAGAATTCGGCGGATTCCTTCACGATAAGACCGTATGCGTCATATTCATATACTTCGGTGAAACTTTCCGACCAATACGGGTCGCCTTCGTAGGAGTACTCGGTGTCGGTGACCACCTTGTAGCTGCCGTTGTCGTCGAGCACGGTGTATGTGACAACGCTTTCAAAGGTGTCCTCGCCGTCGGTGCCGGACATGTTGGCGACGTAGCCGCCCTTGGCGTCGTAAGTCACCGTGACCTCAATGACATCCTCATCGTCGACCATCTTGGCGGAGCTGATGCGGTTGGCGCCGAACAGGAGGTTCTCGTTGGATGTGATCTGGCCGTCGGTGCGATCCCACACGATGTCGGTATAGCTCATGCCCTCGGTCCAGAAATATTGTCCGGTCGAGTAGCTGTAGTCGAGGTTGCTCTCCGTGATGGCGGTTGCCTTTCCGTCTTCGCCGTAGGTCACGGCTATGCGTGTGGTGGGGTCATAGACGCCACCGAAGAAGATTGCACGTTCCATGAGCGTGACGTTGCCGTCGGCGTTGCGTGTCAGCGTCTGCGTGTAGTTGTTGCCGGAAGCCTGCCATGCGTCCATCAGCCAGGTGTAGGGCTTGTTGAGGGTGATGAAGTCGGTGACGCGCTCGTCGTAGGTGCGCTCCAGCTTCGAGCTGTTGCGGAAACTTGCGCCATCGTCCTCCGACACTTCGGTGAGTTCAAATGTCTTCATGCCGTTGGCATCGTAGGCGTACTGAGTGCGCGAGATATATCCGTCGGCCTCGGTGCATGTGCGCACCGCCGGGAGGGCCCGGTCGTTGTATTGCGTTTCGTAATGGTCTTCGAGGGTCCAGTCGCCGTTCCATACATAGACTTTTTCGGTGGTGGCGCACCATTTGGCAGCAGCCTCCACTGCGCGCTTCGCAGCTTCTTTTTTGTCGATGACCGACGCCATACGGGCCGTGTGCTTCACAGGCTTGGCCAGACGGCGGGCCTGCGCGTCACTGCCGGCGGCAATAAGCGCACATGCGGCCATAATAATAGTAAATCTTTTCATAAGCAATTGTGTAATGATTTTTAAAAATACGCCGCAAAGTTAGTCATTATAATGAAAAAACGTAAGTTTTTCTCAAAAAAAATAAATGCGCCGCAAGCTTTAAAGCCGCGGCGCATGTCATTTTTCTTGTCTTAGACCCCGTTCCCCAATATTTGTTACCGCCGGGGCGGTCAAGCGTCGTGCAGATGTGTTCGCGCAGTGAGGGAGCAATGCGGTTGCATTGTGACCGAAACAAGCGGACGCAGCTGCATGACGATTGGCCGAGGCGATGGTAATTTATGCCACGGAGAACAGAGAATATATGTTGTCGTGATGAATTAGCGTTTAGGCAGAACTATACGAAGCGGTTAAAACCTTATAACTGATTCAGAGCGCAATTAATTGTGCGATGATACAAAAGTTACTTTATCATCGCATCTCTCCGGTGCTTTTTGCCTTGTTCCTCAGTCACGTAGCTAAGGCTACGCTCCTTCGTCACAAGACAAAAATCACTCAGAGATATGCGACCCCGGCGTTAACAAATATTGGGGAACGGGGTCTTATTTGCCGGCAAGCGGGGCGGGCGTGTTGAACACACGCGCCGCGAGTTCCTGATCGAGCATATACAGACCGAAGCCGTTGTCGCCGATGAGCTTGAGACGGTCAATCATGTTCTTTGCGGTCTCTTCTTCTTCCACCTGCTCGCTGACGAACCAGTCGAGCATGCCACGGGTGGCGTAGTCGTGCTCGGCCTCGGCCAAGGCATAGAGATTGTTGATGAGGGCAGTCACCTTCTGCTCATGGGCAAGAGTGTCCTGAAAGGCGCAGAGGGGGCATTTCCACTCGGAGGGGACGGCGTCGACAGGCTTGAGGATTACGCGGCCGCCGCGGCTGTTGATGTAGTTCATGAAGATTTCGGCATGGGCCTGCTCTTCCTTGAACTGGATTTTGAACCAGTTGGCGAAACCGGGATGGCCGTCGGCCTCAAACTGCATGGCCATGGAAAGATAGAGATAAGCGCTCCAGAGCTCGGCATTAATCTGAGCGTTAAGGGCATCGACAATCTTATTGTTCAGCATGATTTTTCCTGTTTATTAAAATGTTGTTTAATTAATAACACAAATGTACGGCAATACGATGAGAAGTGCAAATATTTTTTTTGCTCTGACAACAATTATTCGTAACTTTGCGCCTTAATTTTCCACTCCTTTCATCTCAATCCTTTTCCAATGAAGAAATTATTCATCAGTTTCTCACTGGCTGCCATTTCGACGATGGCTGCCGGTGCGGGCGAGCTTGTGCCTGTGCTCCAGGAAAACTTCTCCCGATGCACCAGTACCACTATCCAGGGCGGCTATCTTGCCGAGAACTACTATTTCACGGCCGAGGACCACGCCGACAATGCAGGCTGGACGTCGAACAACGCTTATGTGAGCGAGCGCGCGGTGAAATTCAGCGCCAAGACGAAGCCTGCCGGCTACGTAGTGACTCCCGCTCTGAACTTCTCAACCACCACGGCATCCACCGTGGTGGTTCGTTTTCGTGCCCAGGCATGGGCCCACAAGGACGACCTCGTGAACGTGTGCGTGCAGGTGGAGGGCGATGCCTCGACCGTGCAGAAAATCGACGGCAATGCATCCAGCAATGTGTCGGAGCGCAATGAAGCTCCGTTTGAAATGACATTCACAAATGTGCCCGACGGAGCAAAATTCCGCTTCTTCCCCGAAAAGAAGGAAGGCGCCGTGACCGACCGCTGGTTCCTCTCCGACGTGGTGATTCTCGAGGAACAGGAACAGCCCTCCGGCGCACATATCTGCACAGGCGCCGGCTACCAGCGTTTCGACGATCTGATGATAGGCAACGAAAGCGAGCACCGCTATGTGGCTGTTGCCGGCACCGGCCTTGCCTCCGACATCACCATCGAGCAGCAGGAAGGCTCGGCCTTCAAGGTGGAGAAGGCGGCCGGATGGGACAACCGCAAGGGCGGCACACTCGACATCACATTCGACCCCGCCATAGCCGCGAGCCACGACGAGACCATCACCATCAAGGCCGGCGCCGCCTCTCAAAGCATCGTGGCCTACGGCCACTCGAAGGTGTACGCCCCCATTGCCGACGCGGCCACCGACGTGACAGCCAACGCTTTCACGGCCAACTGGCACCGCGTGGACGGCTACGACCACATCGTGCTCAACGTCTACACCTACGACCAGGCTCCGCTCGTGGCCACCGACCTTATGTTCACAAAATACATCGAAGGCAAGAGCAACAACCGCGCCCTTGAAATCTTCAACGGCACGCCGGAGGACATCGACCTTGCCGGCTACGCCCTGCGCATGGAGAGCAACGGCTCGGGCGGCCTCACCTTCGGCGAATATGTCTTCCCGGACATCGCCGTGATTCCCGCCGGAGCCACATTCACCGTGTGCAACTCCAACTACTCCGCCCTGCGCGACATCGCCAGCGTGACCATTGGCTTCAACAACGGCGGCTACGCCAATATCACCACCTTCACGGGCGACGACGCGATAGGCCTGTTCGCCCCCGACGGCCGTCTCATCGACCTGCTCGGCTACGAGAGCATCGACGTGAACGACGAAGTGAGCGGCAACTGGGGCCAGGACAAGTCGTTCTACCGCAAGAGCAACATCTACGAACCCACGGACAAGTTCATTGCCTCGCAATGGGATGTGCACGAGATGGACTACTGCGAGGGCTACGGCCAGCACTGCCTCGACGCCACGGGCCCGGTGAAGCGCATAATAAAGACGCTGACCCTTGAGCGCGGCACCACCTCGGCCCGCATCGAGGGCATACCAGACGCCACGCCGTGCTTCTACACCGTGCAGGGCTTCTCCGGCGAGCGCAAGACGCCGGTGTCGGCTGAAATCCGCGCAGGCAACTATTCCGGCATCGCCGATATCACCGGCGACAGCTCCGACGCGCAGCCGACAGGCACCTACGACCTTGCCGGCCGCCGCATCGACGACGCCACGGCCACAGGCATCGTGATAGTGCGCATGAGCGACGGCACTGCCCGCAAGGAAATCCGCCGCTGACCCCATCCCACAAAGCAAAGCGGGGCGCCCCATGCCGGAGCGCCCCGCTTTTTAAGACCGGATTCGACTTACGGACGGAATTATTTGTTTATCTTTGTAAGCTAAAACTTTGCGACATGAGATTAGACGGACGTAGAACGAGCTCCAATGTGAGCGACCGGCGCGGCAGCACAGGCCGCAGGCTGGGCATCGGCGGCGGCATTGTCGGCGTCATCATCGTGGCTGTGCTGACACTGCTCAACGGCGGCAACATCGGCGACGTGGTAAGCAACATCGTGCAACAGGGCGGCTTCGAGACAGCCGGCTCGCAGCCGCGCGAGCTCGACGCCGAGGATCAGCGTCTGTTCGACCTCGCGTCGAAGGTGCTGGCCGGCACGGAGGATGTGTGGACGCGCGAGTTCCAACGCCGCGGCTGGGGCACCTACGAGTGTCCCAAGATGGTGATTTACAGCGGCAGCGTCAGCAGCGGATGCGGCACCGGCACGTCGCAGATGGGTCCGTTCTACTGCTCGGCCGACGAGACCGTGTATATCGACCTCGACTTTTTCCGCGACATGGAGAGCAACATCGGAGCAGGCGGAGATTTCGCATATGCCTATGTGATAGCCCACGAGGTGGGACACCATGTGCAGCACCTGCTCGGCACGCTCGACGACGCCCACTCGGCCATGAGCCGCATGAGCGAGCGCGAGAGCAACCGCATGAGCGTGCGCCTGGAGCTGCAGGCCGACTTCTACGCCGGCGTGTGGGCGGCGCTCGACAACGAGATGTTCGGCTCGCTTGAGCCCGGCGACGCCGAGCGTGCCATCGAGGCCGCGTCGAAAATCGGCGACGACTACCTGCAGCGCAAGGCCACGGGCCGCGAAGTGCCCGATTCGTTCAACCACGGCCGTTCGGCCCAGCGCGTAGCCTGGCTCAAAAAGGGGCTCGCCACCGGCGATCCTCTCCAGGGCGACACCTTCACCCCCGCCTATGAAGACCTCTGACGAAGCGTACATGCGGCGGGCGCTGGAGCTTGCCGCACTGGGCGAGGCGCACGCGTCGCCCAACCCCATGGTGGGCGCCGTGATCGTGGCGCCCGACGGGCGCATCATAAGCGAAGGCTGGCACCGCCGCTGCGGCGAGCCGCACGCCGAGGTGAATGCCGTGGCCTCCGTGGCCGACCCCGACGAGCTGCGCACGGCCACCATGTACGTCACCCTTGAGCCGTGTTCGCACTGGGGCCGCACTCCGCCGTGCGCCCAGCTCATCATAGACAGACAGATTCCACGCGTGGTAGTGGCCGCCACCGATCCTTTCCCGGCTGTCAGCGGCCGCGGCATAGCCATGTTGCGCGATGCAGGCGTGGAGGTGCGCACCGGAGTGCTCGCCGATGAAAGCCGGCGGCTGAACGCCCGCTTTATCACGGCCCACACGGAGAAACGCCCCTTCGTGGTGCTCAAATGGGCGCAGAGCGCCGACGGCTTCATGGACCGCCGCCGCGAAAGCCCCGACAGGGAAGCCGCACGGCTGTCGTCGCCCCTCACGCGGCTGCTGATGCACCGACTGCGCAGCCGCTGCGATGCTATCCTCGCGGGAAGCGGTACCGTGCTGACCGACAATCCCGTGCTTGACGCACGCCTGTGGCCCGGCGGCAACGGGCCGCTCCCCGTGGTGCTCGACAGGCGCGGCCGCGTGCCATCCGACGCCCGCATCCGGCTGCGCAATCCGCTGATTCTCACCGGCGACACATCGCCGCGCGCCGTACTTCACACGCTTTATGCCGAGCATGGCATCACATCGCTGCTCGTGGAGGGCGGCCCGGCAGTGCTGCGCTCGTTCATCGACTCCGGCGCATGGGACGTGGCCCGCGTGGAGGTGGCTCCGGAGAGATTCGGAGCGGAGGGAGCGGCCATGGCTCCTGCCATTCCGGCAGCGCCCGCGCGCGTCGACAATATTGACGGACGAAGCATCTGCTACTACTCCCAAAACGCCCTTGTTGACGTTAAAAACCTATAAAAAAGTGTTATTTCACATCAAATCCCGGCAATCTCTTGCCCACTTGGCCGCAAAACTTTAATTTTGCATCTTGAAATAATCATCAGTGACTAAATGATTAAAAATATAGCTATCAGCATCGCCGCGGCGGCAGCTCTGGCCGGAATCGCATCCTGCAATTCCGACTCCTACGAGTACCATACCGAGCTCGACGGCAGTGCCATCGTAAAGAGCTTCTCGCTCGTCGAGAACGACAAAGTGCTGGCCGATCTCGACAGCGTGTATTTCTCGATAGACCTCGTCAACGGCGAGATTTTCAACGCCGATTCCCTGCCCATGGGCACGCGTATCGCCGCTATCGCCGCCACCATCACCACCGACAATCCCTCGGCTGTGACGCTCTACATCCCGCGTCCCGGCCAGAGCGACTCCGTGGTGGACTATCTGAAGAACAGCGCCGACACCATCGACTTCTCCAACGGCCCTGTGCGCCTGGAGGTGACCTCGCAGAACGGTCTCACTGTCAAGAACTACAACATACGCATCAACGTGCACACCGTAAAGAGCGACTCGCTCTGCTGGGGCTCCGAGGCAATAGCTCCGCTGCCAGCGCCGAGCCGCGCCACGGCGCAGCGCACGGTGCAGCGCGGCTCGGCGGCCTACACGTTCAGCACTGACGGCTCGCACTACAACGTGGCCGCCACATCGGACTTCGCCACATGGGATCCCGAAGCCTTCACTCCCGGCTTTGCCATGGACGTGGCCTCGATTGTGGCCACCGACGACAAGTTCTACGCCCTCGCCAACGACGGCACCCTTTGGAGCGCCACGCAGGCCGCCGGCCCGTGGAGCAGCGAAAGGCTGCATTTCAGCTGTCTTTACGGCGCTTACGGCGCTGAAGTCGTGGGCCTCTGCACCGACGCCAACGACGGCGCAACCCCCGGCGTGATGCTCTATCCGTCGCTCAAGCCGGCGAGCGCACCCGCCGGCATGCCCGTCAGCGGCTTCTCGCCCGCAGTGTGCCTCTCCGCCGCCGACGGCGAAAATACCTCTCAGCTCATCATAGCCGGCGGACGCGACTCCGACGGCCGTCTCACCGCCGAGACATTCGGCTTCGACGGTTCCTCGTGGGTGCAGCTCAGCCTGAAAGGTCTGCCCGAGGCCATGGAAGGCCTCGCCGTGGCTCCCTACTACTCGCTGCGCAACAAGGCCATCGAATGGCGCGTCGACGTGCTCCCCACGCTTCTTGCCATGGGTGGCAGGAAAGCCGACGGCAAGCTCAACGACGTAGTGTACATGAGCCGCGACTGGGGTATGCACTGGCAAAAAGCCGACTCGCTGCTGCAGCCGGGCACGCATATGCCTGTGGTGTGCGGCGCGCAGACGCTCGTGGCAGAACACACCTTCGGCGTGGCCCGCTCGGCCGGCGCATGGCAGGAACTTCCCGCCCGCCGCATGCCCATCGGCGCCCGCTTTGCCGGCGCCGCGACGCTTTCGCGCGCCACGGCACCAATCACCGAATGGGACGCGCCCTACATCTACCTCTTCGGAGGCTACACCGCCGACGGCAAGCTCAACACGGGCATCTGGCGCGGCGTCATCAACCGCTTCACCTTCAAGCCTATCCAGTAGCGCCCCGACGCGAGCCATACACAGAACCTTTCGCGCAGAGCAGTGTGTCAAGTTGCATAGCACACCGCTCTGCGCCGTTTTGTATCAGAACCTACCTCATAGGCACGGCTCCGCTATTTCATAGATGAAAGTGGAGAAACCGTGGAGGAAGAATCTGCTGCAAGCACTCCATCTCCCCTCTCAAGAAAACACAAAACAGGATGAGCGTTAAATTTGTTTAAATTCGCATTCCCGTTTAATATTTTCATTAACTTTGCCACAAAACAACACCCTATAACACACACTTTTACGAAAACAGTCCAACTGCCATGAAAGTTAAATATTTCAAAACACTATTGATTGCATCAGCCTTCGCTCTCGCCCTATCGGGCTGCTCGCAGAGCGAGCCGGCGATGCCAAAAGCAGCGGAATCTTCATCATCAGAAGCATTTAGTGAATATGCTGATGTGATTGCAGTGGCTTCAGAGAGCTATTATGCAATTAACTCCGCATCCCGCAGCGCCAACTTTGTCTCGTCTGTACGTCCTTGGCTTAAAAAAGATATTTTAAAGGACTGTGAATCATATTCCCGTAGCGTTGACGCTTTGCCGGACACACTTTTATATATTGTAAACTACTCCAACGAAGGTGGCTCGGTACTTGTATCTGACAATGAGATATTCAAAGGCGTATTAGCCGTTATTGACGAAGGCAATATTGACCCCAATGAAGATATTGAGGTTCCTGGAATGAGATTTTATCTTGAATCTTTTTGCGAAGCCCTTAAAACAAACAAAATAAACGAAACCACCCCTCTGTCTGAGGCGGAAGAGTATTTACCCCAAACAACAGTAGAAACATCCAGTTCACCCAAATGGGTAACGACACATGTGTACTCTGCATCTGTGAATACAAAATGGGGACAAGGTCACCCATATAATATGTATTGCTTTACTCCAGCTGGAGAAAAAGCATTGGCTGGATGTGTGCCTATTGCAATTGCACAATTACTAACTTATTATAAGCACCCCAATAAAATTGGCAGCTATGATGTTCAGTGGAAGCATTTAAGTTTTACTCATCCATCCACCTATGAACAAGCAGACAATAGTGCTAAATATATTAGTGAAATAGGAAAATATGTGCATGCAAGTTATGGAGAGACATCAACAAGTGTCGACTCGGACAGCATACCTATTTTTTTAAAAGAACATGGTTTTAGCGTAACCGAAACTGGAAGATTTGCTGACTTGCCGGGTCTGCAATGCATACAGGAATATGGGCCATTTATCGTAGGCGGAATGAATTATATGTTCTCTGGACACGGCTGGGTAGTTGATGGTGCCCAGGTACAACGACTGACAGGGGTATCAAAGCAAGTTTTGCGCTTTTTGTTCCATTGTAATTGGGGTTGGGATGGAAAGTACAACGGATACTTTTTAACCACGGCATTTGATCCCTATGGCGATGGTGAGAACCCAAATACCGACACCAATTATCAATACGGAGTTAGAACTTTTTATTTTATCAAAAAGAATAGTTAACCATGGGAACGATTGTAAAAATAACAATGGGAATGGCTATTGCCACCTTATTCTTTGCTTGCTCGCAGAGCGAGCCGGCGATGCCGGAGAAAGAGGGAGACGGGTCGCGCACTGAGATTGACAACCGCGATTACGACACACGTTTCCCTGTGCCGGTTTGGACGGACGATGAAGGTGTCATGCACCTCGACATGGATCTTAACGACTATGAGGCTCCGACAAAGGACAAGCTTATGGCAAACCTTTGCGGTCATGGCTGGGAGCTCGGCAAATTCTACAGATTTGAAGTGTACAGTAACGGCACATTTGAGTTTTACGAAGCTGACGCTGTCTCCATATGGGGCGGAGATGCTCACCTCCGCTATTTTGTGGACGATAATTCATATACACACTATTATGTGCACTTCATAGACGATGTAAGTGGAGAAATCGTGCCGGAAGAAGATTCTCATAAATCGGACACCGGAGCCTTCAATTACAATGAAACAACAGGAGTGTTGGATTTACATGTGCTGAAATATTGGCGCGTGGTCAGCATTACCGAGAACGAATTGTGGCTTGCTGGAAAAGGTGCCGTGTCGGGGGTTGACATCGAATCGTTCGGTTTGGTCAAGATGGTTCGTGTGTCGGACGAGCAAGTAGCCGAGTGGAAAGCCACGTTCCGCCCTCTCTAAACGACTGAGGCCAAAATATGATTGTCCCCGCCCTCGATGAGTGGTGGGGATTTTCATGTGCACACCCGTCTGCAATGCTATAAAAACACTTAAAATTGAACTAAATTATCATAATTGTCGGGTTTTGCTTGTGCACTTGCGCGCAAAAAATTAATTTTGCATGTTGAAACCGACGTATAATAAGGAAAAAGAAGGTAAAACCGCGCAAGATTAGATGTACATTGCCCTACGCCGCATATTGCTGATAGCCGTAGCCGTCGTGGCTGCTGCTTGCCCGCGCGTGGCCGCGCAGGAGGCGCCCTATCGCTTCGACATAGGCGGCGGCATAGGCATGAGCGGCTATCTTGGCGAGGCCTCCAACTCGATTTTCAGCCATCCCGGCTTCGAGGCGGAGGCATCGATGCGCTATATCCCCAATGTGCGCATGGCATTCCGCGGCCTGCTGTCGCTGCGCTCGCTGAGCGGCAACACGGCCGACATGGCCAACGTGCTGCCCGACGGCGCGGCCTACGACTTCAAAAGCACGGTCTATGCCCTCGACCTGCGCTACGAGTTCAACTTCCTGCCCTACGGCATCGGCGAGACCTACAAACGGCTGCGGCGCTGGACGCCTTATCTTACGCTGGGCGTGGGGCTGAGCCTCAGCTCGTCGGACGGGCACACGGCCGCCGCGCCGACGCTGCCCATGGGCCTGGGCGTGAAGTTCAAGCTGCAGAAACGGCTGAACCTCTCGGCCGAATTCACGATGACGAAGGCATTCGGCGACAAGCTTGACGGCGACCGCCTGCACGACCTCAACGGCATAAAAACAGAGTTTTATAAAAGCACCGACTGGTACTCGGGCATCACTGTCGCACTCACCTATGAGTTCGGCGAGCGCTGCGCGACGTGCCACTATGTAGATTAGCCGATCATGTTCAATACAATAACTCCCGACATACAGCTCGACATGGCACGCCTCCCGCGCCACATCGCCATCATAATGGACGGCAACGGCCGCTGGGCGCAGGCGCAGGGCCTCGACCGCTCGGCAGGCCATGTGCAAGGCGTCACCACCGTGCGGCGCATCACCGAGGAGGCCTCGCGCCTCGGCATCGGCTATCTCACCCTCTACGCTTTCAGCACCGAGAACTGGAACCGCCCTCAGGCCGAAGTGGACGCGCTGATGCACCTGATAGCCACCGCCATCGAGCGCGAGACTCCCGACTTGATAAAGAACCATGTGCGGCTGCGCGTGGTGGGCGACCGCTCCCGCATGCCGGCCGACACGCTTGCGCGCCTGGACCGCTGCGTGGCCGACACCTCGGCCGGCGACGGCCTGACGCTGGTGCTCGCCATCAGCTACTCGTCGCGCTGGGAAATCACCGACGCCGCCCGCCGCATCGCCGCCATGGCCGCCGCGGGAGAGATTGACCCTTCCGCCATCACTGACGACACCGTGGCCGGCAACCTCGCCACGGCCTTCATGCCCGACCCCGACCTGCTCATACGCACGGGCGGCGACATGCGCGTCAGCAACTTCCTACTCTGGCAGATAGCCTACGCCGAAATCTATGTGACCGATACTTTCTGGCCCGATTTCCAGCCAAGCGACCTGCGACTCGCAATCTCCGACTTCCAACGCCGCCAACGCCGTTTCGGCCTCACAGGCGAGCAAGTAAAATAACGTACAACAGGTACAACAAGCCCCAGAATACACCAATCACTTTATGCGCTATAAATCGTTACTCCTTGCAATCATCTGCGCCGCTTCCTCGCTGACGGCCGGCGCACAGCAGGTGGCCGACACCATATTCAACCCGCCCATAATCTACGGCGCCATGCCGCGTGTCTATGAAATCGCCGGCATCGAGGTGACGGGGGCTCCCAACTACGACGACGAGACCGTGCTCGGATACGCCGGTCTGAAGGTTGGCGACCGCCTGGCCATCCCGGGCGACGAGCTCACGGCCGCCGTCAAGCGTCTCATGCGCCACGGGCTCTTCGCCCAGACACAGGTGAAGGTGGTGAAAACGGCCGGCGACAAAGCGTGGATAGAGCTCGCACTGCGCACGCAGCCGCGCATCTCCAAGGTCAACTACATAGGCATGAAGAAGGCCGACCGCGACGACATCCAGGAGAAGCTCCAGCTGATGAAAGGCAACCAGATAACGCAGAACATAATCAACCGCGCCGAGGCCATCATCCGCCAGCACTACAAGCAGAAAGGCTACAGCAACGCCGACGTGCACATAACCCTCCACGAGGACCTGTCGGCGCCCAACGAGATGATAGTCGACATCGCCGTCAACCGCCACGACAAGGTGAAGGTGCATAAAATCTATCTTGAGGGCAATGAGGTGCTCTCCGACTCCAAGCTGAAGCGCACCATCAAGAAAACCAACGAGAAAGGCAACATCCTCAAGCTCTTCAGCCAGAAGAAGTTTGTGGAGAGCGACTACCAGGACGACCTCAACCGCATACTCGAGAAGTACAACGAGCTGGGCTACCGCGACGCACGCATCGTGGCCGACAGCATTGTGCCTTTCGACGACAACACCGTAGACGTACACATCACCCTCGACGAGGGACAGCGCTACTATATCAAGGACATCAAGTGGGTGGGCAACACGGTCTATCCCCCCGACATGCTCAACTCCTACCTTGACATGCGGCCCGGCGACGTGTACAACCAGAAACACATGAACAAGCGTCTGAGCACCGACGACGACGCCGTGAGCAACCTGTACATGGACCGCGGCTACCTCTTCTTCGACCTGGTGCCCATAGAGCGCGAAGTCACCGGCGACAGCATCTCGCTCGAGATGCGCATCACCGAGGGCCCGCAGGCGCGCATCAACAATGTGATCATCAACGGCAACGACCGCCTCTACGAAAAGGTGATCCGCCGCGAGTTGCGCGTCAAGCCCGGCGAGCTCTTCAGCAAGGCCGACCTCATGCGCTCGGCCCGCGAAATCGCCCAGACCGGCCACTTCAACCCGGAGAACATGGACATCCGCCCCGAGCCCAACCAGGAGAACGGCACCGTCGACATCCTGTTCAACCTCGAGAGCAAGGCCAACGACCAAATCGAGTTTTCGCTCGGCTGGGGCCAGACGGGCATCATCGGCAAGCTGTCGCTGAAGTTCACCAACTTCAGCATCAAGAACCTGTTCTATCCCAGCACCTACCGCGGCATCATCCCGCAGGGCGAGGGACAGACCTTCACCATCAGCGCGCAGACCAACGCCCGCTACTACCAGGCCTACAGCGTCAGCTTCCTCGACCCGTGGTTCGGCGGCAAGCGCCCCAACTCGCTCAGCGTGTCGGCCTACTACAGCCGCCAGACAGGCGTGAACTCGTCGTACTACAACAGCACATGGGCCAACTCCTATAACTACGGCTACTACGGCGGCTACGGCTATGGGGGCTACGGCTACGGCAACAACTACTACAACGACTACTATCAGAACAGCTACCAGAACAGCTACGACCCCAACAAAGTGCTGCAGATGGTGGGCGTGAACATAGGCTTCGGCAAGCGCCTGAAATGGCCCGACGACTACTTCACCTTCACCGCCGAGCTGGGCTACAACTGGTACTATCTGAAGAACTGGGACTACCTGTACTACATGAACAACGGTACGTCCAACGCTCTCGTGCTCGGCCTCACCCTGGCACGCAACTCCATCGATAATCCTCTCTACACCCGCAGCGGCTCGAGCTTCTCGCTCAACCTGCAGATCACGCCTCCCGCCTCGCTCTTCGGCAAGCGCGACTGGAAGAAGCTCTCCGAAGAAAACACCGTCGAGAGCAAAAAGCAGCTCTACCGCTGGATCGAGTACTGGAAACTCCGCTTCAAGAGCCGCACGTACACGCCGCTGTGCAACGCCAACGGCACCTACACGCCCGTGCTGATGACCCGCGCCGACTTCGGTCTGCTGGGCTCGTACAACAAGTATCTCAAGTCGCCCTTCGAAACCTTCTATGTGGGCGGCGACGGCATGAGCGGATCCTACACCTACGCCACCGAGACCATCGCCCTGCGCGGCTACGACAACGGCCAGCTCACCCCGTGGGGCCGCGAAGGCTACGCCTACAGCCGCCTGGGCCTGGAAATTCACTTCCCGCTCATGCTGCAGCCCTCGACCACCATCTACGCTCTTGGCTTCGTGGAAGGCGGCAACGCCTGGACCTCCGTGAAGCAGTTCAACCCGTTCGACATGAAACGCTCGGCCGGTGTCGGCGCCCGCATCTATCTGCCCATGGTCGGCATGATGGGTATCGACTGGGCCTACGGCTTCGACAAGGTGAACGGCGAGCGCGGCGGCAGCCACTTCCACTTCATTCTCGGACAGGAGTTCTAAACTTTTTGCCCTGTCGCTTGTCTAATAGAGTATAACACCCTCAACTCACAGACAATCATGAAAAAAATCATCCTTATTCTCGCGATAGCGTTCGCAGCCGCCTTAGGCGCCAACGCGCAGAAGTTCGCCATGGTCGACATGGACTACATCCTCCGCAACGTGCCCCAGTACGAGATGGCCAACGAGCAGCTCAACCAGCTGTCGCAGCGCTGGCAACGCGAGGTCGAGGAGGCCGGCAAGGAAGCCGAGAACATGTATCAGAGCTACCTCGCCGACAAGGTGTTCCTCACGGCCGAGCAGGTGAAGAAACGCGAAGAGGAAATCGTGGCCAAGGAAAAAGCCGCCACGGAACTCCGCTACAAGTACTTCGGCCCGGAAGGCGAGCTCTATCAGAAGCGCCAGACGCTTCTCAAGCCCATCCAGGACGATGTGTACAACGCCGTCAAGAAGGTGAGCGAGGAGCGCGGCTACCAGGCCGTGTTCGACCGCGCTTCTGCTTCGGACATCGTTTTCGCCTCTCCGCGCATCGACATCAGCAATGAAGTGCTCGCCCGCTTGGGATATTCCAAATAATTTATTATCTTTGCGCAGTCATAACACCGAAACAATAAAACCAACATAAAAGATATGATCAAACGACTCATTCTTGCAGTGCTCGTAGCTCTGCCTTTCTCCGCTCTCGCTCAGAAATTCGGCGTTGTCGACCTTGACAACGTGTTCCAGGCAATGCCCGAAACGGCTTCCGCACAGACGCAGCTCACCGATGCCTCCAAGAAGTACGAGGACGAGTTCCAGAAACTCCGTGAAGAAGTGGACAAGCTCTTCGCCGAGTACCAGAACCTCCAGAAGGACCCCGCTACTCCCGACGCCATCAAGGAGCGCCGCCTCAACGAGCTCACCGAGCGCGACCAGAAAGTGCAGCAGTTCCGCAATACCGCCAGCCAGGACCTCGCCCGCCTGCAGGAGCAGCTCATGGCTCCCATCCAGCAGAAAATCGGCGACGCTGTCAAGGCTGTAGGCCAGGAAGGCGGCTTCACCTTCATCTTCCCCAACGAGCAGGGTCTGCTCCTCTACACCGGCACCGATGTCACCGACGTCACCGCCCTCGTAAAGACCAAGCTCGGCATTAAGTAAAGACATCCCACCCAACCCCCCGAAGCGGGGGGGTTTTACCCAAAACGCGCCCCCCACCGCCGGACTGGGGGGGGGTTGGGGG
>CAMWNB010000019.1 GCA_947175495.1 uncultured Porphyromonadaceae bacterium | reverse complement strand
CGAGCAGCGAGGTTTTGCCGTGGTCGACGTGGCCCATGACGGTGACGATGGGCGGGCGTGCCATGAGGTCTTCCTCTTTGTCGTCCTCCTGGTGTATGGCGTCGGCCACCTCGGCGGAGACGTACTCGGTGGTGTAGCCGAATTCCTCGGCCACGATGTTGATGGTCTCGGCGTCGAGGCGCTGGTTGATGCTGACCATCACGCCGATGTTCATGCATGTGGCGATGACCTGGTTGATGGGCACATCCATCATGATGGCGAGGTCGTTGGCCGTCACGAACTCGGTGAGCTTGAGGGTGCGGCTCTCGGCCTGCTCGGCGCGTGCGGCCTGCTCGGCGCGTGCGGCGTTGGCGTCGCGCTTCTCCTTGCGCCATTTCGCGCCTTTTTTGAGACCTTTGTCCTTGCTGGTGAGGCGTGCGAGGGTCTCTTTTACCTGCTTCGATACGTCCTCGTCGTTGACTTCGGGCACCGGTGCGGCTTTGGGCGGGCGCTGCTTGCCTCCGGCCTGGTTTTTGGGCGGGCGCTGGCTGCCGGCTCCGGGCTGCTGGCTGCGGTCGCGGCGGGGTTCGTTGGCGGCCTGGCGGCCTGCCTTCTCGATGTCGACTTTCTGCGAGCCGCCTATGCGGTTGCGCTTGCGGCGGGAGTCGCCTCCCTGGCCTGCCGCGCCCTGCTGGGCGCCTCCTGTGGCTCCGCCTCCCTGGCGTGCGGCGCGTTCGTTGCGTCGCTCTTCCTTGGTCTTTTTCTTGGGGCGGGTGTTGGAGTTGATGGCTGATAGGTCTATTTTGCCGAGAATCACGGGACCCTGCACGCGGGGTGTGGAGCCTGTGGTGAACACTTCGGGCTCGGCGGGAGCTGCGGGCGCTTCGGCTTCTGTCTTAGCTTCGGTCTTGGCTTCTGCCACGGGCTCGGCGGCCGGTGTTTCGGCGGCCTTGCGTGCGGCCTCGGCTGCTTCGGCTGCGGCTTTTTCTTCGGCTGCCTTGCGCGCGGCCTCTGCTGCTTCGGCCGCGGCTTTTTCTTCGGCTGCCTTGCGTGCGGCCTCTGCTGCTTCGGCCGCGGCTTTTTCCTCGGCTGCCTTGCGTGCTGCTTCGGCCTCTGCGGCTGCCTTTGCCTCGGCTGCCTTGCGTGCGGCTTCTTCGGCCTCGCGCGAAGGTCTTACGGGGTTGCCTTTTTCGTCGAGCTCTATTTTGCCGAGGATGCGGGGTTTCTGGCCGAGGTCGGAGGGCGTGCGGGCCTCCTCGGGTTCGGCAGGGCGTGCGGGCGCCGTGGCTCGCGCTGCTGCGCGCTGCTGCTGGCGGTCGTTGGTCTGCTGATCGGAACGAGTCTTTAACTCTCGGTCGGGTTGGAAATGATGTGTGAGCATCGCGACGACGGATTCCTCAACGCGTGTGTTGGGGTTTTCGACAATCTCGATGTTGTTTTTGCGCAGGAACTCGAAGATGTTGGGCAGGCCCACGTTGAGTTCCTTTGCGAGGTTGCTTATCTTTTGTTTCGCCATATGATGTGTTAAAAACTGCGTTCGTTATTTGGTGAGGAGCGGAGAGAGGGATGGTAGGGGCTTCGGGTCAGTCCTCGAACTCGGCGCGGAGGATGGCGAGGATGTTGTCGACGGTCTCCTCCTCGAGGTCGGCCTTCTCGATGATCATGTCGCGTGGTGCGTTGAGCACGCTCTTGGCTGTGACGAAGCCTTCGTTCTTGAGGGCCTCGATGATCCATTCGTCGATTTCATCCTTGAAGTCGTCGAGGTAGATGTCTTCCTCGTAGGCGTCGTCAGTGTCGCGGTAGACATCGATGGTGTAGCCGGTGAGCATGGATGCGAGCTTGATGTTGAGGCCGTTCTTGCCGATGGCCAGCGACACTTCCTCGGGGCGGAGGAACACTTCGGCCTTCTTTTCTTCTTCGTCGAGGCGGATGCTGCTGACCTTGGCGGGCGAGAGCGCGCGCTGGATGAAGAGCGAGGGGTTGGCGGTGTAGTTGATGACGTCGATGTTCTCGTTGCGGAGCTCGCGCACGATGCCGTGGATGCGGCTGCCCTTTACGCCCACGCATGCGCCTACGGGGTCGATGCGGTCGTCGTAGCTCTCGACGGCAATCTTGGCGCGTTCGCCGGGGATGCGTGCGACGGCGCGTATGCTGATGAGGCCGTCGTGGATTTCGGGCACCTCAAGTTCGAAGAGCCGGCGCAGGAACTGCTCGTTGGTGCGGCTGACGGTGATCTTGGGGTTGTTGTTCTTGTTGTCGACGTTGGCTATGACGGCGCGCACGGTCTCGCCCTTGCGGAAGAAGTCGCCGGGGATGCTCTCGCTCTTGGGCAGGAGCAGTTCGTTCTTCTCGTCGTCGAGCAGGAGTGTCTCGCGGCTCCATGTCTGGTAGACCTCGCCGCTGACGAGCTCGCCTTCGAGGTCCTTGAACTTCTCGAACACGGCCTCGTGCTGGAGGTCGAGGATTTTGCTCTGGAGCGTCTGGCGGAGGTTGAGGATGGCGCGGCGGCCGAACTTGTCGAAGAAAATCTCCTTGGTGTGTTCCTCGCCCACTTCGGCGTCGGGGTCGTCGTCGGCGCGGGCGTCGGAAAGGGATATCTGCAGGTTGGGGTTCTCCACTTCGCCGTCGGGCACGACGGTGAGGTTCTGGAAGATCTGCACGTCGCCCTTGTCGGGGTTGAGGATTACGTCGAGGTTCTCGTCGGTGCCGAACATTTTGGCGAGGACGTTGCGGAACGACTCTTCCAGCACGCTGATCATCGTGGTCTTGTCGATGTTTTTAAGTTCTTTGAACTCAGCGAACTGCTCTACCATGTTGGGTGTTGCCTCTTTCTTGGCCATAGCTCTAAATGTGTATGATGTTTTTGTTTTGTTTTCAGAAAGTAATCTCGTAGCGGACGTATTTGGTGTCGGCCACGGAAAGGGTGATTTCCTCGTCGCGCACGACGGGGCGCTTGGCTCCGGGCTCTTTGACCTTGACGGGGACTGTGACGGTGAACTCGGTGGCGTCGTCGTTGACTGCCGTGAGCGTGCCGTGCATCTTGCGGCCGTCGGCGGTGAGCACTTCCACGGGGTTGCCTATGTTTTTGAGGAACTGTCCGCGGACACGCATCGGGGCCGTGAGACCTGCCGAACCCACTTCCAGCTCGTAGTCCTCGACGTCGCGGTCGAATACTTCCTCGATGCGGCGGGTGATGCGCGCGCAGGTGTCGATGTCGATGCCTGCGGGCGAGTCAATTTCGACGGTTATCTCGTTGGCGGGCGTGACGCGCGCGTCCACGAGGAATATGTCGGTGTCCTTGATGGCTTCGAGGACGGTGTCGGTGAGTTTCTGCTTGTCAATCATAATCTTAAAAAATAGGAGGAAGCGCCGTGCCCCCTCCTTCACTCTGAAGTTTGTGCAAAGGTAGTGATTTTTTCGCGGATATGCGCATTACAGGCGCCGGCAATGACAGCCGGCGCCTGTAATATTAACTTAATATAATATTTTTTAACTATTGTTGACCTTAGATGTGCTTTGCCACGGCGGCAGAGAGCTTGGCGGGATCGACGACGCGCTCGGCGATGGTGCCGTTGCGGTCGATGACGTAGGTGAGAGGCAGTGTTCCGACGTTGTACTGCATGAGCACGTCGGCGCCGTCGACGGGGGAGTTCCACACGGTGATCCAGGGCAGGTTGTCGGCCTTGCGCTTCCATTCCACTTCGTCGGCGTCGAAGGCTATCTGGTAGATTTGCAGTCCCTGCGCGGCATAGCGGCGGTGCAGGTCGGCGAGGATTACGTTGTAGGCCGGCGAGTTTTCGAGGTCGTAGTTGGTGAAGCTGAGCACGGTGACGCCGCCTTTGCCTGCCACTTCGGCGAGGCTCTGCGATGCGCCGCGGTTGTCGAAGCGCGTGATGTCGATGAGGCCGCTTTCCTGGGCCTCGAGGGTGACGCCGGAGGTGGCAGCCGCGGGATTGGAGGCTCGGCGTGCGGCGAGGTAGATCTGTGTGAGCCACTTCGTGCGTGCGTCGTCGGGTCGCATGTCGGCAAAGCGCTGGGCCACTGCTCCCACGATGCCGAGGTCGCGGCGCTGCGAGAGGTCGTAGAGCGGTCGTCCGCCGATGTTTTTGTTGATGATGTAGTAGGCCGCGATGCAGGTGGAGTCGTTGATGGCTATTTCGTTGAGCTTTTGCTTGAGCTCGGGGTCGGCCAGGGCTCCGTCGGCGCCTTTGGCAGCCACGCCGGCGGCAATCATGCGGTCGATGGCCACTATTTTCTCGGCGGCGGGAGTGCCTGTGAGGGTGTAGTCGGTGCCGAAGCCTGCTGTGTCGGTGGCGATGCTGAGGCGGTCGATGCTGTCGACGGGGAAATAGATGGTGCGTCCGTCGAAGTTGAGGCGGAGCACTTCGGCCACGGCGGCGGGGGCCGGAGCGTGGTAGGCGAAGCTGCCGCCGCGCTCTATCTGCACGCTGTCGATGACGTACCATCGGCCTGCGTTGAAGCCTTCGACGGCCATTTTGCGGCCTTCGCCGTCTTCTACGGTGCCTTCTACGGTCCAGCCTTCGGGGCCGGAGCAGGCAGCCACTGCGAGTGCTGCCAGGGTGGGAATGAACAGGCGTTTCATCAGTCGGTGATTTTTGCGTATTCGGCGCTGATGGCGTCGGCTATGTGTTGCATTTCGGCTTCCGGAAGTGTGAGCTTGCCCTTGGCGAAGTTCATGTCGTTCTCCACGTTGATGGGGATGAGGTGGATGTGGGCGTGGGGCACCTCGAGGCCTATGACTGTCATGCCCACGCGCTTGCAGGGCATGGCGGCCTCTACTGCGCGGGCCACGCGGCGCGCGAAGATGTGGAGTGCGGCGGTTTCTTCGTCGGTGAGGTCGAAGATGTAGGGCACCTCGCGGCGGGGAATCACCAGCACATGGCCGGGGGCCACGGGGTTGATGTCGAGGAATGCGAAGTGGCGGTCGTCGGCGGCTATCTTGTAGCAGGGGATTTCGCCGGCTGCGATGCGGGAGAACAGTGTTGCCATCAGAAGGAGATTTCTACGATTTCGAATTTCATGAGTCCGTTGGGCACGCGGATTTCCACCACTTCGCCGAGCTTGTGGCCGAGGAGGCCCTGGGCGATGGGGGTGGAAGAGGCAATCTTCTTTTCGCGGAGGTTGGCCTCGCTGTCGGCCACGATGGTGTACTCCATGGTCTGTCCGTTGGCCACGTTTTTGATTTTCACGCGGTTGAGAATCTGCACCTCGTCGGTGTTGAGTTTGCTGTCGTCGATGATGCGTGCGTTGGCCACAAGGTCCTTGAGCTGGGCGATTTTCATTTCGAGCATGCCCTGTGCTTCCTTGGCGGCATCGTACTCGGCGTTCTCGCTGAGGTCGCCTTTGTCGCGTGCTTCGGCGATAGCGCGGGATATTTCGGGGCGTTTCACGTTTTCGAGAAACGCGATTTCTTCCATTTTCTTTTTGTAACCTTCCTTGGTCATGTAGGTTATAGCCATGGCGTTGAGGATTTAGAGTGATGAGTTGTTTACGGTAGCTACAATAAAAAAGAGAAACTCGGCCGCATGGGTTGGCTGAGTCCCTGTTGTTTTTTGTGCTGTCCAGAATTTATGTGGCAAAGATAGCCATATTTTCCAAGAATAAAAAATTAAGGGCGTTTTTTTAAGCTTTTTTGCCAACGATGGGAGCGACGGGCGCAAAAGGCATGGGTAGAGACCACGTCTTTTTGCGCCCGTCAGTTGTTTTCCGTAAGGGATTATTTCAGAATCTTGCGTGCTGCGCCGGGGGTGCGGACAATGAGGATGCCGCTGAGGTCGCTGATGTCGAAGGTGTCGATGCCGCCGGTGAGCGCGAAGTGGCGCAGTCGGCGTCCGTCGATGCTGTAGATGTCGAGGGGATGGCCGGCACGGCCCACGGCGGTGAGCATGTCGCCGTCGAGGGAGATGCTTGCAGGCTCGGCCGCGGCATCGGCGATGCCGCCCTGGCCGGGGTCGTCGGGCACGTCGACGATGCCGATGAGCTTGTCAAGGCCGTCGAAACGCCGGGTGATGTAGCTCTTTATGGCGTCGACTTCGGCCTTGAACGTGTGGCGCACCGTGGGGTTCATGTGCACCCACTGCGAGAGGATGGGCCAGCGCACGAAGTTGTAGGTCTGCGACCGGTCGATGAGCCCGGCGTATTCGTCGATTCGGGCGTTGAAATAGTCGGCGTTGAATTCGGGAAGCTTGCGCAGCTTCGACCATATCTCGCTGAGGCGCAGGCGCGCGCCGGGATCGGTCTCGACGATGCGGTGCACGAGTTGCCTCATGTTGCCGGCCGACGAGCCTCTGGCATAGACGAATCCGCTGTGCGAGTTGATGTCGTAGGTGCGGCTGTCGTTGTTGAATCCCAGGTCGATGTCCCAGATGGGTCCGGTGTAGAGCAGGTCGTCGCCGCGGTGCTTGTAGATGTAGGTGCTGTAGTAGGTGTCGGTGTTGCCGTTGAGCTCGCCGCAGATGAAATAGCGCAGAAAGCTGTCGAGGTCGAGATAGCGGCGGTAGCCGGCTTCGGGGTCGGTGAAGTTGTCGGCATAGGCGGCCAGGTGGAAGGCGTTGAAGTAGTCCGAGATATACTGCTTCTGCTCGGGGGTGATTTCATCGTCGTCGGGCGATTTGATGGTGACGGGCACGCCGTAGGATGTGACGAAATACGATTCCTCCTGGTAGGCATACGCGTCCACTTCTATAAGGTAGCCGCCGGAGAGGGCGTCGCCGTCAGTGTCGCCGGGTTCCATCTCGGTGATGTTCACGCGGTTGTCGTTCACCTCGATCTGGTCGCACAGCTGGTAGCATCCTTCGTACTCGCCGTTGTAGATCACGTCGACGAAGGTGCAGTAGGGCGTGTAAGCCATGCCTATGACGCGGCTCATGTCGAAGGCCACGCGGTTGCGCATCAGTGTCTTGTCGCCGTGGTTGTTGATGAGCGTCCATTTCTTGGCCTTGGCCGGGGCGTCGGGCAGGATGCGCTGCTTCTTGTTGAACTTTATCTGGAAGGGTTTCTTGTCCATGCCCCACGATGCGTTGCCGCGGCCTTTCATCTGGGCCTGTGTGTCGGTGAGGATAGACTTGCCGTCGTCGTATATCACATGCACTGTGCTGCCGGGGTGCTTGTCGTCCTTGCTTTTGATTTCTTCCATGCCGGGGGTGTTGAATGCCACGGTGGGCAGGTTGGTCACCTGGAAGAACTGCGAGTCGTCGCCTTCGCCCGGCGTGCCGTAGAACTCAAGTTCGGCAAGGTTGAGCTGGGCGCCTCCGGCGCCGACCATGCGCACATAGCGGAATCCGCGCGACACGTTCACGTCGATGTAGAACATCTGTCCGGGCACGGGGCCTTCCACCGGCACGATGGCTATGGGGAGCGCGTCGGAGAAGTCGGCCTTCGTGGCTCCCTGGAACACTGCCAGGCGCGAGCAGCTGCGGCTGGAAGCGTCGGGCGCGAAGCCGATGCGAGAAATCACATGGCTGATGCCGAGGTCGAGGCCGGCCCAGGGACGCGAGTATGAGCCGGAGCGCTGCGCGTAGAAACTGGTGGACAGGTTGCCGTCGAAAGCCGATTCGAGCCGGTAGCCGGCATTGGGCTCGGTGCCGATGATTTCGCCTTGCAGCTTCGGGGCCTCCACGGCATGCACTGTGAAGGATGCACACATGATAGCGGCCGCGATGATTGTCGGGTGTGTTCTCATGATAATAATGTGGTTTTGAAAGAGCGTCCAAAGTTAGCTATAAAACCACGTTCTCAAAAAAATCGGATGCGAAAAAGCCCTCTTGTAGAGTTTGTGTAGGGGTCTTAGTGTTTTTTTGTATGGCAGTGATAAACAAAAATGTCGGGCAGCGCGGGGATAGGGGACGGGAGTGCGCTGCCCGACGGGGGGATGGAGGGGTGTTTCTTTACTTGTTCACCCGGAAGCGGGTGGTGCCGTCGCTGAAGTAGGCGGCAATCTGGCGTGCGGCGGCCACGCCGGCGTTGAAGTTGGCCTCGGCGGTCTGTGCGCCCATTTTCTTGGGTGTGAAGAACACACGCCCGGGGCACGCGGCCTGCAGGGCGTCGGCGCAGTCGGGGCGCACGTCGGCCATGTAGCGCAGGTCGGCGCGTGCGGCGAGGGCTTCGGAGAGGCCGGCTTCGTCGATCACTTCCTTGCGTGCGGTGTTGATGAGCACGGCGTCCTTGGGCATGCTGCCCACGAGGGCGGCGCCGATGCTGCCGCGCGTCTCGGGGGTGGCGGGGATGTGGATGCTCACCACGTCGTTGCCGGCATAGAGGGCCTCGATGGTGTCGGCCGGCTCGACGCCTGCCTCGCGCATGACTTCGGGCGGGCAGAAGGGGTCGTAGGCGCTGACGCGCATGCCGAATCCGGCTGCTATGCGGGCCACGCAGCGGCCAACGGCGCCGAAGGCGTGAAGGCCCAGACGCTTGTCGCGCAGCTCGGTGCCGGCGGCGCCGGAGTACATGCGTCGCACGGCCATGATGGCCATGCCGAACACGAGCTCGGCCACGGCGTTGGCGTTTTGGCCGGGGGTGTTCTCCACCACTACGCCGTGGGCGGTGGCGGCGGCAAGGTCTATGTTGTCGTAGCCTGCGCCTGCGCGCACCACGATTTTGAGGCGCGCGGCGGCATCGAACACTGCGGCGTCGGCGCGGTCGGAGCGCACGATGAGGGCGTCGGCGTCGGCCACGGCGGCGTGGAGCTCGGCAGCCGAGGTGTATTTCTCAAGCAGCGCCACCTCGTGGCCGGCTGCTTCGAGCACTTCGCGGATGGCGGCCGTGGCGGCTGCCGCGAAGGGTTTTTCGGTGGCGATCAGGACTTTCATTTGTGTGTGGCTTCAAAGTCGTTCATAGCTTCGACGAGGGCGAGCACGCTTTCCATGGGCAGTGCGTTGTAGAGCGACGCGCGGAAGCCGCCGACGCTGCGGTGGCCCTTGATGCCGACGATGTTGCGGGCGGCGCAGAAGTCGATGAAGTCTTTCTCGAGCTCGCGGTAGGGAGGAGTCATCACGAAGGTGACGTTCATGAGCGAGCGGTCGGCGATGCGGGCGGTGCCTTCGAACATCTCGGAGTTGTCGATGGCTTCGTAGAGCTTGGCGGCCTTGAGCTCGGCGCGGCTCTGCAGCTCGTGGATGCCGCCTATCTGTTTGTAGTAGCGCAGTGTCTGCAGGGCTGTGTAGATGGGCAGCACGGGCGGCGTGTTGAACATCGAGCCTTTCTTGACGTGGGTGCGGTAGTCGAGCATGGTGGGGATGGGGCGCTCGGCGCGGCCGAGGGCCTCGTCCTTGACGATGACAAGGGTTACGCCCGCGGGGGCGAGGTTCTTCTGGGCGCCGGCGTAGATGGCGTCGTAGCGGGCCACGTCGACGGGGCGCGAGAATATGTCGGAGCTCATGTCGGCGATGAGGGGGCAGGGGGCTGCGGGGTCCTCGCGGAGTTCGGTGCCGTAGATGGTGTTGTTGGTGGTGATGTGGAAATAGTCGAGTCCTTCGGGCACGGTGTAGTCGTGGGGGTAGAAGGAGTAGTTGGCGTCCTCGGATGATGCGAGCACGTCGACCTCGCCGAACAGGCGGGCTTCCTTGATGGCGTTGTGGGCCCATGTGCCCGTGTCGAGGTAGCCGGCGCGGTGGCGCAGGAAGTTGTAGGGAATCATGGCGAACTGCATCGACGCGCCGCCGCCGAGCCACAGCACGCTGTAGCCTTCGGGCACGCTGAGAAGCTCTTTTACGAGTGCTCCTGCTTCATCTATGACAGCCTGGAATTCCTTGCTGCGGTGGGAGATGGAGAGCAGGGAGATGCCTGTGCCGGCAAAGTCGCGGATGGCATCGATGGTGTTGTTGACAGCGTAGTCGCTGAGGATCGAGGGTCCTGCTGAAAAATTGTGTTTCTTCATAGAGATGCGTGTTGAAGGTGCGTGTTAGATTTCACAAAGATAGATAATTTTTTGTGTAAACACGCAAGTTTTTTCGAAAAAATCAGCCGAAGAGACCCATGTCGCCCGTGTGGTCGATGCCGAGGTGGGAGTAGGCCAGGTCGGTGACCTCGCGTCCGCGTGGCGTGCGCTTGATGAAACCTTCCATGATAAGGTAAGGCTCGTACACTTCCTCGATGGTGCCGGCGTCCTCGCCGAGGGCTGTGGCGATGGTGGAGAGGCCCACAGGGCCGCCCTTGAATTTGGTGATGATGGTTCGCAGCAGCTTGTTGTCGATCTCGTCGAGGCCGTAGCGGTCGATGTTGAGGGCTTCGAGGGCGTAGCGGGCTATGGGCAGGTCGATGTCGCCGTTGCCTTTCACCTGGGCGAAGTCGCGCACGCGGCGCAGCAGTGCGTTGGCTATGCGGGGCGTGCCGCGGCTGCGGAGGGCCACCTCGAGGGCGGCGTCGGCCGAGATGGCCACGCCGAGCAGCCCTGCGGAGCGCTCGACGATGCGCTGCAGCACCTTGTGGTCGTAGTACTCCAGGTGGCAGTTGATGCCGAAGCGTGCGCGCAGAGGCGATGTGAGCAGGCCGCTGCGGGTGGTGGCACCCACGAGAGTGAAAGGCTCCAGGGCCAGCTGCACGGAGCGCGCGCCGGGGCCTTTGTCTATCATTATGTCGATGCGATAGTCCTCCATGGCCGAGTAGAGATACTCCTCCACGACGGGGCTGAGGCGGTGTATCTCGTCGATGAAGAGCACGTCGTTGGGCTCGAGCGAGGTGAGGATGCCGGCCAGGTCGCCGGGCTTGTCGAGCACGGGGCCGGAGGTGATTTTCAGCCCCACGCCCAGCTCGTTGGCCACGATGCCGGCCAGCGTGGTTTTGCCCAGGCCGGGAGGACCGAAGAGCAGGATGTGGTCCAGGGCCTCGGAGCGCATGCGCGCCGCGGCCACGAATACGCGCAGGTTTTCCACGATTTTGTCCTGGCCCTGGAACGAGCCGAAGCAGTCGGGACGCAGTGCGCGCTCGATGTCGCGTTCGCTGCCCGCGGGGGCTGAGCTGTCGCGTATGTCGAAGTTGTCGTTGTCGGGCATGGGTCAGTCGATTTTGGCCAGCACGCGTGCGGCTACGGTGTCGGGGCGTATGGCCCGCAGACACATGAGGTCGCCGCGCTGGCAGGGTTTGTTGCCGAACACGCTGCACGGGCGGCAGGGCACTGGCAGCTGGATGAAGTCGTCGGAGGTCTGGCGCCATGCCGTGAAGCCGCAGTAGGGGTGCGTGGCGCCCCAGATGCTCACTGTCGGCGTGGCGGCTATGGCCGCGAGGTGCATGTTGCCGGAGTCCATCGTCAGCATGCAGTCGAGATGGTTGAACAGGGCCAGTTCGGCGGCGAAGCCGTAGCGCTTGCCCGCGAGGCATGTGGCGGCGGGATAGCGCGCGGCCCATGCGGAGAGCACTTCCTGCTCGCGGCCTCCTCCTCCGAGGAGAAACACGCGCACGCGGGGCTCGGCGCAGAGCGCGGCCACCACCTGCTCCATCAGTTCCGGCGGGTAAATCTTGCCTTCGTGGGCGGCGAAGGGCGCTATGCCTATCCAGCGCTCGCCCTCGGGCTTGGGCGCCGTGATGGCGGCGAATGCCTCGGCCGGAGCCTTGCCGCGGGCGCCATAGAGGCCTTCGAAGCGTTCCTCCAGGGGCAGGCCCGCGCGGGCGAATGTTTCGGCGTAGCGGTCGCGGCTGCCGGTGAGGGGCAGCATCACCTTGTCGGAGCGCCGCGTCAGGGCCCGGCGCTTGCCGCGTGCCTTGTCTATGCGCGCGCACGGCACGCCGTGCAGCCGCAGGAACAGGCCCAGCAGCTGCGTGCGCAGCACGTCGTGCAGGTCGACGAAGGCGGCGGGAGCGTACTTGCGGCGCATCTCGCCGGCGAGGCGGCGCATGCCGCCGATGCCGCTGTAGGTAGCGCTCTTGACGTCGATGCCGAGCACGGTGAGGTTGGCGGGCGCACAGGCGAAGATGGGCACCATCGACGGGCGCGTCAGCACTACGAAGCGCAGGCGCGGGTAGCAACGGCACGCGCTGTAGACCACGGGCACCGTCATGGCCACGTCGCCTATGGCCGAGAAGCGGGACACGAGGATGGTGTCGCCGTCGCGGAACGGTTTCAACGGCCTATTTTTTAGCGCCGTAGAGCACCGGATTGGTGTCGGCGTCGTTGTACATCTTCATCTGGCGGTACACTTTCATGTACTTGCGGCCGGCGGCGATGTCGTCGAGCAGGGTGTCGATGGCGGCGGTCAGGTCGGCGCGCTGTTCTTCGAGCACGGCCAGCTTGGCGGCGCATCGCGCGCGGTGCTCGTCGGAGGCGTCGGTGCGCTCGGCTTCGGCGCGCATGTGGTAGATCTTCAGCGCCAGGATGCTGAGGCGGTCGAGGGCCCATGCGGGGCTCTCGGTGTTGATTGTGGCTCCGGGCGCTGCGGCCACGTCGGCATAGAGCGTGCGGAAATAGGTGTCGAGTTCTTCCACCATGTCGGTGCGCACCTGGTTGGAGCGGTCGATGCGGCGCTTGAGGGCGAGCGCGGCCACAGGGTCGATGTCCGGGTCGCGGATGATGTCCTCGAGGTGCCACTGCACGGCGTCGACGTGGTTTTTGGCGAAGAGAGTGTGCTCGATGCTTCCGGCCTCGAAGGGGTTCTGCTCGGGGGCGTCGATGTGGTCGGCCACATGGTAGGCGGCCGTTGCCTGCGCGAAGATGTCGAATGCGCGCTGTGCGAAAGGTTTGTTCATAGAAAAGAGGTAGAGATTAGCGGCGGCGGGCGTTTTTCTTGGCCTGGGCGCGCATGGCGGCTTCCTGCTGCTTCTGTGCGGCTTCAAGGCGAGCCATGAGGCCCGATTTCTTGCGGGGCTTGCGTGCGTTGGCTTCCATCTCGGCGCGCACTTTTTTCTCGTCGACGAGGGCGCGGAAGATGGTGGTCTGTATGATGGTGATGAGCAGCGTCAGCAGGTAGTAGTAGCTGAGGCCCGACGCGTAGTCGTTGAAGAAGAAGAGGAACATCACCGGCATCAGATACATCATCCATTTCATGCCGGGCATCGTCTGGCCGCCGGGCTGGTTCTGCATGGTGAAGGTGGTGTAGACGATGTTGGCCACGGTCATGAGCAGGCAGAAGAGGCTCACCTTGTTGCCGTAGAAGGGGATGGTGAAGGGCAGCGTGCAGATGAAGTCGGGCGCCGAGAGGTCGTGGGCCCAGAGGAAGCTCTGGCCGCGCAGCTCGATGGCCGAGGGGAAGAACGAGAACATGGCGATGAGCACGGGCATCTGCAGCAGCATGGGCAGGCAGCCCGACATGGGGCTGGCGCCGGCGCGCGAGTACAGGGCCATGGTCTCCTGCTGGCGCTTCATGGCATTCTCCTGACCGGGATATTTCTCGTTGATGGCGGTGATTTCAGGCGCGAGCACGCGCATGCGGGCCTGGCTCTTGAAGCTCTTGTAGGTGAAGGGGAAGAGGATGAGCTTGATGAAGACGGTGAGCAGCAGGATGATGATGCCGTAGTTGGCCGTGAAGCGGCTGAGGAAGTCGAACACGGGGATGACGATAATCTGGTTGATCCAGCGGAACAGACCCCATCCCAGGGGCACCAGGCGGGTCAGGTCCATGTCCTCGCCTTCGTAGATTTTGTCCTCGAGGGCGCTGAGCAGGGGATAGTCGTTGGGGCCGAAGTAGAAGCAGAACTCGGCGGCGGTGCCGTCGGCGGTGCTGTAGGGAAGCTCGGCGGCCATGTCCATGTCCTTGAGCCACTCGCTGTCCTTGAGCACGGTGCTGGAGAGGTCGGCGGTGCTGAAGTAGTCCTTGGCCATTATGACGCTGGAGAAGAACTGGTTCTTGAAGCCCACCCACTTGATGCGGCCGTTCAGCTCCTCGCTGTCGTCCTTGTTGCTGCTGAGCTCGTCGGGGCCTTCGCCGGCATACTTGTAGATGACGGCCGAGTTGCGCTCCTCGAAGGTGCGTCCCTTCTCGTTGCGTCCCAGCACCTGGTGCCAGCTGAAGCCGATGGATGCGGTGCTTGCGGGCAGCACGGCGTCGATGCCCTGCTGCACGAGCTGCATGCGCACGGTGTAGCTGTCGCGCTCCATGACGTAGCGTATGCCCCACCAGGCGTTGTCGGCCAGCTGCAGCTTCATCAGCAGCGACGTGTCGCTCTCGGCCACGGGGGTGAAGTTGAATTCGGCCGTGTTGAGGCGCTGGTCGGCGGTGGTCAGCAGGAAGCCGTAGCCGTCCTTGGCGTTGCGGAACAGGCGCACGGGCTGCTCGGGCGTGGTCACCTCGGTCTTGTAGTTTTTGAGCTCTACCTGGCTGACGCGTCCGCCGCGGGTGTCGAAGGTGACGCGCATGACGTCGTTCTCGACGACGCGCTGCTCGTCCTTGCCGCCCAGGTGGGCTGCGAAGCTCTTGTACTTCTGGGCTTCGGCGATGCCTTTGCGCAGGGCTGCCAGGGCCATGGCGCGGTCGGCGGGGGCCAGCGCGGGCAGCTCGGCCAGCGCCACGGTGCCCGCGGGCTTGCCGGCCTCGATGGTGCCGGCCAGGGTGCCGGCGGAGTCCATGGCAATGTCGAGCGTGGAGGTGTGGAGCGTGGAGGTGCCGGTGGCGAGCACGGCGGCGCGCAGCGCGGCCATGTCGGCGGCGGTCACGGAGTCGGCTCCGGACGCTGTGGTGTCATTGTGGCGGGCATTGTCGGCCAGCTGTTCCATGGCAGCCATGTCGGCCTGCATGTCCTGTGTGGCATCGGGCTTGTTGAGATACATGAAGCCGAAGAGAATCACGGCCATGAGGGCGAGCCCGGTGAGAGTGTTGCGATCCATTATCTGTGGTAAGGGATGTGATGGTGAGGTGTCTTATTTCTTGTTTTCTTTCTCGTGCTTGTAGTCGATAGCGGCCTTCATGAAGGAGGTGAAGATGGGGCTGGGCGACAGCACCGTGCTGGAGTACTCGGGATGGTACTGCGTGCCCACATACCAGCGCAGCGCCGGCACTTCGACCACTTCCACCAGGCCGGTGGCGGGGTTGGTGCCCACGCACTGCATGCCGGCGGCCTCGAGGCGGTCGCGGAACGCGCTGTTGAACTCGAAGCGGTGGCGGTGGCGCTCGTTGATTTCGGTGGTGCCGTAGGCCTTGGCGGCGAGGCTGTCGGGGCGCAGGCGGCACTCGTAGGCGCCCAGGCGCATGGTTCCTCCCATGTTGGTGATGCTCTTCTGCTCTTCCATCAGGTCGATGACGTTGTGGCGCGTGGTGGGGTCCATCTCGGTGGAGTTGGCGTCCTCGAGGCCGAGCACGTCGCGGGCGTACTCGATGACCATGCACTGCATGCCCAGGCAGATGCCGAAGGTGGGCACGTCGTGCTCGCGACACCATTTCAGCGCCACGAACTTGCCGTCGATGCCGCGCTGGCCGAAGCCCGGGGCGATGATGATGCCGTCCATGTCGCCGAGCAGCCCGTCGGCGTTGGACTCGCGCAGCTTCTCGCTGTGGATGTAGCGCACCTTCACCTTGTGGTCGGCGTAGGTGGCGGCGTGGAACAGCGATTCGTTGATGCTCTTGTAGGCATCCTGCAGCTCCACGTATTTGCCCACGAGGCCGATGTTGATGGTCTCCTCGGCCGAGTCGAGCTTGCTGAGGAATGCCGTCCAGGGCGCCATGTGGGGCTCGCCCTCGACGGGCACGCCCATCTTGCGCATCACGATTTCGTCGAGATGCTGCTCGTGCATCTTCATGGGCACGCGGTAGATGCTGTCCACGTCGACGCTCTGCACCACGGCGTCGGGCGCCACATTGCAGAAGCGCGCGATCTTGCTGCGCATGTCCTGCTCGATGTGCTTCTCGGTGCGCAGCACCAGCACGTCGGCCTGTATGCCCAGCTCCTGCAGCTGCTTCACGCTGTGCTGGGTGGGCTTGGTCTTGAGCTCCTTGGCGGCGGCGATGTAGGGCACATAGGTCAGATGCACGCACAGGGCGTTCTGGCCCATCTCCCAGCGCAGCTGGCGCACGGCCTCCAGGAAGGGCAGCGACTCGATGTCGCCCACGGTGCCGCCGATTTCGGTGATCACGAAGTCGAATCGGCCGGTGGAGCCGAGAGCGCGCACGTTGCGCTTGATTTCGTCGGTGATGTGGGGCACGATCTGCACCGTCTTGCCGAGGTAGTCGCCGTGGCGCTCCTTGTCGATGACGCTCTGATAGATGCGGCCGGTGGTCACATTGTTGGCGCGCGAGGTGCGTATGTTGGTGAAGCGCTCGTAATGGCCGAGGTCAAGGTCGGCTTCGTGGCCGTCGTCGGTCACATAGCACTCGCCGTGCTCGTAGGGGTTGAGCGTGCCGGGGTCGATGTTGATGTAAGGGTCGAATTTCTGGATGGTCACGCGGAATCCGCGGGCTTTGAGCAGACATGCCAGCGAGGCCGATATGATGCCTTTGCCGAGCGAGGAGACCACGCCTCCCGTTACGAATATATATCTGGTATCCATACGATCTTTTTGAAAAATTATGATGCTCTGATACGGTTGCCGGAGCGCCCGGACATTTAAGACCGGCCAAGGTCTGCGTCGCTCGGCGACCGCCCGCCCTGCCGTTAATGTCCGCTGCCGCAGCGGCAATAAACAAATAATCCGCAAATTTAATAAAAAAAGCGGATATATCCCCTCTAATTTATTCCGCAAAAGCAAAACAGGCACAAATTGCGCTGGCCGCAGCCTAAAGGAAAGCGGAGAGCAGGCGTGACGCGATGGAGCGGGAGGAATCGTAGGGAGACGGGATGAGGGTGACGGCGAGAATAAAAGCTGCCAGGAGGCCGAGGGTGACTGCCCAGCCGATGCCTACGAGACGCGCGGGGATGTCGGCGAGCATGCGCGATATTTTGGGCGAATGGCGAGGAGTGTTGTTCTTCATATCAGTTGCCGAGTTCAAGTTGGTTTTTAACAAGCCGATAATACTCCCCGCGACGCTCTATTAGTCTGCGGTGGTCGCCACTCTCGACGACGCGTCCGCCATCAAGTACCACAATATTGTCGGCATTGCGGACGGTGGACAAACGGTGGGCTACTATGACGACGGTGCGTCCGCGGTAGAAGCGTGCGAGATTTTCGACAATGCGTCGTTCGTTGCCAGCGTCAAGTGAGTTGGTGGCCTCGTCGAGGAAGATGAAGTCGGGGTTGCGGTAGACGGCGCGGGCTATAAGTATGCGCTGGCGCTGTCCCTGGCTGATACCGTTGCCTTCGGCTCCGATGCGAGTCTCGTACTGCATGGGGAGGTTCATCACATAGTCGTGGATGCAGGCGATGCGCGCGGCTCGGTGCACGCGTTCTGTATTGATGTCGCCGTCGTCGACAGCGATGTTGCGGGCGATGGACTCGGAGAATATGACGCCGTCCTGCATGACGACGCCACACTGGCGCCGCCACCAGCGCAGGCTGTAGCGTCCAAGACTTTCCGTGCCGATGCGGATTTCGCCTCCCAGCGGTGTATAATAGCCCAGCATGAGCTTGATGAGGGTGGACTTACCGCTACCCGAGGCTCCGACGATGGCGGTGATTTTCCCCTCTGGGATGGCGAAGCTGACGTCGCGGAGGGTGTAGCGCAGAGCATGGGGGTCGTACTTGAAGTCGAGCCCGTCGACGGTGATGGCCTTGGGGCCGCACAGTGCGGTGAGGCGGCTGTCGGTGCCGTCCTCCTCCTCGCGGCCGAGGTGCACCTCGTTGATGCGCTCGAGCGATATTTTCACATCCTGGAGCGAGTAGATGAACGACATCAGCTGCTCGACGGGCGAGTTGAGCTGTCCGATGATATACTGCACGGCGAGCATGGCGCCGAGCGTTAGCTGCCCGTTGATGACGGCGGCAGCGGCGAGCACGGTGATGAGTATGTTCTTTACCTCGTTGATAAAGACGCCTCCTGCCTCCTGGCTTTGGGTGAGCTTGAGGATTTCCATCTGCACATCGAAGAGGTCGGCCTGGGTGTCCTCCCACTCCCAGCGGCGCCGGCGCTCGCAGTCCTGCAGCTTGATTTCCTGCATGGAGGTGAGAAACTGGAATGTCTTGTTCTGATTGGTAGACTGACGAGAGAACAGTTCGTAGTCGAGCACCTTGCGGCGGCGCAGAAACATGGCTATCCATGCGCCGTAGACGATGCTGCCGGCCATAAACACGCCGAAAATAAGAACATCGTAGACTGCCAGCACTATGCCGAGCACCACAAAGTTGAGAAGCGAGAAAGAGACACCGAGCAGTTGCGAGGTTAGGAAGGTCTGCACGCGGGTATGGTCAGCGATACGCTGCATGAGGTCGCCTGTGAGTTTGCGGTCGAAGTACGACATGGGCAGCTTGAGTAACTTAATAAAGAAATCGCTGACCAGCGAGATGTTGACGCGCATGGAGATGTGGAGCAACAGACGGCGCCGGATAAAGTCGGAGGCGGCGCGGCCAAGCACTATCATCAGTTCGCCCAGGAGGATGAGCCATATGATGCCAAGGTCCTGGCGACGGATGCCGGCGTCAACAATGGCCTGTGTGAGAAACGGCAGCACAAGCTGCAGCAGCGAGCCCACGAGCAGTCCGAGCATAATCTGGGCGAAGTGTCGCCGGTAGCGGGCCACATAGCCCATGATGAAGCGCAGGGTGCGCTTCTGCCGCCGCGTGTTCTCGCGCCGCGCGCGGAATGCCTCGCCGGGCTCAAGCACCATGGCGATGCCGCGGCCGCCTGGAGCCGTGGCCCAGTGCGAGGCCATCTCATCGGCGGTGTAGCTCAGACGCCCTTTGCCGGGGTCGGCCACATAGAAGCGTCGGCCGCCGCGCCCCACGCGGTAGAGCACCACAAAGTGGTTTTGATTCCAATGGAGGATGCACGGCATGGGGATGGACGCGAGCTGCGCGACGGTGAGCTTGCCCGATTCGTTTTCGAGGCCGAGAGCCGCAGCCGTCTCCGACAGCGCCAGCAGGGAAACTCCCTCGCGGCTCGACGGGCACAGCTTTTCTATCTCGTCGATGCCGATGTCGGCGCCATGCCATCGGCACACCATCGAGAGGCATGCGATGCCGCACTGCATCACGTCTTTCTGGCGCACGAAGAATCCTCTCATGTCGGGGAGGGGTTATTTGAGAATCTGCGACTCGGGGCCGGAGGGGAGGGCGGTGTCGATGTTGTGGCTCACTTTCTTCTTGCCGTAGGAGAAGGAGTAAGTGGCGGAGAAGGAGAAGCGGCAATGGTAGAACGGGGTGTACTCGTGTTGGAAGTTTTTGTAATAGCGGGTCGTTATCTCTTCAAAGCCTCCGCGATAAGAGGTGCTGAACAGGCGGTAGGCCGTAGCGCTCAGCTGCCAGTTTCCGTTGCCCCATCCGGCGGTAAAGAAATAAAAATCGGGGGTGCGCTCGATTCCGAAGGCTGAGATGGATTTACCCTTGTTCTGATAATATGCAGATACATAGAAATTGGAGAAATTGTATCTCGCTTCAAGATTGCAGTCCACATGGGTGCACGATGCTGTGAAAGGACCGTGCACGCTGCGGGTGGTGCCGCTGACGTTGGCATTCAGGTGCAGCGAGTTGTTGAAAAGGTTGCAGTTGGCAGACAGGCCATAGACATATTTATTGGAGTGTCCGCTGTTGACCACCTTGCCAAGCATCACGTCCCGGCCATCTATTTCCATGGGTATGTAGTCGCGACAGATGGTGCGGTCGTTGAACTGCCACACGGCGTAAGGGGTCAGCGATAGATTTTTAACAGGCATGTAGGTGTGCTGGGCCGTGACGCTGAGCCATCGGGCAGTCTTCAAGTCGGAATTGCCGGCTATGGCATATATCTGGTTCTGCAGCTGAATGATGTCGGTCATGGAGCTCTGTGGTACACTCTGTTGGAAATAATCGCTTGATAACTGCAACTTGTTCTTTTCGCTGAAAAAATACGATGCGTATATGAAATATTTCAGATTGACGTCGGTATTGCTCACACCATTTATTTTCTGATGGTTGGCATAAAGTGTGAGATTCGGGAACAGGGTGAGCTTGCCGAAAGTGAGATTGGCCTGTAGCCGCAGGCCTTCTGCTGCTTTGCGGCCTTCTTGCCGGGAAACGGTGTTGCCCGAGTAGTCGATGTCGTTTCCGGACAACTCGCCGAAAACCTTTGCGGTCAAGGACTGCTGTCCGAATATTTTTTGCAACGATACGTTAACTGCTCCTTTCCACGCTTTCTCGTCAACAATATTTCTTACGGCCGACGTGCCGGAGGCGTAGTCGTAATATTGTTTGTTTTTGCCGTATGATGCGGAGGGGTCGACTACCAGTGTCAGAGTCTTTGAAAGGAAAAGCTGGTAGTTGCCCTGCCAGGCGAATGAGTGGCCGGAATTGTCGGTGGAGGTGGTTTGTGTGCCGGAGATATAGTCGGGCGAGTTGAATAGTTCTTGTTCGGTGGTATAGTTGTCGGGAGCAGTATTGTTCTTAAAACTGAAGGTGTTGGAAATCGACAGTTTTTGTGTCTGATAGATGGGACGGACAAACGCAGCGATGCTTCGGGTGGATGTGAGGGATTTGTCTGCCCGGCGCGTCTGCTCTATAGTCCGCTCGGGGAACGTGTATGCAGTCAGGCAGTCGTAGCCGTGATGGCGGTGGTGCATGTACTCGAAATCAACGCCGACGTCGTAGATCATCTTTTTGTAGGCAAACTTGGAATAGGCAGAGTACATGCCGCTGTTTAAGGCAGTGTACTGGCCGGCATCGAATTTGGTGTATCCGCCGAATTCATATTCTGCCATCACATAGTTTACCACATGGCGCGCTCCTCCGAAGCGTGGGTCGTCCGGCGAATCGTAGACATCCACGCGTTTGACATCTTCAGCGCGGATGTTGCGCACATCGGCGCGCGATGCCGGGCGGAAGTCAATAAAGGTGGAAACAGGCTCGCCGCTGAGTGTGCTTATCGTACCGTCCAAGGCCGAGACCTGCAGCGTGGTGATGCCGATGTTGCGGATGAGGTCGGTTCCGTTGGCCGAAATTTTCTTTGTCTGCGATGTGGGAATATATGTGTCTTTATCGGCCGACATGCTGCGGTCGGAGGCCGTGACGGTAACCTCATTAAGCATAGTGGGCTGCCTGAGATAAAAGGCCGGAATGTAGATGCACATGGTGTCAAGCGGCTCTTTTATGGATTGGCCGTGAATATTTCCGTCGATTATATAAATCAATGCGAGTTTTTGATTCTCCGGGATATTCTCAAAAAAATATGTGCTGTCTGCATCATTGTACATAGCATTGGAAGCTGTAGAAAAGTCTGCCGCAAATACAATCGCCGGCGTAAATTCGACAATCTTGTCGCCAGTTTCATCCACACGGAAAATAACCGTCATGTCGTAGGCAAAAGACGACAGGCAGCTCCACAAAAAAGCAATTAGTGTAATAAGAAATTTATGATGTTTCATTGTGTAGTTCTTCCCGAGAATATTCAAGCCGCCCTTGATGGACTCAAGGGTGAGTTTGTCGAGGGGTTCTTCGTGAAGAACTTTTAGGAAGAATTTCTCCATTATGGGAAGGATTAAGGTGGAAAAATAAGTGAAATAGTCTCACACCATGCGGCGGTGTGCTTTATGGTGATGCAGCAAAAATAATGAATAAGACTGTCAAATCCAAACATTTTTTCAATTATTTTTGATAAAATTTTACATATGAGCGTTTATGGAGGGGATTTGAGAGATTATTGCCGAATTTTGCACGGAAATGTGGCAAATGTTAAATCGTTGGCAGCAACATAGAGAGGGCTAAACAAAAAGACGATCCCGATAGCGCATAGGGAAGAAACAAAAGGATAAAAGTTTTCGGTGGGGCGGCCGCGGGATCAGAGGATGAGGTCGGCGGCGGGGATAAGGTTGAGGGTGAGCAGGGTGAGGCGGTCGGTGTCGGGCGTAGGCAGCGTCATGGGCTGGTACTCGAAGTGGGGCGTGCACAGCTGCAGCCAGCGGTGGCGCTCGGCGGCGGCCACGCCGGCTATCAGGTGTTTCGACTCGAAGGCCGAGTCGGCCGAGCGGTGGCGTGTGAGCACGCGGGCCATGCGGTTGAGGCGCTTGAGCGTGGCGTCGAGAGCCGGATCGGGCAGGTAGGGGTAGCGGCGCGTGCCCATGATGTAGGCTGCCATGGAGAAGTCGGCGAACAGCGGCACGATGGCTGCGCGGGTGTCGTTCTCGAGCGCGCGGCGCACGTCGGCCATGCCGTCGGTGGAGAGCGTGTAGGCGCCGAAGGCTTCGAGCAGGCGCACACGCGATGTCACCTCGGCGCGGTGCGCCTCGAAGAAGGCGTCGAGCAGCTGCGGGTCGGTGAGGTTCACAAACATGGCCTCGCTGCCCGTCTCCAGGGCTGCGGCGCGCCTTTCGTCCTCCTCGTGCCAGCATCGCAGATTGTTGTTGTAGCTCATCAGGCGCTGGTAGTCGGCCTCAAGCCCGAGCGACAGGCGGTGCATCGCGTCGATGACCATGCCGCCCACATGGAAGCGCAGCTGCATTGTCAGCAGCGTGCGTTCCTCGCGTCCTATGGCTGCGGCGGTGTCGTCGACCTCGGTCTGCAGTTCGAGGCGCTTGCGGCGCGTGGCCCATTTGTAGTGGGCCCATACCACCGCGGCCGCCACTATGGCGACGGCTGCCGCCACCCACCAGTAGGTCTGCGTCCGGGCCGGCGCGCCGAAGTACGACAGGGCGCCCGCGGCGGCTGTGAGCAGCAGCGCGGTGCCGGTGGTGATGAGGGCGCCTTTGATGTAGCTGCGGCGGAAGGCGCGCATCTTGTCGGCGAAGGTGGCGAGAAGCGCGCTTTTGTGCGCGGCGAGCCGGGCAAGGCGCTCGGCCGACGCCTGCTCGGAGATGGAGCGCAGCTCGTTGCGCACGAACGGCTGGCCGAGGCGCTGCATCAGGTCGGCGTAGTAGCGGTACAGTTCCTCGTAGCGCGTAGCTATCCACTTGAAGTGGATGCGCGCCATGTCCAGGGCGTTGCTGGCCGAGGCTATCTTTATCTGCGTTTCGGTGCCGGCGAACGGTGCCACGAGGGCGGGCGTGGCGGTGGCCGTGCCGCCCGTGGCGGGGCCGTCGGTGGTGTCGGCGATGATGCAGGCGAAGCGACACAGCTCGGGGTCGTCGACATAGGCGGCCGAGATGTAGGCGTAGCCCTTGTCGCCGAAGCCCTCGCCCCACGAGTTGCGCACGATGTAGCAGTTGTCGCGCTCGGAATAGCCCACGAGCACCATGGCGTGGTGGCCGTGCTCGGCGTGGGCCACGGCGTCGTCGCTCGGGCGCGGCACATGGCCTCCGGGGCAGCTGCCGAAATCGTCGAAGAGCATGAGCGAGATGCCCACGGGGTAGCCCTCGGTCAGCGCCGATGTCAGCATCAGGTGGTTGGCCTTCACGCAGTCGTATTTGCTTCCGTCGGAGCGCAGCGGCACCTGGCGCGCGAGCGTCACGCGGTGCGTGAGCGCGTCCTTTGTGGCGGCTTCGGTCGGCGGCTCGTTCAGCAGCTCGGGCACATAGGGATAGAACTCTTCCCTGCATGTGCCCGCGCGCCCAAGGGCGTTGAGCTGGTCGGAGAAGCTGCTGCCTTCGTTGCCGCGGCCGCGGCTGATGTTGGTGTGGTAGAAGATGAAGCGCTCGCTCAGATTGGCTCCGGCGTCAAGGCCCGGGCTGTTGCGGTTGACGATGTACTCGTACATGCCTATGACGGCGAATGCCGTGCACGACCCCACGGGGCCCTGGTCGCGCACGGGCGAGAAGAACGGCCGCAGGTCGACCGACGGCAGCGGCTTCAGCCCCGGCGCGGGAGTGTAGGTCTCCTGCAGGGGTTCCTCCACGATGGCGGCCTCGAGGCGGCGCGCCACGCCTTTGAACACGAAGCCCTCTTCCGAGAGGTGTCCTTCGGCCATGTCGCCTTTCTCCGAATTGTCGCGCAGGGTTTCTATCTCGCGTTCTTTGGAGCGCATGTAGGCGGTGATGTCGAGCAGCTCCGACTTCAGCGTCTTGATGTCGTCGAGGGGGTCGAACGCCTGGCGGTTGCGCGGGTCCTCCTCGCCCTCGGCCTCGGGAAAGGCAAGGGCGGGGTACTGACGTCGCTCGGGCAGCAGCCCCGTGCCGGAGGCGTAGTCGTTGAACGCGTCGATGAACAGCTGCGCCGGAGTGGCGAACACGTCGTCGAACGTGCAGCCGCGCTGCTTGTAGAGCGTGCCGTCGAGCAGCTTGTTGTCGCGGCCGAGGATAACGGCCCATGTGGCTTCTTTCTCGGGCAGGCTGAGGCCCTTGTCGTCCATAAAGGCCGAAAGGCGTGCGTGCAGTGCGGCCACGGCCTCGTCCAGGGGCTTGCGGATGCGGGCGGCTATCTCGCCTTCGGGCAGCCCGGAGGCTATCAGCGGCTCCACCTGCGTGTCGTAGAACTCGTCGTAGAAGCGCCCGATGCCGTTGAGGCACACGCGGGCGCGCTCGGCGGCGCCCTGGGCGTCGACCTGCTCCTGCATCACGCCGGCCTCGTCGAGGGCCGACACGAAAGCGCGGCTCAGCAGATAGTCGGCCATGCGGTCGCGGCGGAACTCGAGCACGGCTATGCCCGCCGCGCCCACCGACGGCTGCGTGGCGGCCGCGGGGTTGAGGCGCGCGAAGGTGTCGCCGAAGCTCTCTGCCATGATGCGCAGCAGCGCACTTATGAACTTTGCCAGCAGTCTGTCCGTGAAGCCTGCCGCCGCGCCCGTGGCGTTGTAGTTGTCGAGGGCGAAGATGCGGCAGGGGAATGTCGACGCGGCGCAGCGCGCGGCCAGCGTGTCGATGGTGCGGCGCTCCGCCTGGCGCTTGGAGGGCTCGTCGGCCGCGGGGGCGCCGATGTCGAGGGCGCTCTGCAGCCCCAGGATGTCGATGGTGACGTCGTGCGTGATCTCGCCGGCGGCCTGCATCAGCGCCTCGGCGCGCCCGGCGGCGTCGGGAAGCCACAGGGGCAGCACCAGCGCTATGTGCATCGTGGTGTCGGTGGCGTCGAGGTTGATGAGTTCGGCGTACTGCTCCGACAGCATCACCCGCGTGGCGGCCGCCGTGTCGGGCGACAGCCTGCAGGCTATGCTGCGGTAGGCGTCGGCGGCAAAGCCGCTGTCGGCCATGCGGGCGTCCACGTCGGCGCGCAGTGCGGCCGCCGCGTCGTCGGGCCAGAGGGCGAGAACGGGAGTCATGAGCGGGCCTACAGCTTGGTCATTATGTATTCAAGCTCGTTGTTGAGCAGCTCGGCCTCGGCGGGATAGTAGTCGATGTCGGCCGCGGGGATGGGACACAGCGAGAGGCCGCCCAGATAGGTGCCGTCCTCGGCCTGCGCCTTGGCCAGGGCCGTCTGCCTGCGCAGGAAGTTGTCGGGGCCGGGCACGTCGAGCGCGGCCATGTGGGCGTCGAGCTCGGGCTTTATCACGTCGATGTTGTCGTGCAGGAAGTCGTAGGCCTCCTTGCGCGTGGCGCCCATGTCCACCTTGTAGCCGCCCAGGGGCTTGCCTCCCAGGCCGCGGCTCTTTATGCGGTACTTGCCGTCGGCGTAGCTGACGAGGCCGTAGATGAGCGCCGCCACCCATGCCGACAGCACCTCGCGCTCGCCGGTGACGTCGGCGGGGATGAGCGAGAAGCGCTCCTTGGCCATGCGGCGGCACATGGCTGCGTCCCAGTGCGACGTGTGGGGCTTGTCGGCCTCGAAGCGCTCGTACTCGGGCTCGTACGTGTCGAGCGCGGTGATGGTGAACGCGGGCAGCACGCCGATCTGGCGGTAGATGATGATGCGGTCGGTCAGTCCGATGCCGGAGAAGTCGACCTTGGCGCCGTTGGGCACGAGTTCCTGGAACACGTCGTCGCGGCGCAGGCAGGTGGTCTTGTCGTCGGCCACGCCCACGTAGAAGGCGTCCATGGGCTGCTGGCGCACGTCGGCGTCGTAGCCGTGGTAGTTGTAGGTGAACAGCGGGAGCGACTTCTTGATGGCGCGCTCGAGCAGGCTCTTCAGCTCGGCCTGCGGCAGCGCCTTCAGCACGTCCTCCACGCTGCGGGCGGCGTAGCCTGCGGCGGCCGGCAGCCTGTCGGCATACTCGGCCAGGGCGGCGGCGGTCTCGTCGCCGGTCATGTCGGCGAAGGCGGCGATGCCTCCGCGGTCCTTCATGACGGTCTCGACGAAGTCGTGCAGCGACACGTCCGACGGCTCGCACTTCACCTTCTCGGCCTCGCCCACGGCCAGGTCGAACTGGAAGAACGACGTGGCGCCTATCTGCTGGCGCAGGCTCTCGACGGCGCGGTTGCTCGCATCGCGTGCGGCGGCCAGGTTGGAGGCTATCACGTCGATGCGCTGGTAGAACTCCGAGAGCATGGCGTCCATCGTGTTGTAGAACTCGCGGGCCATCTCGCGGCGCTTTATCTCGCGGCGCATCACGGCCACGCGGCGCACCGTGTCGCACACTTCCTCCGTCAGCTGCGCCTTGCCGCGCTTGAACCATGTGCCCATGCAGTCGGCAAGCTCGCGGCAGGCCGTCTCCATGGCGGCGATGCGGCGCGGCAGCTCGTCGGAGAGATTCTTGGCCTCGGCCTTCATCTCGCCGCTGCAGAGGTCCATCTGCGTGCGGATGGCGCCGAGGATGTTCTGAGCCAGGAACACGCCGCACTCGCGGTTGAGCGTCGTGCGCAGAAATTCGCGGAGCGAGGAGCGCACGCGGGTGCGCAGGGCGTCGAGTTTCTCGTTGAGGCTCTCGGTGGAGTCGACGGCGCGCGTGTTGAGGTAGGCGTTGCACTCGGGCAGCGGGTTCTCGGGGTTGTCGATGTCGATGAAGTCGAACTGCGGCGTGGGCTTCATGAAATAGTCCGTCACGTCGTCCTTGCCGAGGTTCTCGCGGATGCGGGTGGTGTCGATCCAGTTGTTGGCCATCACGGAGGGGTCGTCGCAGCCGCCGTTCATCAGGTGGTTCACGAGCTGCGCGCGTGCCTTGTTGGCGTAGATGTCGGCCAGGGCGCGGCCGTTGAACACGATTTCACTTACGCCGAAGCCTGCGGCCCATGCCTTCTTGTTCTTGATGTCCATGGAGCCGTCGCCGATGACCTTGGCCACGTTGTCGCTGACGGAGGCCGTGGCCACGCTCAGCTCGCCCGTGGAGGTGATGAACGCCAGCGAGATCATCTCGCACAGCTGGTCGACATCGGTGAACATGTCGCCGTTGGAATTGCGGTTGTCGATGAGGTAGAGAGCGGTGAAGGGGCGCTCGCGCACGGTCTGCACGTCGCGCAGCCACTTTATCTCGACGGGAGCCGAGGCGGGGTCGAGGTGGGCCAGGAAGTCGAGGTCCTTGATGGCGCCGTAGGCGTTGGGGCGCACGCGCACCACGCCCGCGCCCTGCATCATGGCGCGGAACACGTCGGCCATCACGGCATAGCCCGACACCTTTGCGTCGGGCACGAGCTCCTGCAGCAGGTAGGCCACGTTGAGGAAGGTGCCGCAGCCCGTGCCGCCGCCCAGCGAGAACACCACATGTATCTCCAGGTCGTTGCTCAGCAGGCGGTAGCGCTCGTTGTCGATGTGGGCGGCGTTGTTGATCTGCAGCAGCTTGTTGCTGATGCGCCCTGCCAGGTCGTCGCGGTGGAGCGTCACGGCGAAGCGGCCGTTGGAGCGCATCTGGCCGGCGCCGATGTTGAGCGCCGACAGGCCCGAGGCGTTGCATTCGGGCAGCCAGTCGTAGTTGTCGGGGTTGCGCAGGTAGATCTGCGACGGCCCCGTCACGCAGATGGGCAGCTGCTCCGATGTGCTCAGCGACACTGCCGTGCCGTCGGCCGCCGGGACAGTCTTGTTGTAGACTCCGCCGTCGGTGTCGATGCCGAGAAAACCTATCATAGGCGGAATCTCGCCATAGGTGTCGTAAAACATTTTCTTGGTGTGCAGCAGGGCGTTCATGCCCGTGCCTCCCAGGCCGATGAAGAGGGAGCGGCGGATTTTGGTTGCCATGGTAGTGGTGTGTTATGATAGGTTTATATTATTTCTGAGTAAGGTTATTCCACGGTGAGTTTCGAAGTGGCGCCCGTCGCGCTGTTCACCACGTCGTAGGTCTCGTGGCGCTTGAGCGTGCGCGAGGGCACGATGTCCCAGCCTTTCTGCGCCACGGCGCGGGCCGTCTTCTTGTTGCCGGGCACGATGGTCAGCTCCGGCTGCCACACCTCGGCGCGCACGAAGAGAATCTTGCCGGTGAAGATGCGGCTGAGAGCGCTCTGGGTCTGCCGCTTCGAGCTGAGACACACCTTGCGGAACGACTTCACGCGCTTGCGCGCATAGTAGCTGCCGGGGCCGGCGAACTCGAGAGCCGAGACAGCGAACGTCGGGAAGAACATGCGCCGCAGCAGGACGAACCACAGCGCGAGCGCTGCCAGCAGCGCCGCGCCGGCCCATGCGAGGCCCTTGGCCAGCGGATTCCACCGGCGCTCGTAGTGCGTGCGCAGCGCCCACGCGGCGCTCAGCGACGCCGGCGTGCCGTTCAGCCGCTCGAGCAGGTGGATGTCGGTGCAGCGCAGCGTGAAGTAGCGCTTGCCCGTGGCGGACTCATCTCCGAACACTATCGACAGCACGGCAGGCTTGCCGGGCTCCATGGTGACGGACTCGCCGCCGGCCACGGGCGTGCCGTTGTAGAGCAGCGTGTAGTCGGCGCTCTGGCCGTTGGCCGCCTCGAGAGTGAAGGCCGCCGCGCTTCCGGCCTCGACGGCAGCCTCGTTGAAGGCGGGCGCGAGGTCTATCTCTATGGCGTCGGCCGGGTGTGCGGCCGAGAACAGGAAAGCGGGGTAGCTGAACGAGCCGGGCTTCACCACGGTCTCGTCGGTGATGTCGGGCGCGATGGCCAGCGAGCGTGGGCGCCAGTTGCTCATCACCACATCCACCGTCGGGTTGGCTATGGTGAGGCCCTTGGCGTCGGCCGGCACGATGTCGAACGCGAAGGTATAGTTGCCGTCGGCGTCGGTGGCGGCGTCGAGAGCCGCGTTGAGCGAGTCGACGCTCATCTCGCGGCGCATGCGCAGCCGCACGCGCAGCTGCTGCCCGTCGGCGCAGCCGCCCTCTATCTCCGCGTCGAAAAAGGGGTCGGCGCAGCGCGCCTGCAGCGCGTAGCGCCCCGGCTCGCTGAAGGCTATGCGGTGGGTGGCATCCGGCTCGAGCGTGTTGGCATATATCTCCGAGGGCGTGATGTCGGCAATCTGCGGAATCACGCCTCCGTGGCAGTTGACCATGAAAGCGTCGTCGCAGGCATCGATGGCGGCGCGTATCTCGGGATTGTCGGCGGCGGCGTCGAGCGTCACATAGAAAAGGCGCGTGTTGGTGTGCGAGGCACACCATTTGCGGATAAGCTCCACCACGGCCGGTGTCTTCTTCACATTGTCGTCGCCGTCGGTGAGCAGATACACGCGGTTGTCCGTCTCGGGGCGGCAGAGGTCGAAGCCGGCCCGGAGCGCGTCGGCGATGTTGGTGTTGGTGCGTCGGGCAATGTAGCCGTCCAGGGCCTTGAGCATAGGCTCGCGCTGCCCGGCGTAGGTCGACGCGTCGAAAGCGAAGGCCGGGTAGGCCACATCCTGGAAAGGCACGACGGCAAACTGTGCCTCGGCCTGCGGCAGCTGCACGTCGACGGTGCGCTGCAGCGCCGACTTCGCCGGCTCCCATATGCCCAGCGTCTGCATCGACTGCGTGCAGTCGAAAAGATAGATGTAATTGCGCTGCCGCTGCCCCTGCGCCACGGGCGCAGCCACGGCCATAATCAGCAAAATGAGCAATATAAACGCGTGTGCCTTCTTCATGTTGCAAATATAATCACTTTTTTTAACACCGCCAACATTTGCTCCGAAATCCCCTCCACATTACAATAACCCTCCACATTACAATAAAAGGACAAAAGCGAAACAAAGCTTGCGCTTCCTGTTTCGCTTTTGCGCTTGTTCGCATCCCGCGCCTTGACCTCCGTGCGGTTTGTTTCATGTTGTTTCGCTGTTTCGGGGTGAAACAGTGAAACAGGCGAAACACGGCGGCGCAAGACCGGTGTCCGGTTGGGCAGGTCAGTCGGCAGGGGCGCGGTAGCCGGGGTTGCCGATGAATTTCTCGTGGTTTTCTCTCCAGAAATCGGTGTCGATTATATCGGCGGGAATCTCGATATTGTTGCCTTGCAGGTCGGGAACGGCTCTGGCAGCCATGGTCCAGAATAACCAGCCGCTTCCCATTGCTCTGTAGTTGTTGTGGCTGAGGTTTACATGCAGGCAATGTCCGAGGCTGGTGGGTACAGCGCCCTCAATGGTGTTGTCGGACAGGTCGATTCTGCTGTTTTCATGGAATCTGAAGTTGACCTCGGATATTCTTAGGCCGTGAATGGTCAAGTCGTTTAATGTGCTGTTGGTTATTATGTTAAGCTTGACATTGTCATGGTTGAGGTCCATGTAGTACTTTTCGTCGGGATCGAGACGGTCGATAAGCAGAGATTTTAAGGATCGTGGCAGACAATCGATTATTGCTCCGCGGCAACCGTATATTCTGAGATCCTTTATGTATTTCAGATCTGAAATAAATAATGGCGTCAGCTCTCCTTCGTGTGTCTGGTAAATGGTGAGAGCCCCGACGGCCAGAAACTGCTTTCCGGTGGCTTCGTCGGTGATGGTGTCGAGGCGGATTTCTTTCCATGTGGAGCGGTCGGCCGGCGACCAGCGCACAGGGTAGTCCTGGGCCTCGGTGTCGAGCATCTTGGATATCCACACGAGGGCCACGGAATCTCTCTCCAGTATTGGCAAATGCACCGGCAATTGCGTCGGCGCCACCTCGGGCTCGTCATTGCATGCGACGAACAGCAGCGAAGCCATCGCTAAAAATATTGCAAGCAGATGTTTCATATCTTAATAACTGTAAAGGTTGGAACAATATATGCTGTTGCCGGCCTGGTTGAGGATGTATGAGGACGGCGGGTTGTTGAAGTAGGCCACAGACAGTCCGTTGGTGGTGGGAACGTAGACTACATCGTACACTCTGGATTCCGTGTAGCTGAACTCATTGCCATTGTAATCGACGTTCATAGTGAGGGAAACTACGGCGGCGCGGTTGCCTCCGACGTTGTCGCCCCAGTCGATATAAAGCTGAGTGTCGTTGTTGACTTCTTTGTCCGATAGCCCGTCGACCATCATGAAAAGATCTCTGTTCAAGTAGTCAACTCCGTAGGTTGTTATGTCGTTGGCGGAAGTGATTCTATTGTCGCGGTTGTAGTCGATTACAAGTTTGCCCTTGTTGTTGACGGAGCGGTTGCCTCCGACAACGTCTATCACGCCTGTGGTGACGGAATAGGACTTTATATACTTGGCTATCGCAGGGTTGAATACGACCTCGATGTCGCCGACGCGTGTCTGCGGATAGTCGAGCATGCCGTGGAAGTCAATGGCTCCGCCATTGTAGTCTTCCGGTATGCCTAACTCGTTAGAGTACTTGGTGTAGCGCTCGTAGTAAAGGGTTGGTTTCTTACGAAGATTCCACACGCCGAGTTCTATTTTGGAGTTTGTGGCAGTTGACACCTTATCATATGTGTCAAAATCACCTTTCGGTGTTGTTCTGTCTCCTTCAAGGATGTTTTTCATGGCAAAAGAAAGTGAACCGATATTGGCAACTGTTTCGCTTTCAGAACTGCCCTGAAGGGTGATTGTGCCTTGGGTCTGCAACTTGACTTCAGAAACGGTGGGCTTAGGCTTGATGAACGACTTGAAGAGAGAGCCCAGTCCACTGGTAATGGCACCTACATAGTCGCCTGTGCCGACTTTGGCGATAATGTTTTTGAAATTTATGCCGGCAAAGTTTTTATTGAGAAATTTGGAGGCAATGGTGTCGACCGCAATCTTAGCGTGCTCTCCGGTATAATTGATAGTGGCTTTGGCAAGTGGGTTGTTTAAAGGCGATGAGCTACCGGCATTTAGTGTCGTTATGGTGCCGGTTGTAGTAGATGTTTCCGTGCCGTCGAAATTGAACTTTGTATAAATTATATTGTAGGCATCGATAGTAAAGTTGCTTTCGGCGATTTTTGGATTGTATTCTCCAACTCTGAATTCGAAACCATTCCAGCCGAATTTTAGTCCGGAATTTTGTGTGATAGTCTCATTTTCGGCTGTAATTGACCATACGGAGAAATTGTCGTCTCCATCTATAGGTTGCGAGAAATACTCGCTGTCGCAGAAGAGTGCGCTGGGAAATGGCGTTTTGTCTGAGGCAGTATTATGGGATGTCACACACCACTTGGATTCTGTCGCGTAGTTGGAGTCACTACAATAGTAGAAGACCTTTACATAACCGGAAAACCGGTTGTAAAAGCACATATAGTTAAGTTTGTGGCTGTCATCGTTACCAGTGAATGTGTGGAAGAGCATTATCCATCCGTCTGTCTTTTTTATGTCGTAGCAGAAATTAGCATAGAGAGATGTGTTGGAGCCATTTCGCCATGGCGGGGTTACGCTGATGCAGTGCCCGCTGTTGCCCACTTCGTTGAGGTAGATTTTAGTGCAGTTTTCCCAGTCGGAGAGCAATGTGGGATTGGATTCGGATGGATCTCCGGGGATTATTCCTCGGGATCCGCCATCGAGTTCGGACGCATCGGGCAGAATCGTGGAATCGGAACATGCTGCGAAAATGGCAACAGCTGCGAAGAAAAACAGTTGGGCGATGTGTTTCATGACTGTGGTTTTAGATTAAGAGATTACACTGGCAAATATAATGTTTTTTGGGGATTTTTGCAAATTTTTGCTGTGTTTTTTTAAAAAAAATTTTGAAAAGTCAGAAAAGGTGTCGGGGCGGATGCAACGGCGGTGGCCGGGTGGTTTGTTTCATGTTGTTTCACTGTTTCGGGGTGAAACAGTGAAACAGGCGAAACACGGCGGCGCTTCCGTGGTTTGCGTCGGCGCAGCGCGAAAACAGGAAAACTGCGGCGCCGGCGTGCGTAACTTTGCAGCACGGAGCCGCAGTGGCGCCGACTGTCTTTAACGTTAATAAATTATTGTCATGGAACCAACCAACTTTACCGCCAAGGCACGCCGCATTGGCAACGCCGACGTATTTGTCGCCAAACCCGGCCGACAGTGGATTGAAGAATCTATCAACACGCCCGACCCCCGCAAGCTGTGCAGTTCGCTGTGGTACGAGGGCGAGCTGTGCTGCTTTTTCGCGCCCAGCAACATGGGCAAGTCGCTCTTCGCCGTGCAGCTGGGGATGAAGATTGCCAAAGAACTGGACGAGACGGTGCTCTACTTCGACTTCGAGCAGAGTTCCAAGCAGTTTGAGGCCCGCTACACCAACCGCGAGGCCCGCACCATCTACAACATCCCCGACAAGTTTGTGCGCGTGAAGTTCTCCGACTTCATGGCCTACGGCGACTTCGACCAGCTCATCGCCGACATAGAGGCTCTGACCGTGCGCATGAACAGCCACATCATAATCATCGACAACCTGTCGTGGCTGCTCAACGACAGCGAGAAGGGCAAGGACGCCGGCGATCTGATGAAGCTGCTGTGCGAGCTCAAGGCGCGCCGCGGCCTGTCGATGCTCGTGCTCGCCCACACGCCCAAGCGCGACCCCTGGATGCCGCTGACGCAGGACTCGCTGGCGGGCAGCAAGCGCCTTGCCAATTTCATGGACTCTATCTTCGCCATGGGCAAGGACTACAGCGAGGGCGACGACTGCAGCCGCTACATCAAGCAGGTGAAGGTGCGCTACGGCATGATGGAGTACGGCGCTGCGTCGGTGGCGCGCTACCGCATAGTGCAGTCGCCAGACATGGTGGGCATGGCCTACGTCGGGCCGGGCAACGAGCATGAGCTGCTGAAGGGGGCCATGAGCGACGGTGCGGCAGCGGCGGCCGAAGAGATGGAGACTATCCGGCGCATGAGCGCCGAGGGCGCCACGCAGCGCCGGATTGCGGAGGCCATCGGGCGCTCGGCGGCGTATGTGAACCGGCGCAAGGCCGCCGACAAGGGCGCGTAGCCGCCGTGTGTTTCGCTTGTTTCACTGTTTCACCCCGAAACAGTGAAACAGCATGAAACAGCGCCGGGCGTCAGTCGGCGCCGTACTGGCGGAGGTATTCCTCGCAGGTGGCGGCGAGCTCGTCGTACCAGGCCTGCCCGAAGCGCTCGGTGAGGGGGCCTTTGAGGAACTGATAGGCGCGGATGCCTTCGCGGCGGCCGAGCACCTCGGCGCATTTGCAGATTTTCCAGCGGTGGAGGTTGACGGCGGTGAAGTCCTTGTACTCCTTGAGGCGCACGGGATAGAGGGCGCACGACGAGGGCTTGCGCCAGCCGACGCGTCCTTCGCGGTAGGCTTTCTCGATGGCGCAGAGGCACATGCCGCCGGGGGCGTAGCATGTGAACACGCAGTCGCGGCCGTTGACGATGGAGGTGACGAGGTCGCCTTCCTCGTCGGTGTAGGCCACGCCCTGCTCTTCGATGACGCGGCGGGCGGCGGGCGACAGGTCGTCCCATATGGCGGGGAGCACTTCGCGCAGGCGTTCGGCCTCGGCGGCCGTCACGGGCGCTCCGGCGTCGCCGTCGATGCAGCACTGGCCCAGGCATGTGGCGAGGTCGCAGCAGAAGAAGCGTTCGACGAGGTCGAGGCTTACGAGGGTGTTCTGTATCTCAAGCATGGTGGTGGGTTATCGGATGAGGGCTACGGCGATGAGGCGGTCGTAGCGTGCGCCGGGGGCGCGGTGATAGACTTTGACGGTGTATTCGTTGCGCGTGGGGTGGAAGTCGCCTTCGACGGGGGCCGTGTGGCCGCGGCTTTCGCCCGGCGGCACAACGAGGTACTGGTAGTTGTACGCGCCCTGTTTCAGCAGCATGGCGCGCTCGTAGAGGCCCGTGGCGGGGTTGTAGTGCATCCGGGCTTCGGCGTCGAAGCGCCGCGAGGTGAGGTCGCCGTCGATGAACACCATGGCTCCGGGCATCTCGTCGGCGGCCAGGGCGAAGTGCACCACGGCGTAGTCGGCGGCTACGGCGCTGTCGTCGCTGCCCTGCACGCGCACGAGGTAGCGTCCGCTCTGGGTGCTGTCGTAGGCATAGGGGGTGTCGGCGCGGGGCCGGTCGACCGCGAGGGTGAAGTGGTAGTAGGGGTCGGCCCACGAGATGGATTCGACGCCCATGCCGGGGTAGTAGACGTTGACGGTCTCGAAGCGGCGGTATTCGTTGCCTGCCTCGAAGATGAGCTCCGGCTGGTGCTCGTAGACGGCGGTGGTGCGCGAGGCGCGCAGGGGGTGGCGCAGGGCGCGCTCGGAGTCGTGGCGGCCGTTCTGCTGCACGGCCACGATGAGCTCGTTGAAGGGGTCGGCCACGTCGGCGCGTTCCACGTCGACGCTCAGCGAGAGCTGCTGGTGGGCGTCGTTGTAGTCGACGTCGGTGCGCGATGTGATGTCGGCCGTGATGCCTGCCGCCTGCTCGCTCACGAGCAGGCGCACCTGCGCCCAGGTGTCGTCGGGGTCGTTCTCGGGGTAGATGCGCAGCAGGTAGTTGCCGGAGAGCCCGGGCGTCAGGTCGGGCGAGGGGAAGAGGAGGCGGTAGTGGGTGTAGGGCACGGTGGTGGCCTCTGAGTAGGCGTAGTCGTCGATGGCGGCTTCGTTGAAGCCGCCGGCATATTCGGGCGCGGCCAGGGCGGAGGGGCGCCAGGAGGCGTCGCAGTGGGTGATGCTGTAGCGCAGGTAGTCGCGGTCGTCGCCGAGCACGTCGAATTCCACGCACACGCCGCCGTCGGGCGCGCCGAGGACGACGAGCGGCAGCTCGGCGGGCAGGCCGGTGCGGGGGTCGGTGAGCTGCAGCGAGCGCACCCGCTCGTTGAGCGCGCCCGTCATGGTGTCGGCGCCTCGCGCGGCCACGGCGGCGGCATACAGCGCGAGCAGCAGCATGAGCGCGCGCCTTACCATCGGATGACCTCCTGTCCGTGTTTGGCGAGCCAGTCGTTGGCCAGCGAGAAGTGGTGGTTGCCGAAGAAGCCGCGGTAGGCCGAGAGGGGCGAGGGGTGGGGCGATGTGAGCACCAGATGGCGCGAGCGGTCGATGAACGCGCCCTTGCGCTGGGCGTGGCTTCCCCAGAGCATGAACACGAGGCCGGAGCGGTCGGCGTTGAGGCGCCTCACGGCTTCGTCGGTGAATTCTTCCCAGCCTTTGCCGGCGTGGGACGCGGGGCGGTGGGCACGCACGGTGAGGGTGGCGTTGAGCAGCAGCACGCCCTGGGCGGCCCAGCGGGTGAGGTCGCCGTCGGCGGGGATGGGGGCGCCGGTGTCGTCGTGCACCTCGCGGAATATGTTGACGAGCGACGGAGGCATGGGCACGCCGGCGCCGACGGAGAAGCACATGCCCGTGGCCTGGCCCACGTCGTGGTAGGGGTCCTGGCCGAGGATGACGACTTTCACCTTGTCGAAGGGGCAGGCGTCGAAGGCTGCGAAGATGCGCCCGGCGGGCGGAAACACCTGCTGCGTGGCGTACTCCGAGCGCACGAAGTCGGTGAGCTGCCTGAAGCCTGGCGAGTCCCATTGCGCGGCCAGGGCCTGCTTCCATGTGGGGTCAATTTTCACATTCATCTTGCAAATATAAGAAAAAAACCTTACTTTTGCACCACGCAACGCGCACCCATAGTTCAATGGATAGAATTACGGATTCCGGTTCCGTCGATTGGGGTTCGACTCCCCATGGGTGTACCATTCTGAACCGCAGGCACTTGGTCGGTCAAGTGTCTGCGGCTTTTTTTACGCCGGGGCGCCGTTCATGGTGGGGTAGGCCACGCGTGCGTGGTACATGGTCTTGAGGCGCTTGATGAATGCTTCCTTGATGGCGGGGATGTCGCGGAAGGCGATGGTCGACTCGTTGTGCAGGCCGTCGGCTATCTGCGCGTCGATGATGCGGTTGACCAGCGCGGTGATGCTCTCTGTGGTGTAGTCGGGCAGGGAGCGGCTGGCGGCCTCGACGCTGTCGGCCATCATCAGCAGCGATGTCTCGCGTGTGTGCGGGTTGGGGCCGACGTAGGTGAAGGCCGCCTTGTCGGGGGCGGGCTGTCCGGCGGCCTCGGCGTTCTTGCAGGCGGTGATGTAGAAGTATTTGGCGAGTCCCCGGCCATGGTGCTGGGCAATGAAGTCGCGCACGACGGAGGGCAGTCCGGCCTTGTCGGCCATGCGGAGGCCGTCGGTCACATGTGCGGTGATGATGCGCGCGCTCTGTTCGGGCGGCAGCGTGTCGTGGGGGTTGACGCCGTGCTGGTTCTCGGTGAAGAACGCGGGGTTGCGGAGCTTGCCGATGTCGTGGTACATGGCGCCTGCGCGCACGAGCATGGTGTCGGCTCCGATGAGGCGCGCGGCGTCGGCGGCGAGGTTGGACACGGCCATGGAGTGCTGGAACGTGCCGGGACATTCGTCGCTGAGGCGGCGCAGCAGCGGGTTGCTGCTGTCGGCCAGCTCCACGAGGGTGATGTTGCTGACGAAGCCGAATACGCGCTCGGCGGCAAACATCAGCACATAGGCCAGCTGCACCAGCGCCGCGCTGCAGCACAGGAAGATGACCATGCGCCACGACCAGCCGTCGAACGAGCCGTTGAACATCAGCTCGATGGCAGGATAGGCCAGCAGGTAGGCCACGCCTACGAATGCCGACGCGCGCAGCATCTGCGAGCGCCGCGTCACCTCGCGCAGCGAGTAGACGGCGGCCGATGTGCCGGCGGCCTGCATGAAGACGTATTCGAGCGGGAAGGAGGCGAGGGCCGAGCACAGCAGTGAGATCACAAGCGAGGTGAAGATGGCTGTGCGCCCGTCGAAAAACACCTGCACCAGAGCTGCCACCACGGCCATGGGCACGAGGTAGATGCCGAGCATGACGTTGCGCTCGAGCAGCGACGAGAACAGGAAGAACAGGAGCGTCAGGCACATGATGAACGCGAATGCGCGGGTGTTGCCGGCTATCTCGGGGCAGAAGAAATAGAAGTAGGCCATGAGCACGCCTATGCACATGGCCACGAAGAGGGCGCGTCCGAGCAGCATGAGGGCGTCGGAGGCGCCTGTGCCGCGCAGCTGGTCGTGGATCATGCGTTCGTAGGTGCGCAGGTTGGTGAAGTCCTGGGGGGTGATGATGGTGCCTTTGTCGACGATGGTCTGTCCTTGCTGGATGACGCCGCGGTCGGCCGTCAGCGTCAGGTAGTCGTAGTCGTAGTGGCGGCGGCTTTCGACGGAGTCGTAGACGATGTTGGGGCGCAGCAGCGTGGGCAGAGCCGAGGCCATGTAGCGGCGCAGGGCCGAGTCGGACGCGGTGGAGTCCATGCGGCGGTATATTTCGGCCGGCGATGTGAATGCCGAGGTGCTTATCTCGCTGAGGATGTTCTTGTCGAGGATGCGCACGCGGTTCAGGCTTCCCTCGGCGATGTGCCGGCGCGTCTCGGCGTCGACTACGCCCGAGGCGTAGAGGCGGCGGATGCGGGAGGCTGTCGGCGCGCGGTGCGGCCCTGCGGGCAGGGCGGCGGCTATCGAGTCGGCCAGGAGCTGGTTGATGCGGAACACGGGCACGAAGTGTGCGTCGAGCGTGTCGCGCATGCGGTGGAGCGTGGCCGAGTCGGGGTGCACGGGGATGTCGAAGGGCGCGATGAGCTTGGCGTAGTTCCAGGGTCGTCCTTCTTCGTATTTGTAGTGTGTGGTGTCGGCCTGCGGGAAGCACAGCAGCACGAGCGCGGCCGTGGCCACGGCAATGAGACACTGCCGGATGATGCGTTTGCGGAGGATGGTCGTCGTGGTCATGTCATTTGATTCTGGCGGCGCTCTGCACGCCTTCGATGGTGAGGATGCGGCGGCACAGGTCGGTGGCTATCTCGGCGTCGGCGATGCGCACCCATAGGTCGCAATGGAATACGCTGGAGGCGGCTTCGATTTCGAGGCGGCGTATGTCGATGGCCATGTGGCTCGAGATCATGAATGTGAGCTCCTGCAGGATGCCGTGGCGGTCGATGCCCTCGATGTGGATGTGGGCCATGAATCGCGCGCGGGCGGTGTCCCATCGCGTGGCCACGATGCGCGGTCCGTAGCCGGCCTTGAGGATGGCCGCGTGCTCGCATGTGAGCGCGTGCAGCTCGACGACGCCGTCGTCGGCGATGAAGCCCATCACGTCGTCGCCCGGGATGGGGCTGCAGCAGTCGCACTGGCGGAAGTTCGACGTGCCGTCCGGCTCGATGCGCAGTATGTAGGTTTCTTTGGGGTTGACTTTCCCGGGCGCAGCCGGCAGCATGGCGGGCGGCGTGTCGGGCTGCTTGTCCCTGCCGCCCATGCCGAGGCGCAGAATCTTGCGCAGCAGGCCTGTGGACGACGATTTGTCCTGTTGCTTGCGCAGCGTCTCCACGAGGAAGTCGCCCAGCATTATCTCGTCGGCGCCCAGCTGGTAGTAGAGGTCGTCGCGGTTGGCTGCGTGGTAGGTGCCGAGCAGTTTGGAGATTACGGCCGGAGTGGGTGTGATGTTGTTGTCGGACATCCATTTGTCCATAGCCTCGCGGCCCTTGGCGATGAGTGGCTGTCGGCTCTTGCGCATGGCCGCGCGCAGGCGTGTCTTGGCGCGTGCCGTCACGAGGTAGCTGTCCCACTCGGGCTGCGGCGTCTGGCTCTTCGATGTGAGCACCTCGACCTGGTCGCCCGAGCTGAGGCGGTGGCTCAGCGGCACGAGCTTGTGGTTGACCTTTCCGGCAATGCAGTGCATGCCGAGCTCCGTGTGCAGCTCGAAGGCCAGGTCGAGCACCGAAGCGCCTGCGGGCAGCGTGACGAGCTCGCCCTTGGGGGTGAAGACCACGATCTCCGATGCAAAGAGGTTGAGCTTCAGTGTGTCCAGGAAGTCGATGGCCGATGGCTCGGGATTCTCCAGGATGTCCTTGATGGTGCGCAGCCATGCGTTCAGCTCGCTCTCCTCGTCGCCCTCGCCTATCTTGTAGCGCCAGTGGGCGGCAAAGCCTTTCTCGGCGATTTCGTCCATGCGGCGCGAGCGGATCTGCACTTCCACCCAGTTGCCGTCGGGGCCCATCACCGTCAGGTGCAGCGCGCGGTAGCCGTTGGCCTTCGGCGTCACTATCCAGTCGCGCGTGCGCTCCGGGTGCAGCTTGTATATGTCGGTGATGGCCGAGTAGATGTTCCAGCAGATGTTCTTTTCCTTGGCAGGGTCGTCGCACTCAAAGACGATGCGCATAGCATACAGGTCGTACACCTCCTCGAAGGGGATGTGCTTCTGCTCCATCTTGCGCCAGATGCTGTAGATGCTCTTGAGGCGGTCTTTTGCCTCGTAGACGAGTCCCATCTCGTCGAGGCGCCTGCGTATAGGCTCGGCAAAGTCGGCGTAGGCCAGATGCCGGCGGTTCTCCGTCTCGCGGATTTTCTCGCTGATCTTTTCGTACTCGGCCGGGTGTTCGTATTTGAAGCTGAGGTCCTCAAGCTCCGTCTTGATGGCGAAAAGTCCCAGGCGGTGGGCCAGCGGAGCATAGATGTAGAGCGTCTCGCCGGCGATTTTATATTGCTTGTTGGGCGGCTGCGCGCCCAGCGTGCGCATGTTGTGCAGGCGGTCGGCCATCTTTATGAGCACCACGCGGATGTCCTCGCTCATCGTAAGCAGTAGCTTGCGGAAATTCTCGGCCTGCGCCGATGCCTTGTCGCCGAAGATGCCGCCCGATATTTTCGTAAGGCCGTCCACAATCTGCGCCACCTTGTGGCCGAAGGCATGTTCGATGTCCTCCACGGTGTAGTCCGTGTCCTCCACCACGTCGTGGAGCAGCGCGGCGCATATCGAAGTGGATCCCAGGCCTATTTCCTGGCTCGCGATGCGCGCCACCGCTATCGGGTGCAGGATGTAAGGCTCGCCCGAACGGCGGCGCACACCCTTGTGCGCTTCCCTCGCGAAACGGAAAGCACGCTCTATCACCTCGACCTTCTTCCGGTGGTTGCTGCGCAGATACCCCTGCAGCACCTCATCGAATGCCGCCTGCACCATAGCGTCCTCCTGTTCGGGAGTGGGCTTCGGCGCAAGCATCTGGCCATCATTATTTTTATTGCCGGCATTAATGTCCATTGTCAATAAGCGGGTCTAATATCCCAACATAGCCACAAAAATACCACAAATTTGCCAACTACCAAAGAAAAAGCGCGTTTACACGCTTTTTATAGCACAAAATCCAAAAAAATCGCAAAAAATAGTCCGCACCCCTTGCACAATCCAAAAAATAGTCTTAACTTTGCAGCGCAAAAACGCCCTGGTGCCATAGCTCAGTTGGTAGAGCAAAGGACTGAAAATCCTTGTGTCCCCGGTTCGATTCCTGGTGGCACCACAAAAGACCGCTAATTCTCAATGAGTTAGCGGTCTTTTCTTTTATCCATACCCCCTCCAAGTCACCACATTAGTCATTGCGCCTATGCTAATGCGCTGAAATACAGCTTATTACCTGTGTTGTGATAGATGTGTATCTTTTATTGTGGTGACTTAATGTGTTGATAGTAGTGTGTATTTCAAATTCATCCAAGCCCATTCAACCCCACATCACCGTCTCGCGACCCCAAACTTTAATAGACTTTAACTATGTTCCGACGGTAAAAATGTGGTGACCTTGCTGAGTTCTAAGGAGGTCACCACAATTCAAGCAGGTTAAATAATGTTAACCAATATGCTTTTGATAATCAGCAATATAGATTTTAACAATAGAATACAAGAGTTTGAACATGTCAATAAT
>CAMWNB010000018.1 GCA_947175495.1 uncultured Porphyromonadaceae bacterium | reverse complement strand
TCTGCACGACGCTTGACCGCCCCGGCGTTAACAAATATTGGGGAACGGGGTCTTATAATTGCCGCTCAGACATTCGTGTCGCCTCTGCGCAGGCTTTCGACAAATGTGTCGATGCGGTGCATCTGCGCGGGGATGTCGATCTGCTGCGGACAATGGGGCGCGCATTGGTTGCAGCCTATGCAGTGCGCCGCCTGGCGCAGGCGCGGCACGGAACGGTCGTAGCCTACAAGGAATGCGCGGCGCGCGCGTGCGTAGTCTTCATCCTGCAGCCCATTGGGCACGTTGCCCTCGTTGACGCAGCGGTTGTAATGCAGCAGGATGGCCGGAATGTCGAGGCCATAGGGACACGGCATGCAGTATTTGCAGTCGTTACACGGGATGGTGGGATACTGCATCATAAGGTCGGCCGTGTCGTAGAGGAACTGCTGCTCATCGTCGGTGAGCGGCTTCAGCGGGCAGAACGAGCGCAGGTTGTCGTCGAGATGATCCATATAGGTCATGCCGCTGAGCACGGTCAACACTCCCGGATGGGTGCCTGCGAAGCGGAATGCCCATGACGCCACGCTGCGCTGCGGCTCGCGCTGCTTGAGACGCGCCACGATATGGTCGGGCAGATTGGCGAGGCGTCCGCCAAGAAGCGGTTCCATGATTACGACAGGGATGCCACGCTTGTGCAACTCATTGTAGAGATACTCGGCGTTGGTGTTGCGGGCGTTCACGTCGGCGGCGTGGAGCCAGTCGACATAGTTGAGCTGAATCTGCACGAAGTCCCACTTGTACTCGTCGTGACGGCTGAGCAGATAGTCGAACACACCGACGTCGCCATGGTAGGAGAATCCGAGATTGCGGATGCGGCCCGCCTCCCGCTCTTTCAGAAGGAAGTCGAGGATGCCATTGTCGATGTAGCGGCCATTGTAGGCGTCCATGCCGCCCATGCCGATGCCGTGGAGCAGCATGTAGTCGATATGGTCGGTGCGCAAGTTTTTAAGCGAGTTGCGGTACATCTCTATCGATGCCTCACGGTTCCAGGTGGACTCGGCGAAATTCGACAGCTTTGTGGCTATGAAGTAGCTGTCGCGCGGATGGCGCGACAGGGCTATGCCCGTGGCCTCCTCCGACTTGCCCTTGCAGTAGGCGGGCGACGTGTCGAAATAGTTGACGCCATACTCGAGCGCTTTGTCAACGAGGCGGTTGACTTCTTCCTGGTCGATGCTGTCCTCGCCGTCGCGCGCGCTTCCTCCGGTGACGGTGGGCCAGCGCATGCACCCGTAGCCCAGGAGCGACACTTTGTCGCCGGTGGTGGGATTGGTGCGGTAGGTCATGCTGTCGCGGGGTATTTCGGCGAGCGGGCTGTCGCCGTCGGCTTTCTTTTCGGCCACGTTCTTGCATCCGGGCAGGGTGGAGGCCGCTACGGCAGCCGCTCCAAGGCCTAATCGCCGCAGAAACTCGCGGCGTGTGATATCGTTGGTGCTCATGGGTCTATATGGTGCGATGGTGTTCGTGTCCCTCCACATAAATGGCGCTGAAGGGGCGGGCGGGACAAAGATTCTCACAGGCCCCGCAGCCGATGCAGCGGGCCTCGTTCACTACGGGTATCTTGCGCGATGCGGAGTCGGCGGCGTCGACGGGCACCATCTGAATGGCGCCGGCGGGGCAGTGGCGCGCGCAGTTGCCGCAGTCCACATCGTCGGTGAGCACCACGCAGTTGGCGCTCACCCACACGGCGTGGCCTATCTGTACGGAGGTCTTTTCCTCGCGGGTGAGCGGCAGAATGGCTCCGGCGGGGCACACCTCGGAGCAACGCGTACACTCGGGGCGGCAGTAGCCGCGCTCGTAGGAGGACTCGGGCTGCATGAGGCGGCCGAGGTCGGCCGACGGGCGCAGCACACCGTTGGGGCATGCGGCCACACAGAGCTGACACGCCGTGCAATGGCCGGAGAGATGCTTTATGCCCTGCGCGCCGGGAGGCACGACGGGTGTGCGGCGCTCCGGCTTCCGCTTGTCGACAATTACGGCCAGGCCGCCGTCCACGGTCTTGTCTTGCGCATGAAGCGCGGCCGTGGCTCCCACGGCTGCAGCCGCGGTCAGGAACGTGCGGCGCGAGGTGTCGGTGGCTGCTGACGCGCCGGCGGCTTTGCGGGTGCGGCGCAGACCGTAGCTGATGGCGCCGTGGCGGCATGTGTCGATGCAGTCCATGCAGGCCACGCAGCGGGTGTAGTCGACAGAGTGGCGCTTGCTGTCGATGCAGGCGGCCTTGCAGTTGCGCGAGCACAAACCGCAGGCATTACACCTGGAGGTGTCGATGACGGGGCGCAGCAGCGAGAAGCGGGCTATGTAGCCCAGCACGGTGCCCACCGGGCAGATGGTGTTGCAGTAGGTGCGGCCATTGCGCCACGAAAGCCATCCGAGCACCACGAGCGTGACAACGGCCACCGCGAGCGTGATACCGCCGCGCAACCATACGTCCACGCTGTAGAATGCGTAACTGTCGGCGCGCTCGGCCAGCAATGCGAGCAGATTGTTGCCCCATGCCCACAGCGGCGCGAGCAGGCTCTGGGCGATGCGTCCGTAGGCACTGTACGGCGCCAAGAGCACCACTATCACATGGATGCCCAATACGATGGCAACGACCATCACAGCCAGCACCACAAGGCGCAGCACCGTGCGCGCCGGCGAGTAGGAGTAGCGGTATTTTTGTTTCTTGCGTCCGCACCAGGCAAACACATCCTGCATGATACCCAACGGGCATATGACGGAGCAATAGACACGCCCGAACAGCAAAGTGAGCGCCACAAGGGCCACGACTACGCCCACGTTCATCGCCAGAAGCGCGGGTAGAAACTGAATCTTGGCCATCCAGCCGAACCACCTGTGGGCCGTGCCGCTGAAATCAAGAAACAGCAGGGTCACAAGCGTGATACTGATCACAGCAAGCGTTACTCTGATTTTTCTTAACATGGATAAAATAATGGAAAAATGATAATGCTGATTCAATGCGCAAAAATAATAAAAATATATTACCACACACTTACATATTTCACTGATTCTCTTACAAAAATTGTAATTTTCCTCAAAAAAGCATAATCCGGCGGGCGCACAGAGGGCGGAAAGCGTTTATCAGTCGAAACCTATTATTATTTATCGATATGGGAGCACATCACGATGTATTTATATCCAAGCTGCTGGACATGCAGAGCCAGCTCCATAACTTCGCCCTGATGCTGACAAGCAACCGCGAGGATGCCGACGACCTCGTGCAGGACACCACACTAAAAGCCATCGATAGCGAAAACAAATATGTGGACAATGTCAACTTCAAGGGCTGGGTGTTCACAATCATGCGCAATCTGTTTATAAACAACTATCGCCGCATGGTGCGGTCAAACACAATGCTCGACCGCACCGACGATCTCGTGCACCTGAACATGCCGCAGGATTCCGGCTACGATACTCCCGACGGAGCGCTCTCCGTGGGCGACATCAACGCGGCCATAGCCTCGTTCGACGACGGCTACCGCGTGCCATTCTCGCTGCATCTTGCCGGCTACCGCTACGCCGAGATAGCAGAGCGGGTGAACCTGCCTCTCGGCACCGTCAAGAGCCGTATCTTCTATGCGCGCCGCCGCCTGCAGGCCATGCTCGCCGATTACCGATAAGGGGATTTGCATTTTTTGTGAGGAGTGGAGCGCGCGGTTAGCGAAAAAATGCGTAATTTCGCAGTGTATTATGAAAAAATCGCTGCGCGTGTTCCGGAGTCTTGTCATCGCGGCGCTATCCTTTGTTGTGATAGCGCCCGTTGCGTTGTATATACTCCTGTCCACGCCGTGGGCGCAGGCACGCCTGTGCGGCGCGGCGGAGGCCGAGCTTTCGGCCCTGCTCGGCAGCCGTGTGGAAGTGGGTTCGGTGGCAGTACATCCTTTCAACCGGCTGGACGCATGCGGCATAAGCGTGGCCGACGATACGGGCCGCGAATGCCTCACGGTGGAAAGACTGAGCGTGCGGTTCGAGCTATACCATTTTCTGCGCACGCGCCGCATAGTGTTTGACTACGCGCTCATCGACCGTCCCGACCTGCGGGTGTACCGCGAATCGGCCGACGCCCCGCTCAACATAGAAGGTATCATCGCCAAACTCAAGGGAAAAGACAACGGCAAGAAGACGCATTTCCGCTTCAAGGTGGCTGCGCTGGCCCTGCGCGACGGACACGCCGCATACGACGTGCTTGACGCAGAAACGCCCGCAGAAGGGCGCTTCGACGCCCGGCATGTGGAAATCAACAACCTGCAGCTGCATGCGTGCCTGCGCCTCATCAGCGACAACAGCATTGACATCGAACTCGACAGACTGTCGCTCGCGGAGCGCAGCGGCTTCACCCTAAAGGAACTGAAAGCGCATGTGCGCTCCGACTCTGAAGGTGTGCGCGTGCAAGATTTCAGTCTCGCTCTGCCCAATTCGCTGCTTGAGATGGACTTAAACTACACCATGCGCGGCCGCTCATGGAGCGTGGCCACCGACACCGCCACGCGCTCGCTACTGTATCTGCCCGACGTGGCAGCGTTCGTGCCCGCGCTGGCCGAGTCGTATATTGGCGTGGATGTGGACCTTGACGCCCACGGCGATTCCGCCGCTGTGATGCTCGGGCACCTCACCATGTCGACACGCGACGAAAGCCTCGCTTTGCTGGCCCGGGGCGGAGCGCTCAACCTCGGGCACGAAGGCGAGCAACTGTGGCTGTCGCAGCTCGACGTGCGGGCCGACGCCGCACGCATGATAGCCCACATCGGAAAGTTTCTGCCGGCAGAACGCATGAAAACCCTTCGCAAAATTGAGCCACTGGGGCACACACACGTGCGCGCCAAGGCATCGGTAATAGCACGCAGCGAGGCAGAAGTGGCGCTTACGGCCACCACCTCGGCCGGCACAGCGACGCTGGCTGCCACGGCAGTTTCCGCCGACACCTTCGCCACCTCCCGCATCAACGCGTCGGCACAGCTTACTGATGTGGATGCCGCACGCTTTGCTCCCGGCAGCCGGCTCGGAACCGTCAGTGCCCGCGTGTCGGCGGAGGGACGGGTCTCGCAGGCCGGCTTTACCGGAGATGCCGAACTGAGCGACGTGGCGCTGACATTCAACGGCCGCAATTGCGGAGGCATCAACGCCACGGCTCATATCAAGCCGGGATACGTGGCCGGGGAGCTTGACGTGGACGACCGCGCGGTGCAGATAGCCCTCACGGCCGAAGCCGATTACGGCCAGGCTATGCGCACGCTTGTCGCAGCCGGAGAGGTAAGACGGCTTGACCTCGGATGGCTGGGCCTCATGAACGCATTCGAAGGATACACCCTCAGCGCAGGCATCGACGCCGACCTGCACGGCACCGGCATCGACGACCTGTGCGGCTCGCTGGCTCTGGCCGATGTGGACTTCCGCAACGATGACGGCGAAGGCCTGGCAATGAAGCGCTTTGAGCTTGAACGCGACAACGACGCCCGTCCGCCAGTAACGGAACTGCGTTCCGACTATGTGAACGGCACCATCGAAGGCGACTTTGCCCCTTCGCATCTCGCACGCGAGATACGCAACATCGCCGCCGCCGTATTCCCGGCTCTCGACCTGGCACAGCCGGAGAAGAGCAACAATAAGAACACCGGGGCTGCGTGCCACAATGATTTCGCATTTGACTTCACCATCGCCAACGCCGAAGAGTTCTCGCGCTTCTTCCGGCTGCCCGTGCAGATAATCCACCCGATAGAAATAAGCGGCAACATGAACTGCACGGCGCACACGCTCGATCTGTCGCTCGACGCGCCATATCTGCAACAGGGCGACAAAATCATCGACAACACCGCGCTTTATGCCTCGGCCGACGGCTGCGCCGGCACGGCCTCGGTGTATGCCACCACCCACATGCCCACGAAAAAAGGCCCCATGGCCGCCGTGCTCAACGTACGCGCGGCCGACAACGTGGTGAGTACCGCCGCCGACTGGACCATGGAGCGGAAGATTCCGCTGAACGGCACTCTGAGTTTCGCCACCCGCCTCGGCCTCGGAGAAGACAGACGTCTTGCGGCCGACATCGACATAAATCCCGGCACGGTGAACTTCGGCGACGACGTGTGGAGCATACTCCCCGCACACATCTCATGGAGCGACGGTGCGGCCACCGTCAAGGATTTCGCTCTCCGGGCCGGCACGCAACGCGTGGCCATAGAAGGCACGGCGAGCGCCGAGGAAGAGCCACTGCTGTTTGTCGACATCGACCACGTGTCGTTGCTGCCGATCTTCGAGACCCTGGAGATAGACAAAGCCTTGCTGAGCGGCATCGCCACCGGCACCTTCGAGGGACGACGCCTGCTCAGCTCCTCGCCGGTGCTCACCAGCGAGAGCCTGCACGTGGACGGCATCGGCTACAACCGCTGCACGCTGGGCGACGCAGACGTGCAGGCATGGTGGAACAACGACACCAAGGCCGTAATGCTCGACGCCGAGCTCACCAACCCCGAAGGACGCCTGTCCACCATTGCCGGCTCGATAACTCCGGCCTCAGAAGAACTTGACATCACCTTCAACGCCGACCATGTGCGCGTCGGCTTCATGCAACCGTTCATGGCCGCCTTCGCATCGAAGGTCGACGGCTACGCTTCCGGGCGCGCCCGTCTCTTCGGCACATTCAAATACATCGACCTCGAAGGCGACGTGTACGCCGACTCGCTGTCGCTGACGGTCGACTTCACCAACACGGAATACTTCTGCTCCGACAGCGTGCACATGCGTCCAGGCCTCATCGACGTGAAGGGAGCCACCATACACGACGTGTACGGCCACACGGCACGCCTCGACGGTGTAGTGCGCCACGAGTTTTTCAAGCTCCCGAGTTTCGACTTCAAAGTGAGCGACGCGCGCGACTTTCTGAGCTACAACGTCAACGCCAAACAGAGCCCCGACTGGTACGGCACCATCTTCGGCAACGGCGGAGCCCACATCTACGGCGAGCCAGGCGTGGTCAACATCGACGTGAACATGTCCACAGCCGCAGGCTCCACGTTCACTTTCGTGCTCAACGACATGATGGAGGCCGACGAATACTCGTTCATCACATTCCGCGACCGCACGCCGGCTGTGGTGCGCGACTCCATCGTGGAACTCGAAGGCATCCCCGCCGCCGTGCTTGACTACCAGCGGCGCATGAGCGCGCAGGCCCAGGACGAGCCCAGCGACTACAACATGGACTTCCGCGTCGACATCACCCCCGCGGCCCGCATCACGCTTGTGATGGACCCCGTGGGCGGCGACGAAATCAAGGCCAACGGCAACGGCAACATGCGCCTGACCTACGGCTCGGCCAACAACGACCTGCGCATGTTCGGCACCTACACCCTCGAGCGCGGCAGCTACAACTTCACCCTCCAGGACATCATCATCAAGGACTTCACCATCGACGAAGGCAGCAGCATATCGTTCCACGGCGACCCATACGCCGCGCAACTCGACATCGAAGCAGTGTACTCGGTGAATGCCAATCTCAGCGACCTTGACGAATCGTTCCTGCAGGACCGCGATCTGAACCGCACCAATGTGCCCGTGCAGGCTCTCATGAAAGTGACCGGCGACATGCGCCAGCCCGACATCGCCTTCGACCTGCGCTTCCCCACCCTCACATCCGACGTCTACCGCAAAGTGCGTTCCATCGTCAGCACCGAAGAGATGATGAACCGCCAGATCATCTACCTTCTGGCTCTCAACCGCTTCTACACCCCCGACTACATGAGCACCACCAAGGGCAACGAGCTGTTCTCGGTGGCGTCGTCGACCATCTCAAGCCAGCTCAGCAGCATGCTCGGCAAGCTCAGCGACAACTGGACCATAGCACCCAACCTGCGCTCCGACCGCGGCGACTTCAGCGACGTGGAAGTGGACGTGGCCCTCTCGAGCCGTCTGCTCAACAACCGGCTGCTTTTCAACGGCAACTTCGGCTACCGCGACAAGTCGCTGAACACAAATCAGTTCGTCGGCGACTTCGACGTGGAGTACCTGCTCAACCGCCGCGGCACATGGCGACTGAAGGCCTACAACCGCTACAACGACCAGAACTACTACCTGCGCACGGCTGCCACGACGCAGGGCGTAGGCATCATGTTCAAGCGCGATTTCGACAACATGTTCAACTGGCTCAAACCCCGCCGCAAGTCAGCGCCCGACACCATCGCACCAGCTGCGGCGGACTCCGTGCCCGCAGCGGGCTCCGCTCCGTGAAACGATTTTAGTTCAGAGCAATATCTCCTAAATTACGTTAAAGATTCAGTTGTCGAAACGAAAAATAGCTAAAATTAACACTCGGTGTTAATTGATTTCTTGTTATAGTATTAATTTTGTACTTGAATCCGGAGCGAAACAGCTCCACCGCCTTTATGCATCAACAAAACAAAACTATAACTACCCAACAACTACACTTATGAGTGATTCCGTCAATATCCGCGAGCTCAATGCGTTGGTAGCCTCCAAGACCGACTTTATCAATCTCGTCACCCACGGCATGGACAAGACTATCGTGGGCCAGAAGCACCTCGTGGAGAGCCTGCTCATCGCTCTGCTCAGCAACGGCCATGTGCTGCTCGAAGGCGTGCCCGGCCTTGCAAAGACTCTTGCCATCAAGACCCTCGCACAGCTTATCGATGCACGCTACAGCCGCATCCAGTTCACTCCCGACCTGCTGCCGGCCGACGTAGTGGGCACCATGGTCTACAGTGTAAAGAGCGAACAGTTCCAGGTGAAGAAGGGTCCCATCTTCGCCAATTTCGTGCTCGCCGACGAAATCAACCGCGCGCCCGCCAAAGTGCAGAGCGCGCTGCTCGAGGCCATGCAGGAGCGCCAGGTGACCATCGGCGACAACACCTTCGCCCTTGACGAGCCCTTCATGGTGATGGCCACGCAGAACCCCATCGAGCAAGAAGGCACCTATCCTCTGCCCGAGGCCCAGGTGGACCGTTTCCTGCTCAAAGTGGTCATCGGCTACCCCAGCAAAGAGGAGGAAAAACTCATCATACGCCAGAACATCGCCGGCGAGCGTCCCAAGGTGGCGCCTCTGCTCAAGCCCGAGGAAGTGATCGAGGCCCAGAAGGTGGTAGAGCAGATTTACGTTGACGAAAAAATCGAACGCTACATCGTCGACATCGTGTTCGCCACACGATTCCCCGCCGACTACGGCCTCAACGACCTCACCGGCATCATCGCCTTCGGAGCCTCGCCCCGCGCATCCATCTCGCTGGCACGCGCCGCACGCGCCTATGCCTTCCTGCACCAGCGCGGCTATGTAATCCCCGAGGACGTGATTGCCGTAAGCCACGATGTGCTGCGCCATCGCATCGGCATCACCTACGAAGCCGAGGCCAACAACATCACCACCGACGAGATCATCACCGAGATTCTCGACAAAGTGCAGGTTCCCTGACCGCTAACCATCCCTCCGAATCATGGACGCAAAAGACCTCATAAAGAAGGTACGCAAAATCGAAATCAAGACGCGCGGCCTGTCGCAGAACATCTTTGCCGGCGAGTACCACTCCGCCTTCAAAGGACGCGGCATGATGTTTTCGGAGGTGCGCGAGTATCAGTACGGCGACGACATCCGCGACATCGACTGGAACGTGACCGCACGCCACAACCACCCCTACATCAAGGTGTACGAGGAGGAGCGTGAGCTCACCGTCATGCTGCTTGTCGACGTGTCGGGCAGCCGCTACTTCGGCGCGGAAGGCATGGAGAAGCGCGAGATGATAGCCGAGATAGCCGCCACCATAGCCTTTTCGGCATCTCAGAACAACGACAAGATCGGCGCTCTTTTCTTTTCCGACCGCATCGAGAAATTCATTCCCCCGCAGAAAGGCAAGAAACACATCCTGCTCATCATCCGCGAGCTGCTCGACTTCAAGCCCGAGGGCCGCGGCACCGACATCGGCGCGGCTCTCCGCTACTTCGCCGACGCCATGAAGAAACGCTGCACCACATTCCTGGTGAGCGACTTCATCGACGAGCACGACTACTCCAAGCCTTTGGCCGTGGCCCGCAACCGCCACGACGTCATTGCCCTGCAGGTCTACGACAAGCGCGACACGCAGATGCCCGACGTGGGTCTGATGCGCGTCATGGACCTCGAAACCGGCGCCGACCGCTGGATCGACACCTCAAGCAAGCGCGTGCGCAGCGCCTATAGCCGCTGGTGGTACGACCGCCAGCAGCGCATGGCCGAAACCCTGCGCAGCCGCCGTGTCGACTTCGCCAGCGTGGCCACCGACGAGGACTACGTGCGCGCGCTCATGGGGTTGTTCAAGAACAGGGGCACACGTTAAGAGCCGGTTCGACAATAAATATATGATATGAAACTCACACGAATCATATTAGCAGCGACTATCGCCCTGGCAGGATGCCTGCCGGCCGGCGCACAAGCTCTGAAAGTGACGGCACAGCTCGACTCTGCCGTCATGACGCAGGGCTACTGCACCGACCTGCGCGTGACAGTGCTCGGCCCCGCCGACGCCATGCCTGTGGACTGGCCTCAGAAGGGCGGCCAGCTGGGCGGCGTGGACGTGACCGACATCTCCTCCACAGCAGAGGACCTGGGCAACGGCCGGCGAGAGACCACCTACACCCTGCGTCTGCAGCCCTTCGACCCCGACACCGTGACGCTACCTCCGCTGCGCGTGGCAAGCGGACGCGACACTGCCGAAAGCCGTGCGCTCACCCTCAAGGTGTTGCCCGTAGAGCTTGACTCGCTCACAGAGATACACCCCATGGAAGGCCCCGTCGCCTACCCCGCCCGCTGGTACGACTGGGTGCCGCAGTGGGTCAGCGACTACTGGGGCTGGATACTCATGGGTCTCGGCCTTTTGGCCGCAGGCATTGCCGCATGGCTCTACTGGCACCGCGGAGGCACCATTATGGTGCGCCGCAAGCGTATCGTGCCCCCCTACGAACTGGCCATGCGACGTCTCGGGCAGCTGCGTGAACGCCGACTGGCCGAAAGCGGCCACGAAAAGGAATACTACACGGAGCTCACCGACATTCTGCGCCAGTATCTGCAGGGACGCTTCGGCATCAACGCCATGGAGATGACATCCACCGAAATCATTCGCGCGCTGCGTCAGAACGAGGACACGCGCCTCAGCGCCGACCGCATGCGCACTGTGCTCGAAGTGGCCGACTTCGTGAAGTTCGCCAAGATGCGCCCGCTGCCCGACGACAATGTAAAATCCTACAACTCCGCCGTAGCCTTCGTGGAAGACACAAAACCCGCTCCCGAACCCGAGCCCGACACAAAGGACGGCGACAAGAAAGCTACTGATAAAGCGCAATAATCATGCAATTAGCCCACCCTCAATACCTCTGGCTCTTTCTGCTGTATGTGCCGCTCATTGTGTGGTACATACTCAAGCAACGCAACGGACGCCCATACATGGCGCTGAGCACCACAGCTCCGTTCGCCAACATGCCCTCATCGTGGAAACTGTGGGCGCGCCACCTGCTGTTTGTGCTGCGCATGGCCGCTGTGGGCTGCCTCATCATAGTGCTTGCGCGCCCGCAGCTCAAGGACAACTGGCGCACCACCCGCACCGAGGGCACCGACATCATGATAGCCATGGACATCTCGTCGAGTATGCTCGCCCGCGACTTCAACCCCGACCGCCTCGAAGCCGCCAAGGCCGTAGCCGCCAAGTTTGTGAGCGGACGTGAGAACGACAACATCGGCATCGTGATTTTTGCCGGCGAGAGCCTCACCGGCGTGCCCATGACAGTGGACCGCTCCCAACTGCTCGGCTACATCAACTCCATCAACATGAACATGCTGGAAGACGGCACTGCCATCGGCGACGGCATCGCCACTTCTCTCAACCGTCTGAAGGAAGGCAAGGCCAAGAGCAAAAGCATCATACTGCTCACCGACGGCAGCAACAACACCGGCGTGGTCACCCCCCTCGACGCCACGCGTGTGGCTCAGGAAATGGGCGTTAAAATCTACACCATCGGCATCGGCACCAACGGCATGGCACCGTCGCCCATGCTCAACGAGTTCGGCCGTCTGGTGTTCCAGCCGCAGAAGGTGGTCATCGACGAAGCCACGCTGCGCACCGTAGCCGAAAGCACAGGCGGCAAATACTTCCGCGCCACAGGCAACAAGGTGCTCCAGCAGATTTTCGACGAAATCGACGCTCTGGAAAAGACCCAGATGGACGTGCGCCACTTCTCGCACACCGAGGACAACTACATGATGTGGGCGTGGCTGGCCTTCGCCCTCTTCGCCATAGAGCTGCTGCTGCGCTACACCGTGGTGCGCACCATGCCATAAAAAATACCTACCGATATGTTTGACTTCGCAAATCCTCATCTGCTATATCTACTGCTCACATGCGTGGGAGCCGCCGTGCTCTACGCGCTGGCACGCGCGTCGCGACGCCGCAAGCTGCGCAGTTTCGGCCGCCCCGAGGTGGTGGAGACGCTCATGCCCGAGGCTTCGCGCTACAAGCCTACCATCAAAATAGTGCTCGAGGTGCTGGCCCTTGCGGCTCTGGTCATCGTGCTCGCACGCCCACGCGCCGGACAGAAGGAAGAGGAAGCGCGCGTCGACGGCATCGAGGTGATGATAGCTTTCGACGTCAGCAACTCCATGCTGGCCTCGGCCAGCGACGACCCTCAGGGCATTTCCCGCCTCGACCGCTCGCGCCTCGTGCTTGAAAAGCTCATTGACCGCCTGCACAACGACAAGGTGGGCCTCGTGGTTTTCGCCGGCGATGCAAAGACACAGCTACCGCTCACCACCGACTTCTACTCGGCAAAAATGTATCTCAGCGAACTTGAGCCGGGCATGATAGCCAACCAGGGCACCGATCTGAACACAGCCATCAACATGGCCATGAACGGATTCTCGCCCGACGAGGACACCCGCAAGGCCATCATCCTCATCACTGACAGCGAAAACCACGAAGGCGACGCCATCGAAGCCGCCAAACTGGCCAAAGAGAACAACATCCAGGTCAACATCGTGGGCGTAGGCTCGGCAAAAGGCGCCCCTATCCCCGTGCCCGGCCGCAAAGGCGAGTACATGCGCGACATGCAGGGCAACGTGGTCACCACCACCATCAACGAGGAACTGGCCAGACAACTGGCTGATGCCGGCGGCGGTGTCTATGTCAACGCCGCGTCTTCCTCGGCCCTCGAGGATCTGGAGTCGCAACTCGACACGCTGGAGAAGTCGGAATTCAACCGCGTCAGCTACAAGGCCGGAGCCGAACAGTTCCCCACTTTCGCGTGGATAGCCCTTATTCTGCTCGTCATCGACTTGCTCGTGCTCGAACGCAAGATAGGCTGGCTCACCAACATCAATTTCTTCACCAAAACGGACAAGAAATGAAAAAGACATTAGCCACACTGCTACTGATTCTTGCCGCGGCCGCACCTGCCTTCGCCCAAGGCGACACCACGACAAAAATCCTGCGCAACACCATACGAGAAGGCAACGGATACTACGACGCCGGCAACTTCGCCAAGGCACTCGAAAGCTATGAGGTGGCCCTGCAGCTCGACCCGTCGTCGCAGATTGCCCTCTACAACAAGGCTCTCGCGCTGCTCAACATGGCCGGAGAAGACACCAAAGACAGCGAGAACGACCCGCGCCGGCAGGCAGTGCAACTGTTTGAACAGGTGGGCAACGCCTGCATGGCTTCCGACTCAACTCTTGCCGAGAAAGCATTCTACAACCTCGGCAACATGGCCTACAACGACCAGGACTACGGCAAAAGCATCGAGCGCTACAAGCAAGCCCTGCGCATAAACCCCGACAACAACCGCACCCGACAGAACCTGCGTCTCGCCCAGCTCAAGCAACAGGAGCAGGAACAGAACAAAGACCAGGACAAGCAGGAACAACAGCAACAGCAGCAACAGCAGCAACAGCAGCAGCAGCAGCAGCAGCAGGAGCAGCAGCAGCAGCAGCAACAACAACAGCAACAGCAGCAGCCCATGACGCAGAACGCCGAGCAGATACTGCAGGCTATGCAAAACAAGGAAAACGCCACACGGCGCAAACAAAAAGAACCCGCCCAACCCGGACGGCGCACCACCGACAAACCATGGTAAGAGATGAGCAACGTTAAACTCCGAATCACATTTCTATCGGCCTTGGTCTGCCTTTTCGCCTTCGCGGCAGCCGCGCAGGCCTCGTTCAAGGCCATAGCGCCGCGCAATGTGGTGGAAGGCCGCAACTTCAGCATCACTTTCCGCCTCACCAACGGCGAAGCCAACGCGCCCAAAGCCCCGCAACTGCAAGGCTGCACGCTCATCTACGGCCCGTCGGTGTCGACCATGCAGAGCACCGAAATCATCAACGGCCACATGAGCTCAACGTCGAGCGTCGACTACTCCTACACCTACTCGGCCGATAAGGCCGGCACCGTCAATGTGCCCGCTCTCAGCGTCAACGTAGGCGGAACGACACTGAGCAGCAACCCGGTGTCGTTCAAGATTCTGCCGCCCGACAGCAACGCAGCCCCCTCGCAAGGCGCCAGGCAGCCCGGCGGCCGACATGAGGAAACGGCCGAGGCCACACACCGCATCTCGCCCGACGACCTGCTCATCCGCATATCCTTCAACAAGACGCACGTCTACGAGCAGGAGGCCGTGGTCGCCACCATCAAGGTGTACACCACCAACGACATCACCCAGATAATGCCCAAAAAGCAGCCTGTGTTCGAAGGCTTCCTCTCGGAAGAGCTGCCGGTGACCAATCAGATAGACACCGAGCACTACAACGGACGCAACTACACCACTGCCGTGCTGAAGCGCTGCCTGCTCTACCCGCAGAAATCGGGCAAGCTCACCATCAACTCCGGCCAGTACGACGTGGTGGTGCGCACATATGAGACCGTCAACATGGGTTATTTCGTCACGCGCCGCCCTGTGCAGCAGACAGTGACGACCAACAGCAACCAGGCCACACTCGTGGTGGAAGCCCTGCCGGAGCCTCGTCCCGACGGCTTCAACGGCGCCGTCGGCACCTTCACCGTGAGCACCGAACTCAACCCAGAACTGCTGCGCACCAACGAAGCCGCCACCTATTCCTATATAGTGAAAGGCACCGGCAACATCAAATATCTCTCGACCCCCGAAATAGACTTCCCCGCCGGCATGGACCGCTACACGCCCAAGACCGATATCTCGGCCGACGTAGCCGGCGCCGACATGACGGGCACGTTCCGCGTCGACTACACCATCGTGCCCCAGGAGCCCGGCAAGTTCGTAATCCCCGGCCGTCCCTTCGTCTACTTCAACCCTGCCGAAAAGAAATATGTGACGCTTGACACCAAGGCCTACGACGTGAATGTGGCACGCGGCGCCGCCACCTCCGTGGCCGGCGTGGAGCAGAAAGCAATAGACAACACAATCACAGACATACGCCACATACACTCGTCGCCGGCCACTCCCGTGGTACACACCGGCTTCATCTTCCACTCCGTGTGGTACTGGATGGCCTACTTCATCATCGTGGCACTACTCGTCGGCGCAATCTTCGCCTACCGCCGCACGCTGCGGATGCGGGCCGACGTGGGCGGACGTCGCCTGGCGCGCGCCAACCGCGTGGCGCTCAAGCGACTGCGCTCCGCCCGCAGTTTCATGCAGAGCGGACAGACCGATGAGTTTTACCAGGAGCTGGCACGCGCTCTATGGGGCTATGTAAGCGACAAACTGGGCATAGCACCTTCGCAACTGCTCCGCGACAACATCGCGTCGAAGCTCCACGACTATGGCGCCGACGACTCTGCCACACAGCAGATTATCGACGTGCTCGACGAATGCGAACAGGCCCGATTCACCCCCGACCACTCTGCTGCCGAAGTGTCGGCTTTATACGACCGCGCCGCAGCAGCCATCAACAACCTTGAAGGCGTAAAGAAAAGAAAATGAACAAGATACTCTGCATCACCGCCGCTCTCGCCATGGGCCTTGCATCCGCCTCGGCCGCCACGCTGGCACAGCAGGCCGACTCGGCCTACATGGCCGAAGACTATCCCCGCGCAGCCGACCTCTACAGCCGCTCCATAGCAGAGGAAGGCCCCGCGGCCGACACCTGGTACAACCTGGGCAACGCCCACTGGCGCCAAGGCCATGCAGGGCAGGCAATCATTGGCTACGAGCGTGCACTGCTCGTTGATCCCTCTCACGCCGACGCACGCACCAACCTCAACTTCGTGCGCACAAAAATCCAGGATCTGCCCGAGGACGACAGCGCGTTCCTAAGCAACCTCCACGACAGCATCACGGCCTGGATGAGTCCCGATGCGTGGGCCTGGACGGCATTAGTGCTGTTTCTGGCTGTGGCCGGGATGGCGGCTCTCTACATATTCTCTCCCGGAGTGATGGCCCGCAAGACCGGCTTCTTCGGCGGCATCGCACTGCTGTTTCTCTGCGTCTACTCCATAGTGGTGGCCTCGCGCACCGCATCGGCAGTCGACCGCCACAACCATGCCGTAGTGGTGGTGCCCACCACCCTGCTCAGCTCCACCCCCAAGGCATCGCAGAGCGCTACCGACAAGGTGGTGGCTATCCATGAAGGCACAAAAGTGGAGATTGTAGACAGCGTAATGGCCCCCGGAGCCGAAGGCTCCGAGCAGTGGTACGACGTAAAAATAAACAACAGCACCCGCGCATGGCTGAAAGCCAAAGACGTAGAGCGCATCTGAGAATATATGATGTTTTTAAACATACTATTTTTTTGAGAGCTTTTCTTGGCATATTCAAAATAAGATAGTAACTTTACCAACACCAAAAAACAAGCAATAATTCTATAAACTCTTCGTACTATGCCTAAGACAATCACCTTCAACGAACTGCGCCGCCTCAAGGACAGTTTGCCCGACGGCTCGATGCACCAGATAGCCGACAAGCTCAACACCACCGTCCAGACCGTGCGCAACTACTTCGGCGGCGTTAACTACGACTTTGGCAAAAACTGCGGCGTGCACATAGAGCCGGGACCCGACGGAGGCATCGTCGTGCTTGACGACCCCACCATCTACGACATGGCCATCGCCATCCTCAAAGAGCAGGAAAAAGCATAACTCACGGTGTCTTGCCACAGGCGAAACACTTATGAAACCCATAGAGAGTGACACCGGACACATGCCGGTGCTCGCTCTCTTTCGGCATATAACACTAATCCAATGACACGATACATCACCGTTGCCATCCACACGTTCGACCGCGCCCTTGCTCTGCGTTCGCTCCTCGAAAGCGAGGGCATAGAAGTGGTGCTGCAGAACGTCAACCTCACCGACCCCGCCGTGGCGTCGGGAGTGCGCGTGCGCATCCTCGAGTCGGACCTCCCCCTCGCCCTGCGCGTAATAGAGAATGCCGACGTTTTCAGCACGGCCGATGCCGCAAGGTGTGAGGAGACGCACTCCATTATCGTGCCCACCGACTTCAGCGAATATTCGCTGCGCGCAGCCACCGTGGCCGCACGCCTCGCAGCCGCGCACGGCGCGTCGCTGCGCCTGCTGCATGCCTTCATCGACCCCTATGTGGCCGCCAACATGCAGCTCACCGACAGGCTCACCTACGAAATAGCCGACACAGACACGCGAGAGCGACTCGAGGCGTCGGCAGCCACGCAGATGCAACAGTTCGCCACCAGCCTCACAGCTGCCATCAAGGACGAAGGCACCACGCCCGTGAAATATTATACCAAGATAGTGGAAGGCGTGCCAGAGGATGCCATCGTGGACTACGGCAAGGTGAATCCGCCCCTGCTCGTGGTGATGGGAACCCGCGGCGCCGAACGAAAAGAGCGCGAACTCATCGGCAGCGTGAGCGCCGAAGTGCTCGACGCAGGCCGCTTCACCGTGCTCACCGTGCCCGAGCCCCACCATTCTGCCGGCACTTTTCGCCGCGTACTGTTTTTCTGCAACCTGGAGCAGACCGACATGCTGGCACTCGACACTTTCGCCCGCCTGCTCCGTCCGGCCGACGGCATCGAAGTGTGCATAGCCAACGTCCTGTCGCGCAAGCGCTTCGCCCGTTCCACCGCACGCAGTTCGGCCGATTCTCTGCTGGCTTACTGCCGCGGACACTATCCTGCATGGAAATTCGACCGGCAGGACATAGACACATCCGATGCGGCCACGGCCGTGCAACGCATGCACGCCGAACGTCCCTTCGACCTCATAGTGGTGCCCAACCGGCGCAAAAGCGTGTTCAGCCGTGTGTTCAATCCCGGACTGGCCAACACCATGCTTTTCCGCGCCGACCTACCCATGCTTGTAATACCCGTGTGAGATGCAATATTACAGCACATCAGGCCAAGCCCCACGCACATCGCTGACACAAGCCATCGTGCACTGCGTGGCTCCCGACGGAGGCCTGTACATGCCGGCTTCGTGGCCTGTGGCGCCCCGCGCCTTTTTCAACAATATCGACCAGCTGTCGCTCTCCGACATTGCCTACGTGGTGGCCAACCAGCTGCTCGGCGACGACGTGGACGGCGCCGTGCTCAAGCAGATTGTGAACGACAGCCTGAATTTCCGCATTCCGCTGCGCCGAATTGCCGGCGACCTCTTCGTACTCGAACTATTCCACGGACCGTCGCTGTCGTTCAAAGACGTCGGCACACGTTTTCTGGCGCGTCTCTACCGCCATCTGGCGTCGCGCAGCAACGGCGGACGCCGCATCAGCGTGCTCGTCGCCACCACCGGCAACAGTGGCGGCGCCATAGCCAATGCGTTCCACGGCCTCGACGGCGTGGACGTGTTCATCCTCTATCCGCGCGGCCGGCTAAGCCGCATGCAGGAAGCACAGTTCGCCACGCTCGGCGACAACACCCATCCCATCGAAGTGCGTGGCAGCATCGACGACTGCAACCGCCTGGTGGACACAGCGCTCATGGACCCCGAGCTGAACGACAAGCTGCACCTCACAAGCGCCAATTCGCTCAACCTGGGCCGCGTGCTGCCGCAGATAATCTACTTCTTCGAGGCTTGCGCACGCCTTAAGGCCGAAGGCATAGACCCGGCCGAGACCGACTTCGCAATGCCATGCGGCAACCTCAGCAACGTGGCCGCTGCAGCTATGGCGCGCCGCATGGGTGCGCCCTTGGGCAGCATCACCGGCGCATGCCAGCCTGGCGTATTCGCCGATGTAACGCTCGGCCGAGCCCCCCTGCCCGTGTTCGACCCGGCCAACAGCTATCCGGCCAACCTGCCGCGTATCGCCGCCCTATACGGCTGCGATGTCGCCGAACTGCGCCGCAACGTGGGCGCTTGCGTCTTCACCATAGCCGAGCAGGAAGATGCAGTGCGCGAAGTGCTCGCCACCACCGGCTACACAGCCGAACCTCGTTCGGCCTCGGCCATAGCCACCCTGTTGCGCCGCCCCGACCGCTCGCGCCCCGGCGTAGCCCTGGCCAACACCCATCCGGCCAAAGCCCTCGACCGAATGACCGCCATCACCGGCCGCGCCGTCGAACTGCCACTGCAGTTCAACCGCTTTATGGGCACCCCCATCCGAAAAGAAAAAATAGACCCCACTCTCCCGGCATTACGTAAAATATTAACCAAACACAACTGACAGTCATGGCAAACAAACGCTCCGTTAAAAAACAGATACGCACCATCTGCGGCGAACTCGCTGCCGAACTCCTCACCGCATCTGCCGTAATCGACGGCTTCGACACCGACCGCGTGCAGGCTCTCGTCGGCCGCATCGCCTCCCTGCAGGTCAACGCACTGTCGCACTGCAGCTTCGCCTACGAAAAAAGCAAAAAGGAGTTCGCCGACGCACGCGCCTACAATAACGCCCGCAGCAGCTACAACCACAAGGCTTTCGCCAAGCTCGCCGCCGACACCCAGACCGAAGTGGCAGCTATCCTCAAGGAAATGAACGCCATGCTGCCCCAGAGCGTGCGCGACGCCGTAAAGCAAACCGCGGCCGAGTAAACCGTCGTCTCCACTTATGAATCTACCCGCACGCATCCTCCGGCACATGGGCTGGAAGGTGAGCGTCATTGTGCCCGACATGCCGCAGTGCATCTATTGCGTGGCGCCGCACACGAGCAACCTCGACTTCCTGCTCGGCGAACTCGCCATACGCAGCGTAGGCCGCACCGCCGGCTTCCTCATGAAGAAAAGCTGGTTCTTCTGGCCGCTGGGACCCATTTTCCGCAGCATCGGCGGCGTGCCCGTCGACCGCAGGCCGGGTTCGCCATCGCTTGTCGATGCCCTCATCGAGCGCTTCCGCACCGACCCGCAACTGCGCCTTGCCATCACACCCGAAGGCACGCGCAGCCGAACTGCGCGATGGCACTCCGGATTCCTGCGCATCGCCGGTGCCACGGGCGTACCCATCGCGCTGGCCGTGATCGACTACAGCACTAAGGACATCTTCGTGCACGACATCTTTCATCCCACCGGCGACATCGAAGCCGACATGCAGGCCGTAAAAGCCTACTACGCGCCATACAAGGGCAAGTATCCAGACAAATTCACCACAACCGATGAGTAGCGACACTCTTTCCGTGGCCGCGTTGCCCGTCGACATCGCTTTCGGCTGCGTGGAAGCCAACCTTGAAGCCGCACGACGCGCGGCTGCGGATGCCGCGGCCGACTTGCTTGTGTTGCCCGAACTCTTTTCCACCGGCTACACCACCGACCCCGCAGTCATGCATGCGCTGGCAGCCGAAGCGGCCGCTCCATCGCTCAAGACGGCACGCGACATCGCCGCCGACACAGGCAGCGCCGTGGCCGGCTCGTTCGCCTCAGCCGACCATACCAACCGAGCCTTCATGGTGTTGCCCGACGGCTCGGCCACATTCTACGACAAGCACCACCTGTTCACACCCGGCCGGGAGCAACGCGTGTTCCGCGCAGGCTCCGGGCCGGTGCCCGTGACAGAATTCCGCGGGTGGCGGGTGGCGCTAAGCGTGTGCTACGACCTGCGCTTTCCCGCGTGGATGCGCAACCGCAACTACGCCTACGACATAATGCTGCTGCCCGCCAACTGGCCGCAGGCGCGCGCCTATGCGCTCAAGCACCTGCTCATAGCCCGCGCCATCGAGAACCAGGCTCCCATCGTGTGCGCCAACCGCGGCGGCTCTGACCCCTACGGCACCTACGACGGATGCAGCTATGCCTTCGACCACCTCGGGCACCCGGCCTTCGCCGACGGCACACTCACCGCCACCTTCAGCCTTGACGCCATCCGCCGCGCCCGCACTTCCCACCCTTTCGCCCTCGACGCCGACGACTGGACCTGGCGCACTTGAGCCACGCTTCGCAAGCTGCGGCTGTTCGATTGGTTTTGGAGAAGTGGGGGAATTTCCGTAAATTTGCAGTTGCTATGAAAGAATCGCTTGAACTTTCGCAACAGCAACGCCTGCAACAACGCCTGCACCCGGAACAGATGCTCTACGGGCGTCTGCTTGAGATGTCTACGCCCGAAATCGAGGACGAGGTGCGCCGCGTGGTCGACGAGAATCCGGCGCTCATCGAGCGCGAGCCGGAAACCGAAGCCGGCAACGAAAGCGGCGAGACTTTCAAAGAAAGCGCCGAAGAGCTCCAGCGCGCCGACTACAGCAACGACGACGACGTGCCTTTCGCACGCTACGAAGCACGCGGAGCGTCGTACGAGCCCGGCTACGAGATGCCAGCGCCCGCGCCGGGCGAGACCCTGGCCGAGGCACTAAAGGCACAGCTTGCCGACTTCCGCCTGTCCGAGACCGACCGCACCGTGGCCGAATACATCGTCGACAACCTCGACGACAACGGCTACCTCACACGTTCGGCGGCCGCAATGGCCGACGACATGAGTGCGTCGACCGGGCAAATGTGCGACGCCGGCGACTTCAGCCGCATGCTTGAAATCGTGCGTCGCCTCGAACCCGCCGGAGTTGGCGCCATCGACCTGCGCGACTGCATGCTGCTGCAACTCGGCCGCATGCGCCACACCGACCCCGACGTGGCCCTGGCCACCGATATTGTGGAGCACCATTTCGATGCCTTCACCAAGCGCCATGCCGAACGTCTGCGCTCTGCGACCGGCGCCGATCCGGAAGCCATAGCAGGCGCCATTGCCCTGATCCGCACCCTCGACCCCAAGCCCGGCGGACACGCCGACAACAGCACCGACAGCCGCACACGCTACATCGTGCCAGACTTCAACGTGGAGATTGACAACAACGGGCGCGCCACCGTGTCCCTTGCAGGCCGCACCCCCGAACTGGCCATAGAGGAGTCGTTCGTCCCCGACGAGCGGCAGGCTTCCGCGTCCCGACGCGAGCGCGAGGCTTATGCCTTTGTGCGCGCACGCCACGACGAGGCACAGAGTTTCATCAAGATGCTCAACGCGCGAGGCCGCACGCTCATGGCCGTGATGCGGGCCATCGTGGCCCGTCAGAAAGACTTCTTCACCACGGCCGACCGAGCCGACATCCATCCCATGATCCTGCGCGACATAGCCGCCGACACCGGCTACGACCTCAGCGTGATTTCCCGCGCCACGGCCGGCAAATATGTGGCCACGCCAGCGGGCGTATATCCGGTAAAGATGTTCTTCAACGAACGCCCCTTCGACGACACCGACGCGTCGTCGCACGAGATTTCCGAAAAGATTAAATCCATAATAGCAGCCGAAGACAAGAGTGCGCCGCTGAGCGACGAAGCACTGCGCGCGGCCCTCACCGCCGAAGGCTACGACATCGCCCGCCGCACCGTGGCCAAATACCGCGAAAAGCTGGGACTGCCAGTGGCGCGGCTGCGACGCAATTTCTGAAGCAATGGAAACCGACCCTATCGCAACCAATCCCGCTCCTGCAGCAACCGCCGCCCCACAGCCATCGCCGCCCCACTCAGCTCCCAAAGGCGGACGCCTGAAGCGGGCAGCGCAGATAGTGAGCGACGTGTTCTCGCCGCTGCTCGCCCCCACCTACTGCATGGCCATGGCCATGTGGATAACACCTTTGCAAATTCTGCCCGAAAGCACCCGCATGGGCGCCACTCTCGGCGTAGCCATAATCACAGGAGCCATTCCGCTGTGTCTGCTCCTGCTGCTATTCCACACCGGGCGCATAGCCGACATGTGCATCTCGCGACGCAGCGAACGCACCGTGCCCATGATTATAGCCGTGCTGGCCTACATCGGAGCTGCCGTGTATCTGGGCATCCTCCACGCCCCGATGTGGCTGCGTTGCTTTTTCTACGGCGCCGCCGCATCCACTGTCATAGCCCTGTTTGTGAACCTGCGCTGGAAAATCAGCGCCCACGCCATAGCCATCGGCGGCATGGCAGGCATGATGCTATGGCTCACAGCTACGGGCCTGGCCACCGTGAACGCCATGATATGGCTGACAGGAGCCATCATCCTTGGCGGCATCGTCGGCTCGGCGCGCCTCGTGCTTGAGCGCCACACCCCGGCACAAGTGATGACCGGATGGCTGCTCGGCGCAGTTTGTGTATTTATATCCATGTGCATGATATGAACCGTATTGACTATCAGCGCCGCGCCACCGTAGAGGTGAGCGTAGGCAATACAGCCATAGGCGGCGCCAATCCGGTGCGCCTGCAGTCCATGACCAACACCCCCACCCTTGACACCGAGGCAAGTGTGCGCCAGTGCGTGCGCCTGGCCGAAGCAGGCGCCGAGATTGTGCGTCTTACGGCCCAGGGCGTGGCCCACGCGCGCAACCTCGGCAACATACGCAGGGAACTGCGCGCCGCCGGCGTAGAGACGCCGCTCGTGGCCGACATCCACTTCAACCCCGCCGCTGCATTCGCCGCCGCCGAGGAGGTGGAGAAGGTGCGAATAAACCCCGGCAACTTCATTGACCCGGGCCGTGTGTTCAAACACCTCGAGTACACCGACGAAGAATACGCAGCCGAGCTGCAGCGCCTGCGCGACAAGCTCGTGCCGCTGCTCGACCTGTGCCGCGAGCGGCACACGGCCATTCGCATAGGCGTCAACCACGGTTCGCTGAGCGACCGCATAATGAGCCGCTACGGCGACACACCCGCAGGCATGGTGGAGTCGGCCATGGAATTTCTGCGTGTGTGCCGCGACGAGGCATTCAACAATGTAGTCATAAGCATCAAAGCCTCCAACGTGCTGGTGATGACCGAGACCGTGCGCCGTCTTGTGGCCGCGATGGACGCCGAGGACATGCACTATCCGCTCCATCTGGGAGTCACCGAAGCCGGCAACGAACTGGAAGGCCGCATCAAGTCGGCCGTAGGCATAGGATCGCTACTTGCCGACGGCATCGGCGACACCATCCGCGTGTCGCTGAGCGAGGACCCCGTGGCTGAAATACCCGTGGCCGGAATGATACGCGACTACATAGGCCGCATGGCCCAAGCCACCCCCACAGGGGCAAAGCTCGCGCCCGGCTACGACCCCTTCGCTCCGGCACGCCGCATATCCCGCGCCGAAGGATGCGTAGGCGCCATGCAGCAGCCCGTAGCCGTAGGCGTGGACTATGCATCCGTGGGCGACCTGCCCCGCGGTGTCAAAGTGGTCGAGGCATCCGAAGGCGCGCTCAACCCGATTGCCGACATCCGCGCGCAGATGCACGCAATGATGGCCGCTGCCGACGACACCCCGGTCGTAATCCGGCGCGTCTATCCTGCCGGCATGCCTGCCGGACAGGTAATTGTCGAGGCCGCTATCGAATTGGGCGCCTTGCTGCTCGACGGCTTTGCCGACGGCATCGCCATCGAAGCTCCGCAGCTGAGCGCCGACGCCCTTGCCGAACTCTCGCTGGGCGTCCTGCAGGCCACCCGTCTGCGATTCTCGCGCACAGAGTACATCGCATGCCCCGGCTGCGGCCGCACGCTGTTCGACCTGCAGGGCACTCTCGCACGCATTAAAGAAGCCACATCGCATCTCAAAGGACTGAAAATCGGCGTCATGGGCTGCATCGTAAACGGCCCCGGCGAAATGGCCGACGCCGACTACGGCTATGTTGGCGCAGCCGCCGGCAATGTGAGCCTGTACAAGAACAAGGAATGCGTGGTCAAGAACATTCCGGCCGAAGAGGCCCTGCCCCGACTGATTCAACTGATAAAGGACAACGGAGACTGGAAAGATGCGTGACCGCAGCAACCCCGTAAGCTACACCACCCTGCCCTCCGGCATGCGTATGGTGCATGTGCTCACGCGCGGAGCGGCCACGGCCATCTGTGGCATCACAGCCCGCGTAGGCAGCCGCGACGACGGCCCCGACGCCCATGGCATAGCCCACATGGTGGAACACACCATCTTCAAAGGCACTGCCAAACGCTCGTCGTGGCATATCATCAACCGCATGGAAGCCGTAGGCGGCGAACTCAACGCGTTCACCACCAAGGAAGAGACCGTGGTCTACAGCATCTATCCCGCCGGCAACACCGCCCGTGCCGCCGAACTCATAGCCGATCTGGTTCAGAACTCGCAGTTCCCCGAGCGCGAGCTCCACAAAGAGCGCCAGGTAATCGCCGACGAGATTGACTCGTATCTTGACTCTCCCTCCGAGGCCGTTTACGACGAATTCGACGAACTGCTGTTCGCCGGCTCGTCGCTGAGCCACAACATTCTGGGCAGCAAGGAAGCCATCGACCGCATCGGACCGGCCGAATGCCGCGCCTATCTGCGCCGCCACTACACGGCCGACAACATGGTGGCCTTCTACAGCGGCCCGGAAAGCGCCGCGCGCGTGGCCGCCACCTTCGGACGCATATTCACCCCTGCGGCATCAGAAACGCCGCGCATTCCACAGGCAGCGCCGCCGTCGGTAGCGCCGTTCTGCAAGCGCCGCGCCATCGACAGCCACCAGGACCACACCATAGTGGGGGCGCGCCTGCCGGGCATGTTCTCGCCCGAGCGCCACACCTACGCTTTGCTCACCAACATCCTCGGCGGTCCGGGCATGAACTCGCTGCTCAACGTGGCCCTCCGCGAGCGTCGGGGACTGGTCTACTCCGTAGAGGCCTCCACAGCGTGGTACACCGACTGCGGAGCCTTCACCGTGTACTACGGCTGCGACCCCGTGGACAGCCGGCGCTGCCTCGGTCTGGTGCGCGACTGCGTGGCCCGCGTGGCCGACGGAAGCCTGCTTTCTCCACGCCGCATGGAAATGGCACGCAAACAATTTCTGGGACAACTGATAGTGAGCTCCGACAATCGCGAAAGCAGTATTCTGGGCATAGCCCGCGCCACGCTGTTCCACGGGCGCGCCGCCACAGCGGCCGAAACCGAGGAGCGCCTGCGCGCCGTGTCGCCGGCCGATGTTCGGCAGGCAGCCGCCACTCTGGCCGACGCTTCAGTGCTCACTCTCGGCCCCGGCGAATGAAATTGCATAAAGTGTGGAAATGTGTGCAACACTTAAGCAAAAACGAACTTTAATTGTTACTTTTGTACGATTTTTAACCATTACCATATACTAAAAAGTATAATGACAGAAGAAATTGACTGGAGTTCGCTCCCGTTCGGATATGTCCCCACCGACTACAATGTGCGCTGCACATTCAAGGACGGAAAATGGGGCGAGATTGAAATCAGCCAGTCCGAGACACTCAACATCCATATAGCCGCCACGGCTCTGCACTATGGCCAGGAAATCTTTGAGGGCGTAAAGGCCTTCCGCGGCAAAGATGGCAAGATTCGCATTTTCCGACTCGAAGAAAACGCCCGCCGCATACACTCGTCGGCAGAAGGCATCATGATGGAACCTGTGCCCGAGGACCTCTTCTGCAAAATGTGCAAGATGGCAGTCAAACTCAACGAGCGCTTCGTTCCGCCCTACGGCAGCGGCGCCTCGCTCTACATCCGCCCGCTTGAAATCGGCATGTCGGCGCGCGTCGGTGTAGCACCTGCCTCGGAGTATCTCTTCATGGTGCTGGTGTCGCCCGTGGGCCCTTATTTCAAAGGCGGCTTCCGCAACACCAACATCTGCATCATGCGCGAGTACGACCGCGTAGCCCCCAAAGGCACCGGTCGCTACAAAGTGGGCGGCAACTACGCCGCATCGCTCCGCGCCGGCCACCGCGCCCACGAACTCGGCTATTCCGCCGTGCTGTTCCTCGACCCCAAGGAAAAGAAATATCTCGACGAGTGCGGCCCGGCCAATTTCTACGCCATAAAGGACGGAAAATACATCACTCCCGCTTCGGAGAGCATCCTGCCGTCCATCACCAACATGAGCCTGCAGCAGCTTGCAAAAGACATGGGCATGGAAGTGGAATGCCGCCACATCACCGTCGACGAGCTTGAACATATCAGCGAGGCGGCCGCCTGCGGCACTGCCGCCGTGTGCTCGCCCATCGGAGAGATTGACGATCTTGACACCGGACGCAAATACGTCATCGCCAAGGACGGCAAGCCGGGCCCTGTCACCACCGCTCTCTACAACAAACTCAACGCCATACGCCTGGGCGAAGAACCCGACACGCACGGCTGGAACACAATCCTGGACTGAACAACAATGGACACGGCTTGCGACTGGCGGCGCATAATCGACATGCACTACCCCGCGGGCACTCCGTTGCGCGATATTCTTGAGGGCCATAGCCGGCAGGTAGCCGGCATGGCCCTTGCTATTGCCCGACGCGTGTGTCCGGAACTCGACCCGCTGCAGGTAGAGGCTGCAGCCATGCTCCACGACATCGGTATCTGCCGCACAGATGCGCCCGGCATTCAATGCTTAGGCACGGAGCCATATCTGATGCACGGAGTCTTAGGTGCGGCCATGCTGCGCGAGTGCGGAGCGCCCGAGTGGGCGGCAGCCGTGGCCGAGCGCCACACCGGCGCAGGCCTGACGCGCGCCGATGTAATTGCATCAGGCATGCCCGACCCGGGCCACGACTTGTGTCCGCGCGACACGCTCGAGCGCCTCGTGTGCTACGCCGACAAGTTCTTCAGCAAAACCCACGTGGGCGCTCCCCCAAAGCCGCTCGACCGCGTGCGCGCATCCATGGCCCGCTTCGGTCCTGACGCCGCCGCACGTTTCGACGCATTGCACGCCGAATTCGGCGTACGTATACAATGAAACAGCGCGCTCCGCAATCGGAGCGCGCTGTTTTGTGCATATGCCGTGCTTATTTCCCCACGAGCGACATGCCCTTGCGCAGGGCCTGTTCGTTGAGGGGAATCAGATGATGATGGCGCTCCGGGAGCGTCTTCTTAAGGCCGCGGAGCACTGCATCGAGAGGCACCACCGGGCGCACCGCGAGCAGAGCTCCCAGCAGAATCATATTGTAGGTTTTGGAGTTGTTCATCTCCATCATGGCCTCCATCGCATCCACCTCCACAACGTTGATGTCACTGCGTGTGGGCTTGTGGTGGATTCCGGACGGATCATAGATGAGGGTGCCGCCTGCCTTGACCTTGCTCTCGAACTTATCAAGGCTCTGCTGGTTGAGTATCACGGCTGTGTCGTACATGTCGAGCACAGGCGACGATATGGCGCTGTCGCTGAGTATCACGGTGACGTTGGCCGTGCCGCCGCGCTGTTCGGGACCGTAGCTGGGCATCCACGTGACCTCCATGTCGTTCATAAGTCCGGCATAGGCGAGAATCTTGCCCATCGAGAGCACACCCTGACCACCGAAGCCTGCTATAATGATTTCTTCTTTCATGGCTTATACGTTCTTTAAATCGCCGAGCGGATAGCGTGCTGTCATGTGCTCGGCCATCCACTCGTTGGACTGCGCGGGTGTCATCTTCCAGCCGCTGTTGCATGTGCTCACTATCTCCACCACCGACGTGCCTTTCTTGGCCAAAGCGTTCTCGAACGCCTTCTTGATGGCAGCCTTGGCCTTGCGCACGGCTGCGGGCGTGTGCACTGCCTGGCGCGTCACCAGGCATGTGCCCTCAAGCTGCGCCAGCAGGTCGGAGATGTTGAGAGGATTGCCGTTGAGGTCGACACGTCGGCCGTAGGGCGTAGTGGCCGTCTTCTGACCGATGAGCGTAGTGGGCGCCATCTGTCCGCCGGTCATGCCATAGATGGCGTTGTTGATGAAGATGATGGCTATGTTTTCGCCACGGTTGGCGGCATGGATGGTCTCGGCCGTGCCTATGGCGGCGAGGTCGCCGTCGCCCTGGTAGGTGAACACCAGATTGTCGGGCCACAGGCGGTTGAGGGCCGTGGCCACTGCGGGAGCGCGGCCGTGGGCGGCTTCCACCCAGTCGACATCGATGTAGTTGTAGGCAAACACGGCGCATCCCACGGGAGCCACGCCCACGGCGCGGTCCTCAAGGCCCATTTCTTCAAGCAGTTCGGCAATGATGCGGTGCACCACGCCGTGGCTGCAGCCCGGGCAGTAGTGGGTATTGACCTCTGTGAGCAGCCGCGGACGGCTGTACACCCGGTTGGCGGGATTTATGATTTCTTCAGGTGTCATTTCTTTGCTTCGGGGAAATGGTTGTACAATGCGTCGAGCACTTCGGCCGGATTGGGGACAATGCCGCCCATGCGGCCGAAATGGGCCACGGGCACGCGACATTCTGAAGCGAGGCGCACGTCATCGATCATCTGTCCGGCGTTGAGTTCGACTGTGAGTATGCCTTTCACCTGCCTGGCCAGGCGCGCTATCTCGGCCTTGGGGAAAGGCCACAGAGTGATTGGTCGCAGCAGCCCAACCTTCACACCCTGCGCACGGGCCTCCTCTATGGCCTTGAGGCAGATACGGGCCACGGAGCCGAAAGCTACGATAAGATAGTCGGCATCGTCGGTGTAGTGCGTGGCAAAACGCACTTCGTTAGCCTCTATCTCGGCATAGGTGCGCTGGAAGCGCTCGTTGTTCAGCTCCATCCTGGCAGGGTCGAGTTCGAGACTGGTGACCACATTACGGTGCTTGCGACCGTGGCGTCCGGTCGCTGCCCAGGAACACTGTTCCTCAATCTGCTGCTGCGTGCGGCGCGGCCGTGGCTCCGGGAGCACCACCTTCTCCATCATCTGGCCGACGATGCCGTCGGCCAGAATCATGGCCGGGTTGCGGTATTTGAACGCAAGGTCGAAGCCCAGCGCCACGAAGTCGGCCATCTCCTGCACGCTCGACGGCGCGAGCACGATGAGATGGTAATCGCCGTGGCCGCCGCCTTTGGTGGCCTGAAAGTAGTCGGCCTGCGAAGGCTGGATGGTGCCGAGGCCGGGACCGCCGCGCATCACGTTGACAATGAGCGCAGGCAGCTCTGCCGCTGCTATGTAGCTGATGCCTTCCTGCTTGAGGCTCACGCCGGGGCTTGACGATGACGTCATCACGGCTTTTCCGGCGGCGGCACCGCCGTAGATCATGTTGATGGCAGCCACTTCGCTCTCGGCCTGCAGCACCACCATGCCGGTGGTTTCCCACGGCATTTCGGCCTCAAGCGTCTCGAGCACTTCGCTCTGAGGGGTGATGGGGTAGCCGAAGTAGCCGTCGACACCGTAGCGGATGGCGGCGTGGGCTATGGCCTCGTTACCCTTCATCAGTCTTATTTCTTCCATAATTCAATTGTGCGGATTTCGGGATTATCGTTCTACAACGCGATACACTTCGATGCATGCGTCGGGACACACCGCCGCACAGCTCGCGCAGCCGATGCACGCATCGGGGCGCGCCATGTAGGCGTAGTGGTAGCCTCGGTCGTTCACATCATCGGCGCGCAGGGCCAGCGTGTCGGTAGGACACGCCACCACACACAGCTCACATCCCTTGCAACGCAAGGCATCGACTGTGACAGCTCCTATAATTTTAGGCATATGGCTTCGGAAAAATGATTAGTGATGCACAAATATACACAAAAAATCGTGGATTATACAATTATTTAACATTTGCCAACACAACATTAAAAAGCGCGCGAGGAGCAATCCTCGCGCGCCTCTATCCGTGCGGGCATGTCAAAGTCCGATTCTTACGCCCACTTGCAGCAGGCCCTGCGCTCCGTAGCCGAGCTCGCCGTAGAGCGACACATTCCTGCTGACGGCGGCACGCGCACCGATAGGCGACAGCTGCACGCCGAAGTAGGTGTTGTTGTAGGAGTCGCCTCCGTAAGGCTGCATGTAGCTGACGATTACACCCAGGCCAAGATGGCCGTAGAGCGAGAAGATGCCGTTGCGGTAATAATCATAGCGGCCGTTGGCCAGCAACACATGGTAGGCGATGTGCGAGCGCTCGGGGCCGCCCTTTGTGTTGGTGCTCGAGAATGTGTAGCTCGGCCCCACCCACAGGCGGTCGGTCAGGCGAAAATTAAGTCCGGCCGTGAGAGCGCCCCATGCGTTCTTCACTCCGTGCCAGCCGTCGTGGCAGTCGGAGGCATCCATCTGGGTGTAGCCGCCATAGCCGATGGTCAGTTCGGTGCGTTGCGCGCCGGCGCCGACAGCGCAGGCGAAAATGAGTGCGAAAGCAAGCAGAATCTTTTTCATAAATAAACAGTTTTTAATCTTTATGAAAAAACAACACGCTTCCTGCCGCAAAAGTTTAATCCCCCTCTCCAATTATTCACCGGAGAGGGGGACCTGTGATGATGCAAAATTCAATCGATACGGCGATAGAGCATATGGTCGTTGTGTTCGCCCACGCCGGTCCACTCGTGATGGTCGGTCGGGTTGCCTATCCATCCTTTAAAATCGGGATAGACACTCGTTATGTTCAGGCGTTCCATGGGCCAGCGCCAGCCTTCGGGCAGCAGAAGCATCTGCGGAGCACGGAATTCGCCCTCGCCATTGGCCTCATGGTCTATCCACACTCCCTGGCTCATCTGCGTGGCATTCTCCGGAAGAGTGAAGATGTGGAAATCGCGCAGACTCTCGCTCATCAGCCAGCCTTCGGGCACATTGCGGGCTATAAGCTGCACCTTGCTGAAATCCACGTCCGGCCTGCCGTTTCCGACTCCGGCCATAACGCCGCGCTCCACGCCCAGCATGTCGTGGATTTCGCCAAGGACATGTTCGGGTTCGGTGCCGCCGAAATACACATAGCTCTCCAACACACCGCCGCATGCCAGCGGGCGTATCGTGATTATGTTCTCGCCCGATATATGATTCACGGCAAGCACGACATCGTTGAAGTCATAATCGTCGGTGCTGCCAAGGTCCTCGCACGCCACGATCCACTCTTTCGGGGTAGCCACAGGGAAATCGTCCGGCGTCAGATCTGTTTCGGGAGGCCATGTGTTGTGTATGCGGAACACTATGTCGTTTATGTCATTGTCGCCTCCGCCTTCTTCAAAACCCACATAGTTGCTGCCGTCGAAACGATACTTTGCAGCAAATATACTGTAATTGTCCGGCTTTTCAACCGGAGTGAAATCATTGCCGCCCATCACATACATGTGATAGTGGAACAGATAGTAGTTCATCGCCGCATTGCCGAAATAGAATTTGTTGCTTCCGCTCACACTTCCGTAGAAGAAGCCTATGCGCGTGCCGGCGGGAAAGGTGTACGAGCCCTGCTCGCTGTCGCCGTGCTCGCCGAAGTAGACCAGACGTATGCGCACGCTGCGGAACTGGGCGGGACGGAATTGCTTTATCTGCGTGTTTATGGTCTTTGCGCGCGTACTCTCAAGGTTTTCCCACTCGCCGAACACATGGTCTCCCTCATGGTTCATGTTAGGATTGTATTTGTCGGGATGCGAACTCCACTGGTTGCAGTATCTGAACTGCATCAGGCCATTATTGCCGCTGAGACTGTGCTCCGGCTCTATTTCATTGCGGCGGAACACTACATATTTCGGAACCTCTTCAAAAAATTTCTTCGGGTCGGCATAAAACTCGGCCTCCTCTTCGGGAGAATAATAGTAGTATCCCCAATATGTGTCGCCTTCCATGGTACGCCACATCAGGTCCATCGTCACATCGCCTTCTTCTCTGACCGTCATGGTCACGTCGGGGTCCAGAATCTGCTGCTTGAAGAAATAGTGCGTCACATTGTCGTCGTTGCCATATTCCGACGCGTCAGACTGATTGCCGAACACACCGCGCTTTTCCTCTCCTTCATCGTTTATGTAAGTGTGAACCACCGGCACGATGTCAAGATTGCTGAACTCGGGCGTGCGCTGACTGTAATCGAAATTGTTCAGAGAATACAATCTCGGCACGCTCACTTCAATCTTATTGTCTATGGGGTCCATGCCTTCGTGTCCGATCTTATCATAGTACAGATCCTCCCATGTGGTGGTGCGGTCTCCAACGTACGGCCGCATGACCTCAAGATTTCTGTCGGTCACACGCTCCGTTTTGTACTCAAGCGGCGTAGCGGTGACCGGGCAGTCTCCCCCGGCGCGAGAGCCGCTGTCGGCTATACGCACCATGCCGTCTTCGGGATACACATAGCCGCTGAACTCCACCGTGCCGTCCTGGCGCTCGACGCGAGCATACAGGCTTTTGGTGCCGGATTCAATATCGAAACGCATCGACGCACGACCGCCGGTCACGGGCAGCGCCGCCAGTACCGAACTGCCGGGAGCATTGGGCGAATCGGTGTAGAACCTGGCGGTGCCGTTGACGGAAGGCGACATTGCCACCTCTGCCTTAATCGGCTCGGCCATGCTCCAGGTGTGTCCTTTCGCAGGCACGCCGAATTCTTTTATAAACCCGCGGAGATACAACTCGTCGGCCGACAATTGCGGGACTTCGTCGGTGCATGCAGTCATCGCGACGGCAATTGCCGCCACGGCGGACGCACATTTGAAATGTTTAAAAACTATCATTTTGTTTTAGTGTGTTTTATTATTAGAGCACATTCTTTATTCAGAGTGCAAATATATAGCAAATTTACCCCCCCCAATTTTTGTAACACATCTGTCACAAACCCCGCGATTTTCTTGATCATTTACTATTTAGACCACAAAAAAAGCTCAAATCGCACACCGGATCCCGCCCACTGCGCCCCGGCGCAACAGTTGCCGCCACAGACAGGCACATGTATAGGAACTGAATAATGCAAACTTATGTGAAAGAAATAGCGATTTCACATCTTTTCGGTGGCACGATTGCGATTTTTCGCTAACTTTGCATCAGAAACAATGAACATTTTTTCCAACATACGCAAACGCACCGCAGCCATGGTTCTGATAGTGGCCACTGCTGCGTCCGCTTCTGCACAGATCAACACCGATCAAGTGCTGCGCGTGGGGCGCAACGCGCTCTATTTCGAGGATTACATGCTGTCCATCCAGTATTTCAACCGCGTCATAGATGCCAAGCCCTACCTGGCCGAGCCCTATTTCCTGCGAGCCATCGCAAAATACAACCTCGAGGACTACGCAGGCGCCGAAACCGACGCATCCCAAGCCATAACGCTCAACCCGTTCATCACCGACGCATGGGAAGTGCGCGGCGTGGCACGCCAGAACCTCGGACGCGACGCCGACGCCATCGGCGACTATGAACACGCCCTGCAATTGCTGCCGCGCAACCGCAACCTGCTTTTCAATCTGGCCATGGCCCAGCAAGGAGCCGAGCGCACGCAGGCCGCAGACAGCACATTCGCCACCCTGCTGCAATACTATCCCAACTACGACAACGCATATCTGGGCCGCGCACAGCTGCGACTGCAGACGGCCGACACCACCGGCGCCGCTTCCGACATCGAACGCGCGCTGAAGATAAACCCCAACGCCCTCAACGGCTACATCCTGCGAGCCGACATGGCCATACGGTCCGGAGGAGACTTCAAGGCTGCGCTCGCCGACCTCAACGAGGCTGTGCGCCTGCAACCGCGCATGGCAGGCCTTTACATCAACCGCGCCTACCTGCGCTACTCCCTCAACGACTACTTCGGCGCAATGGCCGACTACGACTACGCCCTGCAACTGGAACCGGCCAACGCCACCGCCCTGTTCAACCGCGGCCTGCTACTGGCCGAAGTGAACGCCAACGACCGCGCACTCGAGGACTTCACAAGCGTGCTCAACCTCGAACCCGACAACTACCGCGCACTCTACAGCCGCGCACTCATCCACCGCGCCAAAGGCAACTACCGCGCAGCCATCGACGACGTGAACCGCGTGGCCGAAGCATTCCCCGACTTCCCCGACGCGCTGTGGCTGCGCTCCGACATCGAGCGCTCCATGGGCAACCTCGGCAAAGCCGAAGCCACCTACAACCAGGCGCGCCGGCTGGCAGAAGCCGCCAAGCCTGCCGACAAGGCCGAGGCCGAGAAAAAAGCCGTGGCATCGTCCGACGTGCCCGAAGAACTCGTGTCGCGCCGATTCGCGTCGCTTCTCACAGTCGACGACAACGCCGACATCCACGAGCAGTACAACAACAGCGCCATCCGCGGCCGCGTCCAGGACCGCAACGTAGCCATCGACATCGAGCCCATGATGGAGCTTGGCTTCTACTCGGCGCCATCCGAGCTGCGCAGCAACACATATTATATAAAGGAGATTGACGACCTCAACGCCACGCGCGCCCTGCGCTACGCTGTGGTGGTGACCAACCGCGCTCCGGCGCTCGACGAGGACATCATAAAGCGACACTTCAACTCCATCGACTACTACAACTCGCTGCTGGCCACGCACACGCCGCGCGCCGTCGACTACATAGGCCGCGCGCTCGACTTCGTGACCACGCGCAACTACGCCGCCGCCATCGACGACATCAACCGCGCCATCGCCCTCATGCCCGACTTCGCGCCGGCCTACTGGCTGCGCGCGCAGGCACGCTACCACAAGCTGCAGGTTGACCGCGACACTCCCGACGCGGCCATCGACCCCTCCGCACGCCTGCAGGTGGCCGAGGCCACTATGGCCGAAATCCTCGCCGACATCGACAAAGGCATAGAGCTGAGCCCCCTCACCGCCGTGGCATGGTTCAACAAAGGCAACCTGCTGCTCGAGAACCACGACTACACCTCGGCCATCTCAGCCTACTCCCGCGCCATAGAGATTAAGCCCGACATGGGCGAAGCCTACTACAACCGCGGCTACATCTATCTGAAGCTCGGCAACCGCCAGGCCGGCATCGCCGACCTCAGCAAAGCCGGCGAAGCAGGTATCGTGCCGGCCTACAACCTGATCAAGCGCATACGCAAATAAACCACCGTCCGACAACAGACAACACCTCAAAACCATACAATAATCCAATGCTCACTGAAAAAGACTTAGAAGGCCTCCGCAAGAGAGGCATCACCACCGAGCAGTTCGACTCGCAGATGCAACGCTTCGCCACCGGATTCCCCTATCTGAAGCTCCAGGGTTCGGCACGCCCCGACGCCGGCATCCACGTGCTCGACGAAGCCGAGCAGGAAAGCGCCATCGGCCGCTGGGAGCGCTTCCTGGCCGACGGCGGACGTGCCGCCAAATTCGTGCCCGCATCCGGCGCGGCATCGCGCATGTTCAAGGCTCTGTTTGCCTTCGCCGACGGCGACACGCAGACCGCGCCGGCAGGCAGCCCCGTGGCCGAGCTCGCCGACAACCTCGACCGTCTCCCGTTCCGCGCCGAGCTCGACGCCGCCGCAGCCCGCATGTTCAATGTCGACGCCGCAGCCCTCGTCGCAGCCGGACGCCACCGCGACCTCGTCAGCGCCATCATCCGTCCCGAAGGCATGAACTACGGCGCCCTCCCAAAAGCGCTGCTCACATTCCACAGCTACGAAGGCGGCAACACCCGCACCTCGCTCGAAGAGCAGCTCTACGAAGGCGTGCAGACCGTTGCAGCCGAAGGACGCGTCGACATCCACTTCACCGTGTCGGCCGACCACCGCACCCTCTTCGAAGAAAAGCTCGCCAAGGCCGTGCCCGCAGTGGAAGCAGCCACCGGCGTGAAAATCAACGTAAGCCTCAGCGAGCAGAAACCCTCCACCGACACGCCCGCAGCAGCCCTCGACGGCACTCCCTTCCGCAACGACGCCGGCGAGATTGTGTTCCGCCCCGGCGGCCACGGCGCCCTCATCGAGAACCTCAACGACCTCGACGCCACAGTCGTGTTCATCAAGAACATCGACAACGTAGTGCCCGAAGCGCGCCGTGCCGACACCCTCCGCTACAAGCGCGTGCTGGGCGGTGTGCTCATGCAGGTGCACGACAGCATCCGGGCCTACGTCGACATGCTCGCCTCCGGCGACTACGACCCCGCCGACCTGGCAGAGATTGCCGATTTCATGCACGACACCCTCTGCATCACCGCCCCCGAACTCGATGCAGCCGACCCCGACTACATGCTGGCCAAACTCGACCGACCGCTGCGCGTGTGCGGCATGGTGCGCAACGAAGGCGAGCCCGGCGGCGGCCCCTACCTGGCCTACAACCCCGACGGCTCTGCTTCGCCACAGATTCTGGAAAGCACGCAGATCAACACCGCCGACCCCGAGGCGGCAGCCATGATGGCGTCCGCCACCCACTTCAATCCCGTCGACCTCGTATGCTACATCCGCGACCTCAACGGCGACGCCTACGACCTGCGCGAATATGTCGACCCCGACACCGGCTTCATCTCGTCGAAGAGTTTCGCCGGCCGTGAGCTCCGCGCCCTTGAGCTTCCGGGCCTCTGGAACGGCGCCATGAGCGACTGGAACACCGTGTTCGTAGAAGTGCCCGCATCCACATTCAACCCCGTCAAGGTGGTCAACGACCTGCTGCGCCCCGCCCATCAGTAATCCGCAGCCACATCCACACAAAACCCGCGCCGCACACCCCGCACGGCGCGGGTTTTGCCTTTTTGTTCGTATAATGAAAGTTAAACTCGCGAGGTTTTTATGTTAAAGTTGCGGTAGTTTCGCGGAAAAAGCGTAACTTTGTACACTCAAAATTATGACCTTGCGAATGCGAAACTACATACTCGTCATATTGCTGGCGCTCGTCACATGCTCGTGCGGCGAATATCAGCGTGCACAGAAGAGCACCGACTTCGAATATAAGTTCGACTACGCCAAGCGAGCCTACGAGGCCAAGCGCTATGTGCAGGCCGCGACCCTGCTCAAGGACTGCGTCACCGTGTTCAAGGGTTCCGAAAAGGCCGAAGAATCGCTCTACCTCCTCGGCATGAGCCATTACGAGAACAAAGACTATGTGACCGCCGGCCCCTACTTCCGCAGCTACTACCAGCGCTATCCCAAAGGCAAATTCACCGAGCTCGCGCGCTTCTACTGCGGCTACGGCTACTACCTTGACTCCCCCGAGCCACAGCTCGACCAGAGCGGCACCATCACCGCCATAAAAGAGCTCCAGGGCTTCCTCGACTACTTCCCCCGCAGCGACAAAGTCAATGTGGCCCAGAGCGCAATCTTCGAGCTCCAGGACAAACTCACACTCAAGCAGCTGCAGAACGCACAGCTCTACTACAACCTCGGCAACTACCTCGGCAACAACTACGAAAGCGCCGTCATAGTGGCCAAGAACGCCATCAAGGACTATCCCTACTCCAAATACAAGGAAGAGCTCGAGATGCTCGTGCTCAAAGCACGCTTCCAGGAAGCCGACCAGAGCATCGCCGAGCGCAAGGAAGACCGCTTCCGAGAAGTCATTGACGAATACTACTCATTCATCAACAACTATCCCGAAAGCCCCAACCGCCAGGAAGCCGACAACATCTTCAAGATTGCGTCGCGCTATGTCAACGATTAATAAAACGAATCTACAACCGTAATAAGCAACTCATGGACTACAAGAAGACTAATGCCCCTCTCAACACTGTCACACGCGACATGATTGAGTTCTCCGAAGACACCGGCAACGTCTATGAAACCGTGTGCATCATCGCCAAGCGCGCCAACCAGATCGCAGGCGAGATGAAGCACGACCTTGAAAAGAAACTTCAGGAATTCGCTTCGCTGAACGACAATCTCGAAGAAATCTCCGAAAACCGCGAGCAGATAGAAATCTCCCGCTACTACGAGAAACTGCCCAAGCCCACACTCATCGCCACACAGGAGTACGTGGACCACAAGCTCTTCTTCCGCAACCCCCTCAAGGAGCGCGACAGCCAGGACTGATTCCGGGCCCGCTCCACACTCTCTCCGCATCGCAGCGGCTGCACGTCACACCCGACGGCGCAGCCGCTGCTGCATTTTACACGCTTCGAACCGATTTTATTTGCATTTTCAATCAATATGTTATAACTTTGCAGTATCGCACAGAGGTGCGCCTTTTTTAATTTACGAAAACGTTTTGCTTTTCGCTCTTAGTTGATGAACCTGAGAAATTTTGAAACAAGAGAAGCGAGAAAGGGCAAGATGCTTTCTCACGCATAGGCGTGGGTAGCTATTGTTATATCCGCTTCTCAAAGGTTTTCTCAGGACCAATCAACTAAGGACGTGGCAATGCAGCCCACGTTTTTTTAGTTTCATCCCATTACATGCCGCCGCGGGCTGAGGCGCACTTGAGAACATGATGAACAAACCAATCAAATCCCTCACCTGTGCGGCCGCATGTGGCCTGCTGATGACATCCTGTGCATCGCTATTCACAAAATCCAGCCAGGAGATTTCCTTCAGAGGCGTGCCCGGCACCACGGTTGTCGACACCGACAAAAACAAGATTATTGCCGAAGTGGGCTCCAACGGTTTTGCGACGGCAACGGTAAGAAAGCAACTCGGCACCAAACACCTCGGAGCCCGCAAGGACGGCTACCGCCCGCAGGACTACGAACTGGGCACAAAGATTCAAGGCTGGTTCTGGGGAAACATTCTGCTCGGCGGCATCCCCGGCATGGCCATTGACGCAGCCACCGGCAAGATGAAAAAGTACAAGACCGACATGCTGGACGTGACGCTCCAACCGCTCGACGAAACCGTCGCCGAAGAAGAGGTAGCGGTAATCCCCATGGCATCCCCCAACGCAGTGAGCCGCCGCGACGCAGGCGCCACCGAATTCGAACGTGTGATTCTGCGCTGGTTCATCGATTCCGACCCACGCGGAGCGCGCCTGTTCTACCGAGTCATCTCCAACGTGCCCTCCGAAGTTAAAAACACCAACGAGACCTACCTCACCACAACTCCTCTTGAAGAAACACGCAGCTTCAACATCATAGGCCTTACCCCTGAAAACGCATCCAACGTGACCATCGAAATCAAAGTCACAAAACGCGGCTACGAAGACCAGGTGAAGCGCTACAACGTGCGCCAGGCCATCGACCAGCAGGAAATCAGCGGATTCTTCGAACTCGTTCCGAAAGACAACTAAACCACACAATTATCATGAAAAAGTATCTTCAGCTATGCCTTTCGGCCGTGCTGCTCATCGCCGCAGGCGCTACGGCAGCAGCCAAGGATTTTGCAATCGCCCTGCAGAGCGACCCCGAGGACGCGCAGGTCTATCTCAACGGCATGCCCGTCAGCAGCACCACTCCAGCGATAATTCAAGTCGACAAGAAGACGGCCACGCGTCCCATGATTTTCCAGTTCCGCAAAGACGGCTACGAAACAAAATCAGCCATGGTGTCGTACACAAAGAAGCAGCTCGCGGCCAACCCCACAGTCTATGTCAAGATGAAGCCGGTCAAGAATACCGCCGCCCCAAAGCCCGCCAACAACGACCCCACCGTGACAGCGAATGAATCGCGCCAGCGCGTCGACCGCCACAACGCCGGCCGCACCGCCATGGAACAGACCATAATACGCTGGTTCTTCGACTCCGATCCTCGCGGAGCGCGCATCTACTGGCGAGTGATTTCCAGCGTCCCCGCCGAAGTGAAAAACACCAACGAAACCTACCTCACCACCACACCTCTCGAAGAGACCCGCAGCTTCAACATCCAGGGCCTCACCTACGACAACTCCCGCGACGTCACCATTGAGATAAAGGTGAGCAAGCGCGGCTACGAGGACCAGGTGAAACGCTTCAACGTGCGCCAGGCCCTCGACCAGCAGGAAATCAGCGGATTCTTCGAGCTCGTGGCCAAAGAGCAACCCTCCACCACTGCGGAATGATTTTTTTGCTGCAATTTTCTCGGAAATATTTGGTGGTGTGCGGATTTATAGCTAACTTTGCAGTCGCTTAACGCGAAAAATATATTTACTAACCACCTAAACTCTGAAAGAATGCACTTAAATTCTGAAGAAAAAGTGAAGATCTTCGAGGAATACGGTAAGGGCAAGACTGACACTGGCTCTCCTGAAGCCCAGATTGCATTATTCTCGGTCCGTATTCGTCATTTGACTCAGCACCTTAAGTCAAATCACAAAGATCATACTACTGAGCGCGCTCTTAAGATGCTGGTAGGTAAGCGTCGTCGTCTGCTCGACTACCTGATGCGCAAAGACATCAACCGCTACCGCGCCATCATCGCAAAAAAAGAGCTCGGTATCCGCAAGTAAGCCCGAAGCTTCACTTACAGATCCAACCACACAGAAAGGCCGTCACCGCACATGCAGCGACGGCCTTTCTGCTAATTCAGATTAAAGCCGGAGAGGGCATTTCACCACCCTGTTATTAACAATGATTATGAAAAACCCTCTAAACTTTTGCCACGCACGACGTTCTAATATTGTATAATCTTTTTAGAATATATTTGACTATGAGAAAACTCACATTATACGCAGCTGCAGCCGCACTGCTTGCCCTCGGAGCCTGCAATATCACAAAGAACGGAGTAACCCGCGTCAGCGGCTCCTCGGGAACAAACCAGGCCACACCGGCCTCCACGACCACTCCCGGCAAAGCCGCCGGCACAATCGATGAAAATGCCCTGGCGGGCGAATGGACCATTGTCGCCGTGGGCTCCACGCAGATTACCGACCGCGAGGAAATGCCATACATTAACTTCGACAACGGCCGCTTCTACGGCTCTAACGGCTGCAACATCCTCAACGGTTCCTACCGCATCGACGGCAGCAAGATCGCCTTCGGAGGCGTGGCCTCCACCATGCGCTACTGCCCCGACGTGCCATTCGAACACGACATCAACGTGGTGCTCGCCGACGGCACGTCCTATCCCGTCAAAATCGAAAACACCGGCCACGAGACATACATTTATTTCCTCGGCGGCAGCGGCCAGAAACTGCTCACCGCACGACGCCACAACATGGGCTTCCTCAACGGCCAGTGGCAGGTGACGGCCATCGACGGCCAGGCCATCGACGACGAAGAATGCAACATATTCTTCGACATAGCCGAAGGACGAGTGCACGGCAACACCGGATGCAACTATTTCAACGGCAGCATCTTCATCAACCCCGACCGCAGCAACTCCATCGAGCTCAGCAACATGGGCGTCACACGCATGGCCTGCCCCAAGACCGCACAGGAAACAGCCATGCTCGTCGCTCTTGAGCAAACCACCACCGCCATCCAGGGCAGCGGCAACCGCGTCATGCTCCTCGACAAGGACGGCAAGCAAGTGATTACGCTCCTCCGCTCCGAAATTCAGAAAACCGACAAATAACATGCTTCGCAAATTCTTCATGGCGGCAGCCATAGCTCTCGCTGCCGTTGCCGGCAACGCGCAGACCACTGATGCCTCACTGGAAAGCATCGTGGAGTCGGCCAACGCCGAATGTCCGATCAACATCGACAACAGCTCGTCGATCGACGCCGTAAAGCTCACCGACAAGGCCGTGGAAATCCACCTCGTCATGCCCGTCCCGCCGGCACAATTCGCCATGGTCGAGCAAAACATGAACATGATGCGCCCCACCCTGCTGCAGATGTTCTCTTCCGACCCCGGCATGCGCGACATCTTCGCCAAGGCCTCAGCCCGCGGCCTCGGCCTCTCGCTCGTCATCATCTGCAAGGACGACAGGCAGCAATCATTCGCCATCTCATACGAAGCTTCCGAGCTGGCCAACGCACTGAAATAGAATCCACACTCACAAAACCACCGAGGAGGCTGTGTCGTAATTAAGTTTTACGGCGCAGCCTCTCTTTTTTGAGTGTTG